>JADFYG010000100.1 GCA_015233155.1 Candidatus Rifleibacteriota bacterium
GCTATTAAAGCGAATCTGAAGGGGCTCGGCTATGGTGGGTGAACCCCACATCGCAGAAAGCGAAACAATTGAATTGAAAAAAAGCCTTGCTGAACTCAAACAGGGTTTAGTCTCCATGACTGCCATATTAAATAAGCACGGAGCTGGCGAGTTGTGGTTCGGAGTGAAAAACGATGGCGTTGCTGTCGGGCTGGATGTGAATGAGAAAACACTTCGAGATCTTTCTCAGTCAATTACTGCAAATATTGAACCCAAAATCTATCCGAAAATAACTGTCGAAAAACTTCATGGAAAGCAATGCATACACGTTTTATTCCAGGGGAAAGATACGCCTTACTTTGCGTATGGCAGAGCCTTTATGCGTGTCGCTGACGAGGATCGTCAACTTACCGTAAAAGAACTTGAGCACCTTATTCTGACCAAGAATCGCGATGCTCTTCGCTGGGATTCTGAGCCTTCCGCTATGAATATAGATGACGTCGATGAAAAACGACTCAAGAGTTTTATGAAGCGGGCAGGCGTAAAATGGACTTCCGTTTCCAAATCCCTGGAAAAGCTTGAAATGGTCAAAGATGCGTATCTTGCCAATGCCACCAATATCTTTTTTGCGAAGAAACCGAACCTGCAACTGCGCTGTGCCGTGTTTGGCAGCACCAGTAGCGCAACTATCCTTGACCGGCATGACTTTGAGGGTGATATTCTGACTCTGATCGAAGAAGCCCAGAAATATATTCTCAAAAATATCCACATTGGAATGCGCATCCAGGGCCTGTATCGCGAAGATGTCCCTGAAATTTCCACGGAAGCTATACGTGAAGCCATCATCAATGCCTTTTGTCATCGAGACTACCGTGACCCAGATCATGTCCAGGTTGCTGTATTCAAGAATCGCGTAGAGATTCGCAATCCTGGTGAGCTGTATGACGGACTGACAATTGATAAAATGCGCCATGGGAATGTGTCGCGACGCCGAAACCCACTCATAGCCGACCTGCTACGTCGAATTCAATTGGTGGAAGCTTGGGGACGAGGAATGTCACTGATCATTGAAAAAGAGCCCAGGGTCGAATTCTCCGAGACCGCGAAGCTCTTTATCACAAGTTTTCCACGTCCATCATTCGATGAAACTGATTCCCCGACTTCGCAAAAAACGTCGGTGAAAACGTCGGTGAAAACGTCGGTGAAAACGTCGGTGAAAATTATTGACGCGATCCGGAAAAATACGAAGATAACTATACCGGAACTTGCAGCACTTGTCGGTATCTCAGAGCGGTCAATCGAACGTAACCTTCAAAAATTACAAATGGATGGTCATCTCCACCGTGTCGGTCCAGATAAAGGCGGACATTGGGAGATTTTAAAATGAATATAGCAAAGCTGCGTCGCATTGTGTTGATAAAGCAGACAGGCATAATTTTTCCAGGTGCCGGAAAACGCTACGCACTGCGTAGCCTTTTTACAGGAAACCCGAGAGGTCCGGGATATGGCGAATGATTGGCGAGAAAGTACCTGGGGTGAGGAAATTTCACTGGAGTATGGCAAGGCGCTTCGTGACTATGACACCGTAAGCGGCAAGTTCCGCGTATTCGGAAGCAATGGTCCTATTGGCTGGACATCGCAACCTCTTGCTCCCGGCCCTGGCGTGATCTTGGGTCGCAAGGGTGCCTATCGTGGCGTCGAATTTTCGTGGACTCCTTTTTTCGTGATAGACACCGCCTATTACGTGGTCCCCAAAACTGAGCTTGATATGCGGTGGCTCTATTACGCAATAAAATACCACAAGCTCGGCGAGATAGACGATGGATCGCCCATCCCATCAACAACTCGGGCAGCAGTTTATGTGAGAGATTTGCATGTGCCATCTCTCGCCGAACAAAAGGCCATCGCACACATCCTCGGGGCGCTGGACGAAAAGATCGAGTTGAACCGGAAGATGAACGCGACGCTGGAAGGTATGTCTCGGGCGCTCTTCCAAAGCTGGTTCGTGGATTTCGACCCCGTCCGCGCCAAACTCGACGGCCGGTCTCCAGCTGGCATGGATGAGGTGACTGCTGACCTCTTCCCTGCGTCGTTCCAGGATTCTGCTCTCGGGCACATTCCGCAGGGATGGACGGCTGGCTGCATTGGCGATATTGCTACAAACCCAAAGCGAGGGATTCAACCGAGCTACATAGCTGCAAACACGCCCTATATCGCCTTGGAACACATGCCCCGTCGTTGCATCGCTCTAGGTGACTGGGACGACTCCGCCGATGTGGCGAGTGGCAAATCTATCTTTCATAGAGGCGAAATTCTGTTCGGCAAACTACGTCCGTATTTTCACAAGGTTGGAGTTGCGCCCATTGATGGCGTGTGCTCGACCGATATTCTCGTCCTTGCGCCAAGAAACCCCGAATGGTTTGGTTTCCTCCTTGGTCATGTGAGCAGCGACGCAGTAGTTTATTTCACTGACCTCGCTTCCACAGGCACCAAGATGCCACGAACAAGCTGGGGAGACATAAGCTCTTTTAAAGTCACGCTACCACCAAGGCCAATAGCTGCTGCTTTCACCAAGGCTATTGAGTCCACAATTGAGCATATTATCGCAAGCGTCCATCAGTCCCGCACTCTCGCCACCGTGCGTGACACACTATTGCCGAAGTTGCTCAGCGGTGAATTACGTGTAACAGACGCCGACCACATCGTCTCGGAGGTAATCTGATGGCATCACCTTCAAAAGGTTTCTCAGTGCGCATTTTCATTCCATCCGGAGAACCGGAAGGACTGCGTATCGTTGAAAAGTCCAATTGGACTGGACAAGGACTGATGTTTCCACGATCTCTGTACTCTGAAACCCGGCAACGTCCTGAGTTAAAACGTACCGGTGTATACATACTCTGGGAGCCGGGCGAATCCGGGCAATTGCCAACTGTCTATGTTGGTGAAGGGGATGGTGTTTTATCGCGACTTGAACAGCATGCGAAAACCAAAGATTTCTGGACACACGCAGTAGTATTCACAAGCAAGGACCAGAATCTGAATAAAGCACACGTCCAGTATCTTGAATCACGCATGGCTGCTCTTGCGACCGATGCCAAGCGCTGCGAAATAGATAACGGCAATGTGCCACAGCTTCCGGCACTGTCTGAGGCCGACACAGCTGATGTCGATGGGTTTCTTGCCGATATTTTACTGTGTCTGCCGGTCCTGGGAATCAATCTATTTGAAAAAACCAGAGTAACGACGACAGAGAGCCATGATCTGATTCTCAAGGGCAGAGGCATTGAAGCACGGGGAATTGATACACCTGAAGGTTTCGTAGTTCGATCGGGTTCAACAGCAGTGAAGATTGAAACTCCGGCTATACATGCGTATATGGCAGAACTTCGTAAGACATTGGTGAAAACTGGTGTGATGCTGGATGCTGGAGAGGTGTTTCGCGTTGGGCAGGACTATACCTTCAATTCGCCTTCCACGGCTGCGGGCGTTTTGCTTGGGCGTGCTGCCAATGGTCGGACAGAGTGGAAAGATGCCAATGGACGATCCCTCAAAGAAATTCAGGAACAAGAGTCCGGCGAATAATGAATAATCTCACTGATAGGTATCGAGAGATTGTGACATGTCCAGAATAACGGAAAGTGTTGTTGAAGAAGCCGCCCTCACCTGGTTCGATGAGCTTGGCTACTCCGTCCTCAGCGGTCCGGACATCGCCGCAGACGCTCCCAACGCGGAGCGCACTGATCCGAACTACCGAGATGTTATCCTTGAACAACGCTTAAAGCAGGCACTGGAGCGCCTCAACCCCGACTTGCCACCGGAGGCTATCGAAGACGCCTTCCGCAAGATCACACGAGCAGATGCGCCGTCCCTCGTAGAGCGTAACCGTGCAATGCACCGTATGATGGTTGACGGCGTTACGGTTGAATACAGAAGAAGTGACTCATCGATATCCGGTGCTCAAGCCCGTATCATCGACTTCGCCGCTCCAGATAATAACGACTGGCTGGCAGTAAACCAGTTCACGGTGTCCGATGGCCAGCATACGCGCCGCCCAGACATCGTTCTGTTCATAAACGGGCTACCAGTGTCAGTTATTGAGCTGAAGAACCCCGCCGATGAGAACGCCACCGTCTGGACCGCTCACCAGCAGCTCCAAACTTATCAGGCGCAGATACCCTCGCTATTCGCCACAAACATCGCACTGGTGATCTCTGACGGGGTCCAGGCACGAATTGGAACACTCGGGGCGGGCAAAGAATGGTTCAAGCCTTGGCGAACGATCACAGGGACCGCAGATGCCCCTACTGCGATGCCGGAGTTACAGGTCATATTGAACGGTGTATTCGAAAAACGCAGATTCCTGGACCTGCTGAGATACTTTATCGTATTTGAGGATTCCGGCGGCGGTAAGATCACAAAGAAAATGGCCGGGTATCATCAGTTCCATGCCGTTAACGTAGCTATTGAACAGACGCTGCGTGCAGCTAAAGCAACTAAGTATGCGTTAGCTGATATCGCTGGTCGATTTGAAGCAGGGAATCAGCCCGGCGGTGATCAGGGCGATCGACGTGTAGGTGTCGTATGGCATACGCAGGGGTCAGGAAAGAGCCTGACCATGGCATTTTACGCAGGCCGTGTGATTCTGCATCCCGACATGGAAAATCCGACCATTGTTATGCTTACTGACCGTAACGACCTGGACGATCAACTTTTCGGAACATTTGCCCGTTGCCGGGATCTTCTGCGTCAGCCACCTGTCCAGGCGATAGATCGCGCTGACCTACGTAACAAGCTGAAAGTCGCAGCGGGCGGTGTTGTATTCACAACGATCCAGAAGTTCTTTCCCGAAGACAAGGGTGATCGGCATCCGATACTTTCAGACCGGCGGAACATAGTCGTCATAGCTGATGAAGCCCACCGGAGCCAATATGACTTTATCGACGGTTTCGCCCGGCACATGCGAGACGCACTTCCGCACGCATCCTTCATAGGGTTTACTGGCACACCCATAGAAAAGACTGATGCCAATACCCGCGCCGTGTTTGGTGAATATATCAGTGTCTATGATATCCAGCGGGCAGTTATAGACGGTGCCACTGTTCCCATATACTATGAAAGCCGACTTTCCAAGCTGAAACTGAAAGAGTCGGAGCGTCCGAAGATCGACCCGGAGTTTGAGGAAGCCACTGAAGGTGAAGAGGTCGAGCGTAAAGAGAAACTCAAGAGCAAATGGGCGCAGATCGAGGCGATAGTCGGATCAGAACACCGTCTTAAGATAGTCGCTCGTGATCTGGTCGAGCATTTCGAGAACAGATTATCCGTAATTGACGGTAAAGCCATGATTGTGTGCATGAGCCGCCGTATCTGCGTTGAAATGTATCGTAAAATTTCCTTATTGCGACCAGACTGGGCTGGATCAGATGACGAACATGGGGCTATGAAGGTTATTATGACCGGATCTGCAACAGATCCGTTAGATTGGCAGACACATATACGCAGTAAACAGAGACGAGAATCACTGGCGAACAGGTTCCGTGACCCGAAAGATCCTTTCCAGATAGTCATTGTACGCGATATGTGGCTTACTGGCTTTGATGCGCCGTCGCTGCACACTATGTATGTGGACAAACCTATGCGTGGCCACGGACTTATGCAGGCCATTGCAAGAGTTAATCGCGTATTCAAGGATAAGCCGGGCGGGTTAGTCGTTGACTACCTGGGACTGGCTGATGAACTGAAGCAGGCACTGGCAACTTATACAGAGAGCGGTGGAACCGGTAAGAATGCCCACGATCAGGAAGAAGCTGTAGCGGTCATGCTCGAAAAATATGAGATCTGCTGTGGCTTGTTCCATGGGTTCGACTGGTCGGGGTGGACTACAGGGGCGGCACAGGATCGGCTTGCGTTACTGCCCGCTGCACAAGAGGTTATTCTCGCACAAGTCGATGGTAAGTCGCGTTGTGTCCGTGCAGTTACGCAGCTATCACAGGCATTTGCACTCGCAGTCCCGCATGAAGAAGCCATGCGTGTTCGCGATGACGTAGGGTTCTTCCAGGCTGTTCGTGCAGTGTTGGCAAAAAACACTCCGGGTGATAAAAAGACGGACGAAGAGATTGAACATGCCATCCGCCAGATAATTTCCAAGGCTATAACGTCTGATGAGGTCGTTGATATCTTCACTGCCGCCGGATTAAAGAAACCGGATATTTCTATTCTGTCCGATGAGTTTCTCGCAGATGTTCAGAAAATGCCACAGCGGAATCTTGCCGTGGAGCTACTCCGGAAACTATTGTCCGGAGAAATAAAAGCACGTTCAAAACGTAACGTAGTTCAGGCACGCTCCTTCGCTGAACTGCTGGAGCAGACCGTGCGCCGGTATCAGAATCGGGCCATTGAAACGGCACAGGTCATCGAAGAGCTGATCTCGCTTGCGAAGACTATGAAGGTGGCGCAGGCACGCGGGGAAGCATTGCACCTGAACGATGATGAACTCGCTTTTTACGATGCACTGGAAGTAAATGACAGCGCAGTCAAGGTGCTGGGTGAGCCGACATTGATCAAGATTGCCCGGGAATTGGTCGCCGCTGTCCGGAAGAATGTAACTATTGACTGGACAGTCCGGGAAACTGTAAGAGCCCAGCTCCGGGTCATTGTGAAGCGGATTCTGCGGAAGTTCGGCTATCCGCCCGACATGCAGGAGAAAGCGACTCAGACGGTTATTGAACAGGCTGAGGTGATATCGGAAGTGTGGGCTGCTGCATAGCGAGCCTAGACGAATCGGAGTAAGGGCCAAAAAACACTTGCTTCGGCCTGCATGTGAATGAAATAACTATTCAGGATATCTGCATTGATGTTATGATTCATTCATTCTGCAAGAATCATAACTTGAAACAAATTGGCAAAAATCAAACCCCATCTGGGTCAATCGAAAATATGGTGTCACAACCACGCCGCTGCGATCATGATGAACACGATCCGAAAGCAATCCTTTTTTAATTAGTTCTTCTTCAAAAGAAAGGACCAATTCTGAATATTGTAATGTGGCTTCTTTGGCGACTGCTTTAGCCCAAGAAAGTGGATCATTGATTTCTCTGTAAATAGGTCTATTTGCATTATCCGTTGAAGAAAGACGAAAACACGCAAATACTATTTTTATTTCGACGGTTGAAAGAATTCGACCAAGCTTCATGAATTGAGAAGGTAAAAAGCTCTCTTCTGGAAACGATTTTTGCATAGACGAAAGGAAAAACAATTTTTTAAGAAGTTCAAATCTTTCCTTGTCTGGCTTATCTTCTTCAAGAAAATCTAATATTCCTTGCAAGCAATCTTTCTGCTGATCAGACTTCAAGTCGTCATCTTTAATCCGACCTTTCTCTTTAAGCTTCTCCCATTCCCGAGACAGTTGCGAAAGAAACTCCCCTGCTCGAAGCTTTTGAAGCATGAAACCAATCGATAAGGTGAGATCTTCTCTCTTAGAAGAAGCAATACCAGTCAGTCCTTCCAACAACTTTTGAGTTGCTGAGTTCAGAATAGAACCAGTTGTGTGAATCTTATTTGATTTTTCTAAGTCGTTAACCATGTTTTGAACTCATAATCTGTAAATTTGTCATGCGGTGAATTCGATTCATAGTTTGCTTGCAGATGCCCTTTTTCCTACTCGAATAACGAAGTTCCGTATGCGATCTCCAAATGGACTCCTGTTTTTCATTTGAAAACAATCCAGTAAAGAATCTAAGTCCTGATTTTCATCCAGAACTGGGAATTTAAAATTGTCGTCTCGAAAATCGATGACAATGTATGCGCCATACTGTGCATTTATTGCCGTCATATATTCAGGAAGTTGAGTAACTACTCCATGTTCCAGGTCTCTTGAATGAGCCAGCTTGCACTCAACTGCATAGTTTACGTTCCCCCGACCTTTGCAGGTCCCGATAAGCTCAAAGTCTATTCGCCCGACACCAGTTGTTCTTTCTGGAATAATTTCAATCCCTTTCACAAACATCTGATCATGGATTGCACAGTGAAGCAAGGGCTGGACCTCTGTCTCGCGCTTTGGTTTTCTTCCTTCTCCGGTGCCTTTTGGGCTGCTGTCCCACATATTGTGCCACGCCTGAGTACTTTGCAGCTTGTGTTCTATAGAAAGAATGGCTGCATGGATCGCTGTCCTCATTTCTTCCTCATCTCCAAATTCAGAAACCGGAAGAAATAGTTGTTTTCTCGCCCATCTAACCAGATCTGGTGGTGGTATACAGGGCGAGGTCGGAACAACGGCTTCCTTGTGTCTATTCTTGTTCTTTGCAATCAACTTTAACTCGCTTGGTGTCCACAGCGCCCATAGGACCACCTTCTCATCAAGCATAAAATCTTCTAGCACAAGCTCTGACACGGTATTTCCGCGATGAATAATCAGAGACCTATCTTTGGTACCTACCTCAAATACATACTTCGGAGAGATTACACAAAACCAACAAACGTTTTTTGCCAAGTCCGCCCCATGGATAGCCCATGCCATCGTCCCACTTGTTGTCAAAACGTCCTGCACAGTAACAGAGCCGCATAATGCAGGTGAAAATATTATTTCATAGTCACTATTCACGTCATGACACATATTCCGCCCCCAGAAACAACGTATAAAATTCCACGAATCCTTTTGAAACCCTCAATCAAGTTCAAGGGTATCATTCAACCATTTTAAAAACAAAACAACAATTCCGACGTGGCTCCTGCACAGACGGCGGCGATAATCAAATCAGCTACGGTATCCAGATCGATGCGTCGCAGCTCTATAACAAGGGCTCCGAGGTCGGGGCCACCACACTTGCCAGTTCAATATCCGCCACAACAGCACATCTCAGCACGGACGATGGATCACTGAATCACTTGATCACCTGAGTTTTCCAAGCAGGTCGGAGATTTATAAAAAATATCCAATTCACCTTGTCTCTTTCACAAGAATTCCTTATCTCTCTTCAAGACCACTTGAAGGAGTTAGTCATGGAGCCATTTACAAAAGTTGAACGTCGGTACAGAGATTTCACTCTGTTGGCAAATGTCGATACAGCCCTGGGTTTTAAGGCCAGGGACCTCATTATTTTCAAAGAGTCCGGACCGACAGATGGAATGCGCGAAAAAGATATCGTCGCAGTATCCCAGGTCGGTTCCAACCAGATCGAAATAGGGCAGGTCTTTTATAATCCCATACGCCGCCTTCCCGCTCACTACAGGATTCCCAAAGACTCTGAGCGAACGCTGTACATAAGGCTGTGGAATAATCACTACGATGAATATTTTCGACAGTTCGATATACATGGGATACTGCTTCGACCCTCTCAAAACTCCTGGCAAGTTCGATTCTCGGAACAGCGGATGCTGAAAGATCGCTGCTGCCCAATAATAGGCTGCAAACCCTGTTATTCTATTGTCCCTTGCGATTTTGACTGCCCAGATATCATTCCCATGCATCCGGAATCGGCGGAAAGTAAGAAGAAGAGGGAGTTGGATAAGAGGATAACGGAGTGCTGGAGCCAAACACGGGCAAATTGTTCGCGTGAACAGAAGTCAGATCAGGAACAGGATTTCAGTTTGGATACCCGGCACAGATCAATACCGTGGCTTCAGACCCCTTCCCGGTAAACATCAGCACAAAATTTTACTCAAATGATCAACGGCATTCCAAGCCGTGATGGAGCTAATGCGTTCATCAGGGCAGAGATGAACGAGTGCCAGAGACCGTCGATTCGCCTCATGGATAAACATCAACTACTTCAGTAAGTGAAGCATTTGATTCCTGCCAAAGATCTCATGTCTGATTCAGATGGCAGTGACGTTCGTCTCTATCCCGACGTGCAGGGCCTTTTTAATGCTGGCAAAAATAGCAGATAAATTCTCCATGGTGGGATTGCTGCCTTGCGCAGTAGCTGCCATTACACGCTTAATGATGGGATTAGTGCGATACGCCTATGCAGCGCGAGTATGCCGACATGATTAGTTAATGATGTCGATGTGATTAGCTATGTGATAGTTGTCATTAGTTACGTCATTCGGGTTCGCTTACGCCTGTGTCGGATCTATATTTACTGGTATTCTTCATAGCGAAAAAAATCTTCCGAGGGCTATGATAATCAGCACCAGAGAAATGACTGCAAACGAAAGGAGACGATATGCCTCGAATACCCATGACTGAACTGATCAGTTCAATTGAAGGCCGCGACTGGAGCGACAAGATGATTCCGGAAAACGAGGTCGAGTTTGAAATCGACATGAAGCATGCCGACTGTTTGATAGGAATTGATCCAGAGCTAGTTCAGGAAATGAAGGCAGTCGCCCGGGAAAAGAAGACCACTCTCCGCAAACTTCTGGAATCATGGCTTCGTCAGAATCTTCGCAAGCTGAAGGCGGCATAACATTTCATTTTTTTGAAATTCGTTTACCTCGACCAAACCACGGCTGTCAGACATGACCATGGCCGCAACCATAAACGCAACCATCATTGGGGCGATACCTGCGTTAAATACAGCGGAAATGAACAAATATCGTAGACTTTTGAATTGCCGACAGCGAAATACCGAACTGTGAAAAACAAGAGTCGCAATTCGTGGAGTCCTCAATTATATGAACCGAACAATACTGAGCAATCTTCACCATTGCGAGAAATTATCACATTAAAATTGCAAATTGTTGCATCTCTGCTATAAGATATAGTTCGAAAGAGTGAATTATCTCTATAGCAGGTGGATTCTATGATATTGAAAGTTACGATTGAGAACTGGAAGTCATTCCGGGATGCGGCTACGTTTACAATGTTGACCAGTAAAGAACGCCAACACGGGGAACGTGTTTCCAGCCTGGCCAAATATCCGGCGAAGGTCTTGCCGATTGCTGCGATTTATGGTGGCAATGCGTCAGGAAAGTCGAACTTCTTCAAGGCGATCCACTTTGCCAAAGAGCTGGTAGTAAATGGCACGCGGCCAGATGCTTTCATTCCTGTTCAGCCCTACCGACTGGATGATAATGCTGGAGAGCGTCCGTCACGTCTTGCCTTCGAAATACTTGTGGATGAGACCATCTACGAATTCAGTTTTTCCGTAACATCCAAGATGGTTGTGGAAGAGAAGCTTGTGAAGATCGGCCTGACAGCTGACAAGGTACTTTATCATCGGCATGACGGAAAGCCCAATTTCCATAGGTCTCTCGCACATAATGCCTTTCTTGAATTCGCTTTCAATGGCACTCAGGACAACCAACTTTTTTTGACGAATTCGGTATTGCAGAAAGGCGATCAGTTCCGGCCTATTTATCTTTGGTTCAAGAACAATCTTGAACTGGTAGCGCCGGATTCACGTTTTAATCCGTTTGAGCTGTTCCTGGAAGAAAAGTCACCGCTGTATGGAACCATGAACAAACTGCTGTCGGCTCTGGATACTGGAATCTGTCATCTCGGTGGAGACGAGTTACCGTTTGCCAATTTGCCGATTCCGGACGAAATGAAAGAGAAGATCCAAAAAGAACTACCCGAAGGTGTCACTCATCGGATCAGGCTTGAGCCGCTCAACGAGCGATTTGTCGTGACGCGCAGCAACGGAGAGCTGAAAGCACATAAGCTGGTCACCTACCACATGAACCAGGGCGGGGATGAAATCAAGTTCGAGATGAACCAGGAGTCGGATGGCTCTCAACGTGTGATCGATCTATTGCCAGCCTTCCTGGAGGCGGCATCACTTACATCAAAAAAGGTCTATGTTATTGATGAGGTTGACCGCAGCCTGCACACGTTGCTGACGCGGCAGTTAATCCAGTCATATCTTTCCGGCTGTTCTCCCGCAAGTCGCTCACAGGTGCTGCTGACAACACACGATGTTTTATTGATGGATCAGGATTTGTTGCGACGCGATGAGATGTGGGTTGTGGAGAGAGACAGGCATGGCGCTTCGAGCCTGGTTTCCTTCAGCGAATACAATCAGGATATCCGCTACGACAAGGATGTTCGCAAGAGTTATCTGCAAGGGCGACTGGGCGGGGTGCCGCGCATCCGACCTATGGTCAGCCTCAGACCTCCGGTTGACAGCGTATCCGGATCCGACTGCGCGTGAGAACATTCTGTCGCCCTTACGGCCAGAGACGCTACAACAGGCTATTTCTGATTGCAGCCGAGGGTTCGGAAACGGAACCCGGCTACTTTGGTCTATTTGACGGAAAAGTGGTCCGCGTGGAGTGTCTTTCTGAAAGCGGGAAAAGTGCCCCTGTGCATGTGTTGAAGCGCATGAATGCTATGATTAATCGTGTGGCGATGCGTGCAGGCGATGAAGCCTGGCTTGTCGTTGATAAAGATCATTGGTCTGATGAGCAGTTAAACGAACTATGGCAATGGTCGCAATTGCAGCAGATGCAAGGTCAGCACACCATTAAGCGTGGACTTGCAGTAAGCAATCCGAAATTCGAGTATTGGCTGTTGCTTCATTTTGAAGATGGTTCGTCTCCTCAGTCATGCAGCACCAGATTGCGCTTCCATATTCCGGGTTATGACAAGACAATCAGCAGTAGTGACTTCACAGACGAGCGAATCCGCGAAGCAGTGCGTCGTGCGTCTGAACGCGACACACCACCTTGTCGTGACTGGCCGCGAACAACCGGAACAACAGTTTACCGGCTGGTCGAATCTCTTTTGCGACCGCCTGCCGGAACCAGCGCATAATGAATCCGCTCGACTGGTAACATGAATGGACGGATTGATTCTGTCGCTAATTTGCATATCTCTCATTCGGTAAGTTTTCTTCATATTTTTTTATAACACATGATTTTTATTGGGGTATTTGTGGGGGTATCTGTCATTTCGCGAAAGCGATAATTCTTTATTCAAGCAGCTGATAAGATCAAATTAGTTAGCCCCTGGGGCTATTTTACAGGTTCAAGGAAGTCCAACGAAGTGCAGAAGACCCGCTGAATAAGCGGGTCTTCTGCTTTATGGTAGTCTGAGATCATCCAGCGGGGTCTATTGAAATCCGGGGGTATCTGGGGGGAGAAATGTTGCTTGCTTTGGGCACATACCCCGAAATTACTCTTAAAGAAGCCCGGGATCGGCGTGACCAGGCTCGAAAGCTTCTTGCCAACGATGTTGACCCCGGTGATAACAAGAAGGCTGCCAAGGCCGCCACCACTGAAAGAACCACTAACAGTTTTGAAGTCATAGCCCGGGAATGGTTTGCCGGGAAAACCGACCACATGGTGCCGGGTCATCGGAAGAGAATCATTGACTGTTTCTCTGCTTTAAGAAGATCGGAAATTAAAATTGGAATTTTTCGTTTCACACACTCTAAAGAGGGCAGAAGTTTTTGAAAATCTTTAATGAAATTTTCCATAAAATTATTTTCCTGGTTCGCGTAAAGTTAAGGAGCCGCGCAAAAATAACATGATCATTTTGATGAGCGAGGGCGAATGGAATAATTCCACTCACCATGAAAGTCGTCACGGCGAAGGACAATACTTTCCATATCCTGATCGGTAACCTTCGTGCCGA
>JADFYG010000101.1:0-12949 GCA_015233155.1 Candidatus Rifleibacteriota bacterium
CCAACAACACCCGCTTCTCTTAATATTTCCGCATATTTCAATTCAACTACAACTTCTCCTGTTTTCTCTTGGGCGTCCAGTACTGATTCCATAAGTGGTATTTCTCTTTATGGAGTAGCAATTGGTACGACTCCCGGGGCAAATAATCTGGTTTGGCAAAACAGTGGCCTTGCAACGACTTTCAGTAAAACAGGTTTGGCTCTTACTAATGGAACGACTTATTATGTAAGTGTGTATGCTGATGATAAAGCATATAACGTGTCCAGTGCAGCAACAGGCAGCTGGACGGTCGATACTGCGACACCGACGGCTCCAACCTCTGTAGTCGACGGCGTAGCCGCCAGTTCGACCACGACTTCACCTGTCATTTCCTGGACGGCGAGCACAGACGCAGGCGGAGTCAATCATTATGAAGTAGCAATCGGAACATCAGCGGGTGGAACACAAACAGCAAACTGGACAAATGTCGGCAATGCGACAAGCACGATTATTACCGGTATGGCCCTTACGAATGGCACGACGTATTATGCCAGTATTCGCGCAGTCGATAATGCAAGTAATGTTTCAGCGGTAGGTCAAGGTGACGGCTGGCTTGTCGATACAACCGTCCCGACCACTCCCGGCTCTGTTACGGATGGTGTGGCTTCCACATCGACCACCAGTTCGCCCAACATTTCCTGGACGGCAAGCACAGACACCGGCAGCGGCATCAATCGTTATGAGATTGCGATCGGCACGACTGCCGGTGGTAATCAAACTCTGAACTGGACCAGCGTCGGTAACGTCACGAATGCAACCATGGCCGGTCTGGTCCTGACTAACGGCACAAAGTATTATGCGAGCGTACGCGCGGTTGACAACGCAAGCAACGCTTCGACAGTGGGCCAGGGCGATGGCTGGTGGGTCGATACCACGGCTCCGACGCAACCAGGTTCTATCGATGATGGCGTTGCGACAACCTCGACCTCAACTTCTCCAAATATCACATGGATGGCAAGTACGGATGGAGCGAGCGGAATCAATCGCTACGAAGTGGCAATCGGTACGACAGCGGGTGGCAATCAAACGCTGAACTGGACCAGCGTCGGCAACGTCACGAATGCAACAATGACTAGTCTGACTTTGGCAACCGGCACAACTTATTATGCCAGTGTCCGCGCCGTCGACAACGCAGGAAATGTATCTGCGGTCGGCCAGGGCAACGGATGGGTAGTCAGCTCCACGGCGCCGACGGTTGTTAATGTGACATCGACAAAGCCGAACGGCACTTATGGGCCTGGCTCGGTTATAGATATTACAGTTCAGTTTAGTGGAGTAGTCCAGGTGACCGGTTCTCCTTATCTGATAATAGTAACCTCTCCACCTCATAATGTGACGGGTGCATACTATTACAGTGGCACTGGCTCGAATACCTTGACCTTTAGATACACAGTTTGGTCAGGTGATAGTTCGCCCGATCTCGATTATTTTTCCACTACGGCTTTGCAATTAAACGGTGGAACGATCAAAGATACAGCCGCCAATAATGCGATTCTCACCCTTGCGGCTACTGGTACTGCCGGGTCGCTGGGCGCCAACAAGGCACTCGTAATTGATGCAGTTGGCCCAACTATTTCGAATGTGACATCAACTAAGCCTGACGGCACTTATCAAACCGGCACATCCATAGATATTACAGTCCAGTTCAGCAAGGTGGTTCAAGTGACCGGCACGCCTCAACTGACACTGGAAACTGGCGCAATTGACAGAGCTGTCAACTATTTCGGCGGCAACGGTTCTACTACATTGACCTTCAGATATACGGTTCAGGCAAGCGATACTTCGCCCCGTCTCGATTATCTTTCAACGACCGCTCTGGCCTTGAATGGCGGAACGATCAAAGATATGTACGGAAACGATGCGAATCTGGTTCTGGTTACTCCAGGCACAGCCAACTCGTTGAGCGCCAACAAGGCTCTGGTAATCGGCAACGGAACGCTTCCTCCGGGCCACCAGTATTTCACCTGCACTGGTGATGACCAGTATTTCACCGTTCCGGCGAGCTGCTATTCAATTGTAGTCAAGATGTGGGGTGCCGGCGGTGGTGGTGGTTATTGTCACTTCGGAAGAAACAATAGCGAATATAACCTTACATATGGCGGCGGCGGCGGTTATGTCGCTGCTACTTTGGCCGTGACTCCCGGCGAACAACTGCAAGTCAGGGTAGGCGGTGGCGGACATGATCCATCCGTCGTCGGAGAATCTTCCGGCGGATGGCCTAATGGCGGAACCGGGCGTTACAATGGCGGTCTCTCGAATGGTCTTCCACACCATGATTATGGTGGCGGAGGTGGCTCCAGTTCGATCCTGAGAGGCAGTACAGTCTTGATAGAGGCGGGCGGCGGCGGCGGCGGTTCTCATCCGAACACTGACAGAACGGACGGCGAGTATGCAGGTTATGGAGGACCGGGCGGCGGAATACGCAGTGGCACGCCGTGCGGGAATCAGAGGGGCCAGGATTCTCCGGATGTAGATCCTACCGATGGTTATGATATTCCTGGAGCAGGCGGCGGAGGTTATATTGGCGGCTTATCCGGCAATGGAGACGGCTCTTGGGGTCAGTGGGACAGTGGCCATAGCGCTCTTGGTCAGGGCGGTTCGAGTTATATTCCTGGCGGAGGAACAGAAATCGCCGCTAACTTGAACATACCCGCAAAGGAGTGGGATCCTGATGCACCGGCCGCACCTGATGAAAGCACTGCGGGAACCGGCATAGGTGGGATGCATAAGAACGGCGGAAACGGGGCCGTTGCGATTACCTGGGGCACACCAACCGGCGCTCCGCAGATAACGTCAGTAGACCCGGCAATCGGAAACGCCCTGGATGTCGAAGGTACTATAACTATAAACTTCGACAAACCCATAATGAAAGGCGACGGATTGGTTGTGATCTATAACCTCACTGACGGCACCCGTTACAGAACTTACGATGTAAACGCCGGGAATATTAATGTCGGTGGCAATTCTGTTACGATTTCTCTGGCGGGTGAAAATCGACCCAATTTCTGTGATTCAGGCATTTATGCCATAACTGTTGCTGCTTCCTGCTTCACAGGCATTGACGGCACGCCATTCGCAGGGATATACGACACGGCAGCGCATTGGTCTATCGACGGAAGCCCGAAAATTAGCTGGAATTGTTATCCGAACTGGGGCGATACGGTTGGGCCGATGTCTTCGATGTATGTTGCCTTCAATAAGAGCGTCTTACGTGGTGATTCCGGAAAAAAGATCGTGCTTTACGACATCACGAGCGATAACGTTCTCGAAACAATCGATGTAACAGATAATGGATTGATAAAGCTCGGCTGCAATGTCGTTACGATAAAGCACGACTCCCCTTTCCTGTCAGGGCATGCTTATGCAGTTCTCATGGATAATGGCTGTTTCAAAGACAGTAGAGGCGACACGTTTGCAGGCATTAGCGATAACAGCACCTGGTATTTCAGTTGCACCGATGATTTGCCGTATGCCACAAAAATCGAGATAGTTTCGAGCAACGAAATTGATTTCACTTTCAGCAGACCTATGGGAAGTGGAGTAATGGATGTGAATAATTATCGGGCACACGACGATCAGTTCGATGGAATTGATGACGACCCGCTACCACCAAACGTTCCATCCGGCGCTCGACGAACCAGTCCAAATTCCGTGACTCACGTTACTGGTAACACATACAGAGCGAAATGGGATGAGATTAAAATCAGACCAGGTTCTGAGATTGATGGTCATGTGGACAGTATGCAAGACACAGATGGAAATAACCTCCCGTTTACAGCATTTGTATTAGGATTCCCAAAAGAGTATTCGCCCATGCCTCCAATAGATATGGTGAATGTTGGAGATGCAGGAAATGACCCAGATACTCGGTGGAACTACGGAGAAGTAGACTACGATTATCGGATCGGGAAATACGAAATTACAAATGATCAGTATTGTTTTTTCCTGAATGCCGTCGCAAAAGATGGCGATCCCAACGGACTTTTCTACACTTCTGGAGGCGATGGTGTAAGCGGAATGGATAATAGTCCCAAAGGGGGAATCTATCAGGATCAGCTGGATAATGGCACTTATATTTACACCGTAAAACGCAACATGGGGAATAGGCCAGCCGCATTCGTTAGCCCTATGGCTGCCATGCGCTTCACCAACTGGCTGCACAATGGAGCGCAGATAGACGGAGATACGGAGGATGGTGCATATTCGTTGAGCGGGGCTGGATCTCGCAATGGAGACGCCACATATTTTATACCGACGGAAAACGAATGGTATAAAGCCGCGTATTTTGATCCAACAAAGAATGGCGGCGGTGGCTATTGGATGTATGCCACAAGAACTGATTCCGCTTCCGATATGGTGGTGGCCGATGTGAACGATGACGGCAGCATCGGGAACGACGGAGGAAATGTGTATGACGGATGGGGTGGCAGCGGGGGCAACATCGTCATGAACGTGGGTGCTGCGGGCGATTCTTCGGCCAGCTATTACGGCACTTTTGACCAGACTGGAAATTTGGATGAATTCATGGAGTCGACAAACTCTGCTGATTGTAATTTCCGTGGAGGATCCTGGGACGACAACGTATTAGGAGCAGACTGGCATGCAACTACTTCAATTGATGGCCACGGATCAAATATCGGTTTCCGCATAGGAGCATCCGCTTACCTGGACTACTCTGATTGACGCTGCAAAGGTATGTATTTGAAACGCTCTCTTGAAGAGCTTCTTATCGACCTCGCCGCGACATTCCCCGTCGTCGCGATTTGCGGCGAGACAGGTCGGAAAGACCACATTGCTGCAAGAGGTGTTTCCAAAAGCCGACTATGTCGTCTTCGACCCGCACATCGACATCGGCAACGCCCGCTCAGACCCCGACTTGTTCCTCGATACTAGGTACACGCCACTGATTCTCGACGAGATCCCATACTCGCCTGAAGTTGTCTCCGCAGTCAAACGAAAAGTTGATCGGGCACGTCATCCGGGAATAGAGCTCAGGAAATCGTGCAATAGTTCGATGATTCGATCCTTTATTTGCCCCTATAAAGTATTGATATATTTACACAGTAGTCAAATATTATCTTGATTTTATTCGACTACTGTGAGAAATTATCAGGATGTTCCCGCGAACTATAGTATCTCCAACCCTCGAGATTCTGCGCGATTTTCGAAAAATGGCCTTCATTTCAGGACCGCGTCAGGTCGGGAAAACTACTCTGGCCAAGACCATCAGCGAGCAGTTTCAGCAGAGCCGGTATTTCAACTGGGATATCCCCGGTCACCAGACGGAACTACTGAAAGATCCGACCTTTTTCGAGAAAGATCGCCGACACTTCTCCAAAGAGTTCCTGGTCATTTTCGATGAGATTCACAAATATCGCCGATGGAAAAACTATTTGAAAGGCACATTTGATCAGTTTCACGATGAAATGTCATTTCTTGTTACCGGCAGCGGACGGCTGGATTTGTTCCAAAAAGGCGGTGACAGTCTCCTTGGACGGTATTTCAATCTTCCCCTTTTCCCGCTGACGGTCGGCGAATTGCAGGAACATACCAATTCCTGGGAAGAGTTTTACAGATATCTGCAAACGCCAGGCGATCTGCCCATGTTTTCAAACTATGAATCCTTGTACCAGTTCGGAGGATTTCCAGAGCCTCTTCAACGAGCAAAACGCAGTTTTTATCTTCGTTGGTCGGAAGAACGGAGAAAACTCCTGATACGGGAAGACATTCGGGACGCAACAGCTATTCGACAAATATCGGGAGTTGAAATGCTTGCGCGCCTCCTTCCCGAAAGAATCGGGAGTCCTCTCTCACTAAATGCGTTGCGCGAAGATCTTCAGGTTGCTTTTGATACCGTCAAAGACTGGCTCGCAGTGCTAGAGCAATTCTATATTCTATTTCAGGTTTCTCCATATTCAAAGTCAGTTAAGCGGGCTATTCGCAAAGAAACAAAAGCCTATTTTTACGATTGGGCGGAACTGGAAAACGAAGCCGCCCGTTTCGAAAACCTGCTCGCTCTCCACTTGAAGAAGGCAGTCTCTCTGTGGCGAGCTACCGGTCAGGCCGAAGTATCACTCCACTATGTACGTGATCTCGAAAAGCGTGAAGTCGATTTTCTCATTGCGGAAAAAAATAAGCCGGTCTGCCTCATCGAATGCAAACTCCACGATCAAAACCTTTCAAAGTCGCTTTATCATTTTCAAAGCGCACTGCATGTTCCGGTGGCTTTTCAGGTAGTCCACGACTCTGATGTTTGTTTTCGCCGAAAAACAGACAGCGGCGCGATCTGGATCATTTCCGCCGACCGCTTTTTGTCGCTACTCCCCTGATTGCCGTATTATTGACCAGCCGCTTAGCAAAAACATCCCTTTTTAAATATAAAATCCGTCTTTTGTATAAATATAATCCGGATATTAATCAATTATAATCCGAATAATTTGAATTAGAGAGACACTGAATGCCACTATTCGGATCTACGTAGTCTGAATCTGATCTATAACCCCAAGGAAAAAATCCTGCGACCATAATTCTAACCAGGTTTTATCCCTGACAAAACGATCGACTTCTTGACAGGCTTGACGCACGTTGAGTTTCCTGGCGGCGGAGCGAAGAAGCTCTATCAGATCGGAACGGGTCAGGGGTGGCGTCTCCGGCCAGTCTCCGGAATAACGAAGACGCGATTCAAGATGACTGAGATTTACGGGCGTCCGACGGCTGACATACCAAACGAGATCGAACCAATCACGCCCTTTAACGCGGTTTTTCCATTTTCGGCACAACACGGCGTGAAGTTTTCCGGCGAAAAGATCGGGCAGACAATATATACGAACGGCAAAAGGAACAGGAAGCAGGATAACGCGGGTTTCGGTAGCAAAACCGCGCGGCGGATCCGTATCAACTTCCAGTTTTATTTTGAGAACTTCATCCGGGTGTATTTGTCGAAGCAAATCAGAACCGGGTCTGATTGTGATCAATTGTTTCAGCGAATTTGGTTTCAGAAAAGCTGAAGCGATGGCCGAAGGAGGCTTTGGTTCATGAGCTTCAAAGGTGATCTCAAAACCGAAGCTGTTAATCTCTCGTTCGAGGGCCGAACGATAAGTCTCAAAAGAGAACTGTTTGTCTGATCTGAGAAGAGAGAAATCGAGATCTTCGGAATATCGATTAAGTTGGTACAGAATCCGAAGAGCGGTGCCACCATAGAATGCGGCATGCTCAAAAAATTTACTGCGCCAAAGACCGAGAAGAGCTATTTGTTGAAGAATTTCTCGAAGCGCACTTAGGTGATCATCGCGGGTTTGGCAATTATAGGGTGCAAGCATTTGTTCAAAGGCTTTACTCACGCAGAACCCGCCAGTCGGCCTGCCGTAAACTGAGCCAGCATTTCGATCTTGCTGGAATGAAATGTTTCGGTAATGCGGCGGAATTGTTCACTGTTCAAATTGGAAAAGCCCTTTTCATCCACTCGAAGATCATCAAATAGAAACTCTTCAAAGTCTTCCGGTCGCTTCGGATGAAACCGCTTGTCTGTCCATACCTTATCGATAATGGCTTTTTCCGCGGTCGCAATGAGAAAACCCATCCCATCTTCTTCTTTCATCGACACACCGGTCACATACCGATTTGGTGACAAGGACTTATAGGAGAAAACCCCGAAAGGAGTGATGAAATGTTTTGCCTGGCCAGTCGTCACCGCAGTCACATCTTCAACACGTTCTGGAATCAGACCATAAAAACTCAAAGCATAGTCAAGGCTGACATACGATGGGCCATAAATGAGATTCGAGAGCATAACGCGGTTGACGGGGTTTCGGCGATACTTATCGCCGAACACGTAAAGACCTTTTCGTATGCGAATAAGATTACCCGTGGCGAGCATGGTTGTGATTCTATCGCGTGGTTTGGCATATCCGGTCAGACAGGAAATCAGTTGCTGATAGTCAAAAACATCAAGAGGAATCTTTTCCCTCACGTCAGTGATGGTTATCATACTGAAAGTATACAATATTTCGATAGTATGTCCAGAAATATTGGACATACTATCGAAATATTGTTCCTACAGACGTGATCTATCTGAATCCCTGTCCCAATAGCTGGGGCAAGAACAGCACCCATTCATAAATATATGAATGGGTGCTGTATTTATTTGGGTCATTTCCGCCGACCGCTTTTTGTCAATGCTCCCCTGAATGCTGCGTGGTATACTGCATTCATTGCAGTATGCAGGAGTTACCATGACTCGCTTTTTTAACACCACTGGCCCATGCGACCCACAGAGGCACTATATGTTACCACCCTCTGATCGCCTGATCGGGGCACAGCTTAATCGATATATTCAGGATGAATTATATTGGGTCTTGCATGCCCCACGACAAACCGGCAAAACGACTTTTCTACAGAACTGGATGCGCGAGATCAACGCCGGAAATGATGCAATCGCCTGTTACGTCAATATTGAACGCTGTCAGGGACTCGGTGATATTGAGAGAGCCATGCCAGCCGCTTGCGAAGCCATTCGGGAATTTTCCCGCAAGGCTTTACACGAGGAATATGTTCCGCAAATCCCCTCCACCAGCCCCGCCAGCATGTTGAGTGAGATGTTGACGAATTGGGCCGAAATTGTCGCTCCGAAGCCACTCATCGTGCTGTTCGACGAAGTCGACGTCCTGCGTGATCAGTCGATGATAAGTTTTCTTCGCCAGTTGCGGTCGGGCTTCGCGACCCGTGGAGTCGGGAAATTCCCGGTTTCCGCAGCTTTGGTTGGAATGCGTGACTTGCGTGATTACCTGATCCACTCGAAGGATGGCGTGGCGATAAATCCAGGCAGCCCCTTCAATATAAAGCAGGATTCGGTAAGCCTGAACAATTTTTCCCGTACAGATGTCGCAAAACTCCTGACCCTGCATACAGATGAAACCGGTCAGCAGTTTGAACCTGCGTCGATTGAACTTGTATATGAACTCACCATCGGTCAGCCGTGGCTGGTTAACGCTATGGCTCAGAAGTGTGTATGGAATCTGGCTCCCCAGGAATCACGCGAACCCGTCAGTGTCGATCATGTTCGACGGGCAAAAGAATTGTTGATCAGAGATCGCGCCACTCACCTCGACAGTTTAGCCGAACGGCTCAAGGATGCGCAGGTCAGGCGCGTAATTGAAGCAGTAATGATTGGTAAGACAGACTCAACGATTGGAAGAGCCGACCGCGACGTAGAGTTATGCACAGACCTAGGGCTACTTCGTTGGGATGACGGTCTGCGAATTGCGAATCCCATTTATCAGGAAATCATCACACGTGAGTTGAGTCAAAATTACCAGGACAACGTTCCATCGCCTGAATTCGCATGGCGACGCCCTGATGGAACGCTTGATATGATCTCCTTACTGAAAAACTTTCAGGCCTTTTGGCGGCGCAATTCCGACACATGGGAGCAAAAAGCCGATTACACCGAAGCCTTTCCGCATTTGCTCCTGATGGCTTTTTTGCAGCGCATTATCAACGGTGGTGGCCGCATCGACCGCGAATATGCCGCCGGGCGTGGCCGCATCGATCTTTCCATTGAATTCGGTGGCGCATGGTCCATCATTGAAATAAAACTTGTCCACCCCCAGGATGGCCGGGAAATAACAATCGAAAATGGTATTAAGCAGATCGCTGCTTATCGCGACCGCATTGACCCGCGCGCCGATGCTTTTCTCATTGTATTCGACCGGCGACCGGAGGCCCGTGGACGCTCATGGGAAGAACGCCTCACATGGGAAACTTTTCCTTCTCCCGCCTTATACGGCCAGTCCGATGGAACTATCACGGTTATCGGCGCATGATACGCTATTGATGGGAACTTCTTAGAATGATATAAAGGTGTTCCCGGAATATCCGACTGGATACAAAATTTTCAAAAAAAATCTGGAACCTTTGCACGTCATAAGACGTCAAAGGCAAACGAAATATGTAAACCATATTTGCAAACCCAATTCTCATCAATTCGAGGAGGAACTATTCGTGATCGAGGTGAAAAACGTCACCAAGCTCTACGGCAACTTCAAGGCCGTGGACGACATTTCCTTCTCCGTCGAGAAGGGCGAGGTGATCGGTCTACTCGGGCCAAACGGCGCCGGGAAGACGACCACGATGCGTATCCTGACCTGTTTCCTGCCGGCGTCATCCGGCTCGGTAAAGGTCGCGGACTTCGATGTGTTCGAAGACTCCATGGAGGTCCGCCGACGCGTGGGGTATCTGCCGGAAACCCCTCCCCTCTACCCTGAAATGACGGTTAAATCCTACCTGCGGTTTATTTCCGATATTCGCGAAGTACCCGCATCGCGTCGCAACGAGCGCATCAACGACGTAGTCACGCGCACCGGCCTCGAGGAGCACTACACGCGTATCATCGGCACCCTGTCAAAGGGCTTCCGGCAACGCGTGGGACTCGCACAGGCTCTGCTGCACGACCCCGAAGTGCTCATTCTCGACGAGCCGACGGTCGGACTCGATCCGAACCAGATAATCGAGATCCGAGGCCTGATTCAGGATCTCGCCGCCGATCACACGATCGTACTCTCGACACATATTCTGTCCGAGGTCAGCATGACATGTAAACGCGTCGTAATCATCAACGAAGGACGAATTGTAGCCGTTGACAGCGTCGCAAACCTCGAAAAACAGGGCGAGGCCGGAAATATACGGCGCATCGTCCTAAAGCCAGCCAGCCTTGATTGGCAAGCCGGCTTCGAAAATATTCCCGGCGTGCGCATCGAGGGTGTTGCGACCGAAGGAGAACGAGTCAGATTCACGCTTCATACGCCCGACCAGAAGAGCTACGAACAGGCGTTCACGACGGCGGCAGGCAAGGGCCACATTTTTCAGGAGATCGTCCCGGCGCGCGCTTCCCTCGAAGAAGTCTTCCTGCGGCTCACGCGTTCGGATGACACATCCGAAAACGGAGCTTCACAAACCAAAGGAGGCGCGGCGCAATGAAAATACTCGCTATCCTGAAGAAAGAGCTTCAGACATACTTTTTTTCGCCGGTTGCCTATATTATCTTTGCTTCTTTTCTGCTGATAACCGGCTACCTGTTCGCGGTAGTGATGATCAACACCAAGCTCGCAACATTAGAGCCTATGTTCGGTAATGCGGCGTTCATCTTACTGCTTGCGTCCCCACTCCTGACAATGCGTCTCATCAGTGAAGAGCGCCGCTCCAACAGCATGGAACTGTTGCTCACATCCCCAATATCGCCCGTCGAAATCGTTATGGGCAAGTTTCTGGCTTGTTTCACTCTGTATCTCGTTCTGATCCTGCTTACCGTCCAGTATCCGATCATTCTAGCCCAATATGCCGATCACCTCGATATGGGGCCGATCTATAGCGGCTACATCGGTCTGATTTTGCTGTCAGCAGCCTTCGTCAGCATCGGTCTTTTCGCAAGCACCCTGACTGAAAACCAGATCGTTGCCGCCATGATTTCGTTCGGCGGCATGCTGATGTTCTGGGTCTTCGGCTGGGTAAAATATGCCCTGGACAACCCGCTCGGGGAATCGTTAGCCCAGCTTTCCATTCTTGATCGATACCAGAATTTCATGCGC
This sequence comes from Candidatus Rifleibacteriota bacterium, assembly GCA_015233155.1. GTDB lineage: Bacteria > Muiribacteriota > Ozemobacteria > Ozemobacterales > Ozemobacteraceae > JADFYG01. Next base: position 11,622 of record JADFYG010000101.1, read on the forward strand.
GGTGTGGTCGATTCCGGAAATGTGATTTTCTTCGTTGTTTTCACTGTGTTGTGGCTGTTTTTGGCCACACGCGTTCTCGAGTCCGAGCGCTGGAGGTAGACCTGTCATGACAAATATTAAACGCACGGAATCCGGCTTTTTCCCTACCGCGATACTACTTCTGGGCATCGTAGTCGTGATTTTCTCGGGTGCATTCTTCGCAATGTTTCCAAGCCGCATGCAAATTTTCTGGGGAATTCTGTATGCAGGCCTCGCACTATGCGCGATAGCCATTCTTTCACGGCCCCGCCTCCTCCTGGACATCGCGACCAGTCGCAAGACGGCTCTATGGATCAACGACGCCCTTCTCGTGCTCGCCATAATCGGCATTGGCGTCATGCTGTCCATCATCGGAGCACGGCGGCATGTCCGATACGACATGACCCGCGACAACCTGTACTCGATTTCCGACAGCACCATAAAAGTATTGAACGGGCTTTCGAAGGACATCAAGATCACGGCGTTCTACGGCAAGGGAGCCCCCGATACAGCGATGATCGAAGATCTGATGCAGACATACCGGCGATATAATGACCGTATCAAATTCACCCTTGTCGATCCTTATAGAGATCCCATGACGACAAAGGCCATGAATATCAGCACCCCGGGAACAGTCGTTGTACAGTGCGAGGAAAATCGCAAGGATATCATGCTGGATGAAATCTTCCAGCAATCAGTCCGTCCGATGCCCGGAGAACGGCCCAGATTCCAGGGGGAGCAGGCGATAACATCCGCCATAGTGAATGTGACGTCCGGCAAAAAGCGCAAAATATTATTTGTAACCGGGCATGATGAACCGCGCGTATCAGCATATAACGCGGCGGGACTTACCGGTATGCAGCAGTTCCTGATAAAAGAGAACTTCGAGGTCGGCGAAGTAAATCTTCTCGAAAACAGCGCCACGGATGCTGCCGTCCTGATTATCATGTCGCCTAAAAAACCATTCCATCGGAAGGAAATCGAAGTCCTTGAGAAGTTCGTGAAGGAACATAAAGGCAGTCTGCTTATAGCCATAGACCCCGATAACAAGCTCGAAGGGCTAGACACGTTTATTCTCGAATACTACGGAGTAGTAGCAAATCAGCAGATAGTGCTTGATCCCCGCGCCGTATTCGATGACGTGTCAAATATAGTTCCGATCATGAATCAACACGCAATCATGAAAGAGCAGATCGCAAAGAAATCGGCAGTTCTGATGTCGGTCGTACGCGCCCTGTCGTTTGAAAAGAAGGATAATTTGACAACCACGGCTATTTTGCAGTCGGATGCCGGAAGTTTCGGCAAGAATA
>JADFYG010000101.1:12978-13485 GCA_015233155.1 Candidatus Rifleibacteriota bacterium
GCAAGAATATGTCGGAAATAGTCGGCGGCAAGGTTGAATTCAATCCTAAAAATGACATCCACGGCCCGCTCTGCGTCGGTCTTGCCCTCGAAAACACCGGCCCCGCTTCCGGTTCGCGCGCGGTTATCTTCGGTGATGCTGATTTTGCGAGCAACAGACTGTTGCAGGTTCAGGGCAACGCCGATCTGCTTGTAAACTCGGTCAACTGGCTCGCCGGACAAGAACAGATGATCTCCATTCGTCCGAAATCATTTGATTTCGCCGTAGTGACCATTGACAAGGAAGCCGCCATGCGTGTCTTCCTTCTGACTACCGTAGTGTCGCCACTGTTTGTCGTTTTAATCGGCGGAGCAGTATGGTTCTGGCGAAGGAGGGTGTGATCAATGTTCAAAAGATTCGGATTTACACTGATAGTATTAGTGGTGTTTTGCATACTGTTCTGGTACGTAAATGTTTACGAGATCGAGCCGATTCCTAAAGCTGGCGAGGATAACCCGGTCGATTTGG
>JADFYG010000102.1 GCA_015233155.1 Candidatus Rifleibacteriota bacterium
CCCATAATTACACCAAGCATATTGTTGAAATCATGGGCCACTCCGCCGGCAAGGCGTCCAACAGATTCCATCTTCTGAGCCTGATGGAGTTGAGCTTCAAGACGGGTCTTCTCTATTTCGGCCTCTTTGCGCTCGGTGATGTCATAACTGAGCACAACCAGCGATACAACATGGCCGTTGGAGTCAGTAACCGGAGTATAATTTACTTTTATCCAACGTCTTCCCAAAGCGAGATCAAATGAATTTTCATACGAAATCGATTTTCCCAGTTTCGCTTCGTTAATATATGGCAACGCAAATTTAAAATTCTCTTCTCCGATAAGATCTTTGACATAACTGCCTATGATTTTTTCTCGTGGAATCCTAAATGATTTCTCAAACGCATCATTTACGAATTCATACTTTAAAGTCTCTGCATTGACATAAGCGATAAACGCAGGAACATTTGAAGCAAGACTGACAAACCTGTCATTGCTTTCCTTCAGCGCTTCCGCCGTTCGCTTGAGGTCGGAAATATCGCGAATAACGCTCATTATATGCGACGTTCCGTTCAGCTCGATCATCGAAGCTGACAGTAAACCAAAAAATTCACCCTTTTTTGTTACAAAACTGGTTTCGAAATTTTTGACCTCTCCTCTGGATCGCAAGGATTCGGCCATCTTCCATCGATCATCCGGATATTTCCATAGATTAGCTTCCAGAGAAGTCTTACCAATCACCTCGACTTCCGTATACCCGGTCATCTCTGTAAAACCTCGATTTATGGAAACAATCATTCCATCAGACAAGCGGGTAATGAGAATTGAATCCGGACTGGTTAAGAAGACCTTAAGATATTTCTCCTCGGTTTTCCGCAGATTCTCTTCGCTCTCTCGCAACGCCGCTTCAGTCCGCAGCTGCTCGTGCAAGATCGATTCCAGCGAGTCAACACGCTTCTGCATCTCAGAATTCATCTGGCGCAGCTGTCTCTCATTATTCCTGTGCGGCATGGTCATATCCTTATCACTATGCAAACATTTTTTTCAGTCACAGTCGGGTAAACGCATTAAAAGTTCTGTGGTAGGGCGCGACCGCCGGGCGCGCCGCTTTGCGCTTCGGCGTGCCCGGCGGTCACGCCCTACCATTAATGCTTATAGTGTCGAGAGCCGTGTATAGACCATTCCTGAGTTTTAAATATGTTTGCCCTGTTTTCAGTCATAGAACTAACATCAGACAATTAGTCGCAGGATCTCTATGAATACATGCCTGGAAAGGAGTTCCCAAAACGTGGAGTCATCTCAAATTAGTTTTGAGGCGGGTTCGAATGGATTTATCTGATTTATCAACGAGAATGACATGAGAGATCCCGCCTTGAAAGAGAATTCGAATGGCGGAAAACAGAGGAGAAACACGAATTTCCGGGATGGAAAACCCAAGCAAGCCGGCCCAGACCTTGGATAAGGATGGAGCTTCAAGAGCTCGAGCACCAGTTGCGATAACACTCGAAACAGACTGCGCAGGAATCAGTGTCGGTTTGCTCAATTCACCTGATAGTTGCTGGCCGGATCGCGAAACCTGACGAGAAGAAGTGGATACACCCGATGATGAATTTCGGTTCATGTTGTTCCCGGAAGCTGGGAAAAAGGCTTTGGTTTCCAATGCGGGTGCCTGATAAACCATTGCCGATGAAGAAGAAACCTGGTCATTGGGGCCGAAAGTATTCGAAGAAATCTCTTTTACATCAGTCTTTGATCCGGAAACAGAATGCGTTTCATTTGGCATATCAATCGCCCTTTCTGAAGAATTAGCTTCCGTAACATTACTTTCTTCCCCAATCGTTTTTTTATCCTCACTGTCAACGCCTGGCTCGTTCTTGTCACCACGATCTTTACCCGAATCACTGCCACCGCTTTCAGTGGTGGAACTACTCCCGCCGCCGCCGCTGTCAGTGACAGAATTACTCCCACCGCCACCGCCACTGTCAGTGACAGTATTACTCCCACTACCGATGCCAGTGCTGGAGCTACCCACAACACCTTTGCCACCGCCAGCGACAGTTCTACTCCCACTACTGATGCCAGTGCTGGAACGATCTACAACACTATTGCCAATGGTAGTGGCGGCGGCACTGGCCGTGGCAGTGACAGAATTGCTCCCAGTACTGACGCCAGTGTTTGAACGATCTACAACACTATTGCCAATGGTAGTGGTAGTGCTGGAACGACCTGCAACGCTTTTACCAATGCCTGTGGCAGTAGCAGTGACAGAACTACTCCCACTACCGACGTCAGTGCCTTGGACTCCTTTGTTGGTTGCACCTTCCGCGGATGCCGATGCCGTTTTAGGCAAGAGTGGTTTTTGGCTTTGATCGACAGACCCGGCCTTTTTGGCAGCCAGAGAAATCGTATGTTTGATGTCCTCCTGGGCCTTATCGATCCTCGCAATACCTGATGCATCATATATGTGTGTAAATATTTCCCGGGCATCCTTCAAATACCCTTCAGCCTCGGAAAATTCTTTAGTCTTAAAATGTTGCCGGGCTGAGTTTTCCAAGGCAATGGCCTCAATTTTTTGATCGATGATGGAACGGCTTTCCCCATCATCCAGCTGTCCATAAAGTTCCTTGGCGTTTTGAAAAAACTTAATGGCTTCAGAATAACTGGCATTCTGAAGAGCTTCATTGGCTGAAGTGTTGATTTTATTAACCTGAGCCTGAAGCTGTGCCTTTTTTTCGGGAGAAAGTACTGACGGAGTGTTTTCTTCATTATGGAGAATATCTTTAAGAGCTTTCTGGGCCTCGTTCATACCGGCCGTGTCACTCTGTGACTGACATTTTTCCCTGATTGTCAAAAGCGCTTTTTGTATTCTTGCCAAGCCTTTGGAATCAGTATTTTTGAACATTTTACTCCCCAACTGCGTGAAGAGGTCGATTGCCGCGGAATACTCCTGACTCGCCAAACGAGTATTGGCGAAATTTTCCAAAGCGACGTCCTGAATTCTTTCGTCAATTCGTGCAATACTTTCGCCGTCTTTGATTTTTTTGTAGATTTCTCTTGATTCCCTGAATGAGTTCGCAGCACTGGCACAGTTCCCGGCATTCAGGAAATTGATGGCATCCTTTTCCAATCGACTGGCTTTGGCTTTCCCCGAAACCGGATCTAATGCGTCAGAAGATTGGGTGGCAATGATTGCGCCCCCCTCATTGGGGTGCTCTTCAGCGAGCGTCCCTTCTGCAAGAATTGCTTCAACACGCGCAACACCTTCCTGATTTAATTGATCGCTATATTTCTGAATCAGCTGCTCAAGCCCACTTCTCACCCTCATCACTCCAAGTTTATTGTCCAGGGAGTTATAGACTGAACTGGCTTCCTTGTAAAAAACCTCCACTTCAGAGAGATCCTTTCCACGAAACCTGTCTTTAGCAAGGCTTTCAAACGTAACGGCATTAATGAATTGCGTTACTCTGGAACAAGCCTCCTGGTTTTTCAGCGTCTTATACGCTTCCTGCGCACCTCTGAAGTTCTCAATGGCTTTGTCGATGGAACCACTGTTCAAAGCGCTTTGCGCAGCAAGTTCCAGGGCTTGTGCCTTCTTTCTCAGGGCATTGAGGTCCAATGTACCAGTTGCAGACGGAGTTCCTGGCGAAGCCGGCGAAGAAGCCACACCCTTTTTGTCGGCCGATTCCTGCGAAGAATAGTGCCCAGAACTCACATTCTGGACAGAAAATGAAGGGATAGAAATAGACAGAGAAAGGAAAAATGCCAGCCCAAAGGAATGTTTCCAAACGTTCATCTTATCCTCCACATATTCGTATGGAGACTATGCTACACCCACCGAAAGGAGTTTACCAGTTTTGCTTTCCTCCCAGCGTGCCATTTGTATCGGCATGTTGTTGTGACTGGAAGACAAAGGTTGCGAGGTTGGTCGCGCGATTCGGCATAATGGATCCGTCGTAGACCATGTCGAGATAGGGAAGCCTTCGGCGTAACTTTACCTTGAGAATCGATGTGGCGATCGTACTCGGCATGCAGGTGAACGGCAGAGCATTCACCACTCCGTTGAATCCGCCGTCGGCGAAGCTGATCGCACCGCCGATAGAGAGAATAGCTTCGCCGTTGATGTGATTCGAGAAAATACCGTCCACTTCTCCGAGCAGATGCTCGGTCGTGTGGTCGAAACGGTTTTTCAGGAGTGAAGAGAAGGGGCGACCGAGCATCCAGGCGACAGCGCGCTGATACTTCCCGGTCAGCCAGAATTTTGCGGTGTCAGCCCATGCCGGCAAGGTGCGTTGTCGCTGTGCTTTTTCAAGCGCATCGCAGTATCCGGAATGAGTCGTATATTCAATCCATTCTCCGACAGATGATGTATATGTTTCGCAACCCATCTGTTCCAGCGTGCGCACCAACTCCTGGTTGCTCTCCTTATGCGTGCGAACATAGATCTCGCCGACGATTCCGATCAGTGGGCGTTGCCCGGTGCGTCGATCGATTGCGGAAAACTCGACCGCAGCTACTCTCAATGCTTTCGCAAGTCGAAGGCCGCCCCCACGTTTCACTGCCCAAACAAGATCCTGCATCGATCTGGCGAAGACCCGGTCGGTGTCTCCCGGATTGCACTCATATGGCCGCACGCGCCACAAACATTTCTCAAGATAATCAGCCGCGACGATAGCCTGCCATGCGATGTTTCGGAAAGCCTCAGCCTGTTCGGCGGTGAAGAAACCATTGCACCGATAGCTGTCTTCGCTCGACGGAGAAAGAATCGGAATGCTGTCCATGCCATACTTGTCCAGCAGAATGCGATGCAGGCGGTTGTACTGTCCGAAGCGGCACGGACCTTCAGTTTCAGGCATAAAGAAGGCGATCTCGTCTTCCATGCGCGTCTTCTGACTGCGTAACTGATGAATCAGATGGAACATGTCGCCTGTCGTTACCGTGCAGGGGAAACATTCCTTGCCGCTCGTATGTGTTTTCCCGAAATCCAGGCCCTCGTTGGTATAGGTGTCCATAACGCGCGCTTTCGTTCCGACGGCTTCAAACGATGCAGCCAACGCGATCGAACCTTCCGCCATCTTGGGTATGTAGATCGTGCGGCCTGCCAGAGGCGCTTCAGACTTCTTCGGAATGATGTTCACGTCTCGAACGAGAGTGCGAACTTCCGTCTGGTTGTCGATGACATCGATGAAGGCCAGAATACGAGTCTCGACTCCGGCGCCAGCTGAGTGTTCATCGAGCTCAAGCTCAAGATACGGACGCCCGGTGCGATTCATTTCATGGCTGAAGAAGTGCAGTATGAAACTGTCGGGACCGCATGAAAAACTGGTCAGATACAGGCCGAACAATCGCGGATCGTTGTTTATGAATTTCGCGGCTTTGAGTATCCGGTCGCCAAAGCCCCAGTACATATTCGGATAATCGCTGTCTATATCAAGGCCATCCAGATCCAGCATCTCCTGCGGAATGGCGGTAATGCCGAGTCGTGAAAAAGTGGAAAACAGATTAAGATTCGTCCGTGCGTCATAAGCGCTGTATGGGCGGCCCACGACAACCACCGCTCGCTTCTGTCCAAGATTATCGAGGACCGAGCGCCCGACGCGTCGAATCTCGGTATCGAAACCAAGCCTCGCGGCATGGGCTTCCTCATAAGCCTTGCCAAAAGCCATGGCGTCGAATGCCATGCCGAGTCTGGCATACTCCTTTCCGAATGCGCGCTCAAGACCTTCACGGCCTTCCTTCAGATAAATCGCGGGCATGAACACGTGCTTGCCGTCCAGGTTCAGCGCGGCCTTGAGCATATATGTGTTCGCTTCAAGATAAGGGCAGTAGTAGCCCTTCTTACCAGGGGGAGCCTCCATCTCGATCATCAGCGGCAGGAACAGATAGTCAACTTTGCCCTTCATTCGGGCTGCGTGACCATGCGATATCTTGACGGGGAAGCACGCCTCGCAGGTCATGGCCTCGATTCCCATGTCTACTGTGCGGCCGTCGGTTTCCGAGGTAAATACGACCTCGAAGCCAAGCCGATCGAAGAGGTGTGTCCAGAAGAGGCCGAGCTGGAAGAAGCCGAGAGAGCGCGGAATGCCGATCGTGGGCTTCCCGCCGCGTCCCGGGCGATCGTGTTCCTCGTCAAGCAGTCGATAACGGCCTTCCATGGACTTCAAATATAATTGAGACCGGACACGGTTGAAATCCGGAGAGCGCTTTGTTGCGCCTCCCCTCGACTCGTACATGCCGCATTCGCCGCCGTAGACCGCTTCATCCCCGCCGACTTTGTATATCTGCAGTTTGCACAGATTGTGACACGCGGGATTACGCTTGCACACTTCCTCTTCATGCGAGAAGGGCGCATTCACGATGTCGAAACCACGAAATCGGCTGACTATGTCCGCTTCGCCGGCAGCACGGCGTTTGTCCATGGCGTCGCGCACGTGCAGCGCGGAACCGATGGCGCCCATTACTTCGCGATGCGGGAGAGTAATGATGGGTTTTCCGACGACAGCTTCAAAAGCCGCAACGACGGACTTGTTCAGGGACGGCCCACCCTGGAAGCTGATCTTGCCGCCGATTTTCCCATCCTGGACAACACGATTCAGGTAATTGTGAACCACCGCGCGCGACAGACCGGCAAGCAGGTCCTCGCGATGCGCGCCCATCTGCAGAAACGACATGAGGTCGGATTCCATGTAGACGGTACAGCGTTCGGTAAGCTTAAACGGCGTTTTGGCTGACATCGCGAGGGTCTCGTATTCTCCTGCGATATTTATGCCAAGCTTGTGAGCGGTCTCCTCAAGAAATGAACCGGTACCGGCCGCGCAAACTTTGTTCATGCGGAAATCGACGACAAATCCCTTTGAAAGCGCCGTGTATTTTGCATCCTGACCGCCGAGCTCGAAAATGGTGTCGATGTCGTCCCGGAAAAATGTGGTGCCACGGGCGTGAGCGGTGACCTCGTTGACGACATCATCAGCGCCGACAAAAAGATTTGCGACCTCTCTCCCGGAACCGGTCGTGCCTACGCCGAGGATCTTCACGCGCTTGACGTCGATGGTCGAAACGAGATTGTTCAGACACTTCTTGATAGCGACGACCGGCTGGCCTTCGGTCGGTATATACCGCTTGTACAGGACGTCGCCTTCCGGCGTGGTAAGGACCAGTTTCGTCGTAGTAGAACCGATATCCCATCCCATATATGCCGGAACCATACTCTTTCCTGCGGGAAGCCCCTTCGATTCGCCGCAGGGCGCGAAGCCGGAGCGCGCCAGAGAAAGCGGAGGCGCGGTGACAGCCGCGAACGCTGATGACGATTTTAATGCGGCCACTTCCGTTGACCGCACTGCGCGCCCCTTCTGCTCAGCGTGAGCGTCGATGGCAACGCCGAGCGCGCCGACGGCGGCATAATGCTGGGGCGGAATAACCGGCTGTTGAAGCACCTTTTCAAAGGCGCGTCGCGCCAGGGGGTTGCCGGCATAGCCGCCGATAAAGGCAACCGGCGGGGATAGAGGTCGATCGTTTATCAGCGTCGACTTGAAATTCTTTGCAACGCCCTCATGCAAGCCAGCGATAATGTGCCTGATCGCGATGCCCTTGTTTTGCAGATGAATCATGTCTGATTTAGTAAAAACAGTGCAACGGCACGCTACGTTTGCGGGAGTCTGTGACTTGCCGCCCTCGGCTATGAAAGCGCCGAGAATCTTTTCTATGCGTTCCTGTGGATCCTCGATGTTCGCAAACTCGGGTTTATCGGCGAAGACGCGCTCCGCCTGCTGATCGATAAAAGAGCCGGTCCCGGCGGCGCATGCCTCATTGAGTTTGAAGTCTTCCAGAAGAAAACCGTCGGAATTTTGCGTCGGGCCGACGAGCAGGAGAGCTGAATCGTGACCGCCAATGCTGACTACGGAACGGGCTTCCGGCATGAGGCGATAGAGTCCGCGAACGTTCGCCGTAGTTTCGATCTCAAAATGAGTACCGAGAGCGCGGGCAATTGCCTCGCCGTGGGTTCCTGTGAAGACGACCCGGACGATTGAATTCGCGCCATACTGATCTTCGATCTCAGCCAGGATCTGACGACACAGATCGATGGTTTTCCCGAAATGACGGTGATATGGGCGTTCTTCTTTAAGTGATCCATCAATATTGATTATGACGGTATTGATACTTACGGAACCGATATCGAAACCTATTGTCAGGCCCGTATTAGCGACTGAGGCGCTGTTAACGGCATTTTTCACATCAGGCATAAAACCTCCTCACCCCATTGGGGGAACAGGTATTCTATCACTGATGAACCATTGATGCAAAGAGTAGTGAATGTCTATGCAGGGTCATTTAATTCCAGACAGGTGGGGCAGCGACCGCCGGGCGCGCCGCGTCTTTTGCCACGAGCTTTCTCGGCGGGCCCGGCGGTCCCGCCCTACCATTCGTTTAAATCAGTCTATTCAAGCCACTCTACGGGGGAGAATTAAATGACCCTGATGTCTATGAAAATGCAAAATAAGAGTGTATACTGAGTTATTGGAAGATGCCACCCGAAAGCTATTTTGCAGGAGATTAATGAACCATGACACAGGAAACGCACGCCCATAACCGCCGCGATCGCATGTTTTCCCTTTTAGATCCAGCCACCGGAACCATCTACAGCCGCGAACTGTTCGAAAAGGATCTTTATCGGGAAACAGCGCACAATACAACCCAACGCGAGATTCCAGCACAGACAGCTCACAGCCCCGCATTCGCGACCATTCGTCGTCCGGAAGCATGATTCCGGAAGTCAACCCGTGAGCAGCACAGGACGCGCAGCCGGAATTCAGGCAATACGCAAGGCCCTGACCGCAGGGTATCCGGTTATTGCGGTTGAATCCTGGGAAGAAGACCAGGTTGAGGCGTCACTCGCAAACCTCGCAAAATCCCTTGGGCAAGGCGACAAAGGGATTCAATCATGGGATTTCCAGTATGGCCTGACTACCCCTGATGGAGCCATCGAAGGGACGTCAGATCCCGCGGTTGCACTCGACCAGATCGTTGGACGCACGGAACCCGGTTTTTTCCTGTTTTACGATCTTGCCCCGCTCCTGACCCGACCCGAGATTGCCCGCAGAGTCAGAAATGTCGCTGCCGCTTTCCGGGGGCAAAACAGGTTTCTTTTTATGGTGGGAGCAGAAATGCCGATCCCACCAGATTTGCGCAAGGAAATTCATCTGATCAACTTCGGACTTCCGGACCTCCCCGAAGTTCTCGAACTCGTGAATCGGCACTTTGCAGCCGCCGTAAAACGTGGAGTCGAAAATCAGCTCGACTCCGATGATATCATGGCAGCAGCGACCTCACTTCAGGGTTTCACCTCCACCGAGATCGCCCACTCTCTGAAAAAAATCCTCTGGAACCAGAAGGTCATCGACAAAACTATTCTGCCGGCACTGCAACATGAGAAGGAACAGCTCACAAAAAAAGAAGGTATTCTCGAATACGTCAGGGTCGAACAGACAATCGATGATGTTGGCGGCCTCCAGGGGCTGAAAAGCTGGCTTTCGAAGCGACGCAAACTGTTCACGCCGGAAGCCGCCGCCGCAGGTCTACGCCCTCCTCGCGGCCTTCTCATGATGGGTATATCCGGCTGCGGAAAATCACTGTCAGTCAAAGCAATCAGTTCGCTCTGGCATCTGCCGCTTTTTCGACTCGACATGAATCAGGTTTATTCAGGTATGCACGGCTCTCCCGAAGGCACATTCTTTCGTGCCATCCGCACCATTGAAGCCGTCGCTCCCGCAATCCTCTGGATCGATGAAATCGAAGGCGGTATCAGTTCATCAACACAAAAAGACGGGTCGACCGGTTCGCATATTTTCTCAGCATTCCTCACCTGGATGCAGGAAAAAAGCGCCGATGTATTCGTCGCTGCGACCGCAAACCGCATCGATCTGCTTCCCGCTGAAATTATTCGAAAAGGCCGCTTTGATCAAGTCTTTTTCATCGATCTGCCAAACGACGGCGAGCGGGAAGATATCTTCAGAGTACATCTGAAGCGGCGCGGAAACGATCCGGCACTATTCGATATCACCATGCTTAGCGTGGCAACAGAATTCTGGAATGGCGCCGAAATTGAACACGTCGTGGAATCCGCCATGGTCGAAGCGTTTAACCGTGGCACGCCCATGTCCCAGGATGACTTATACAATATTATTCGCGCCACTGTGCCGCTTTCCCGCACCATGGCCGAACAAATCAAGTTTATCAAGGGCTGGGCAAGCGAACGCGCCATCTCCGCATCTCTTAAATCAGAAAGCTGAAAAATCCTGAAATAATCCGCGGATTTCGCAACACGCAGGTCGGCATATTTACTTCCGGAACACAAGAGTTCCGAGATGCCCGCGCAAGACGGTCAGCTGAATAGTGCGTAATGTACGTCCCCCGGCGACAACAGGCACCAGAACAGGATTATCCGAACTACTGAAATTCTTCGCGGCGGCTTCGACTTCGGAAACATACAGCCCGTCATCGACATAGATGGCTGTGGCCCCAGTCGCCAGCCGTCTGTCAGCGCCCCAGATACGCCAGTTATTCGACGCATGGATCTCCATCAGACGATCGGGCTCGATACCGCCATAGAAACCTATCAGCGCCGTGAGTGGCCCTCCCTGACCGATAAATAGTGCAGTCCGGCCGGTTTTTTCATCCAGTTCGCGCGCCGCCGAACCGAGTTTATCCCAGCCATACATACGTACCGAAATATCATTTCCCGGGTCAATTGGAATCACGAGCGTGAGAACCTGCATGATAACCAGGGCTGTAAGCAGTCCGGATGTCGCCCCTATCGCCCAGAGACGGCGACGGTCCATTCCGGCCGCAATCCATTCGCCGACAAAAGGCATGATCGTCAGATAAGCCATCTGAGGCCAGTTGGCTTCGACTTTTGACCGACAGCCATTGAAGACGAAGAACAGCATCATGGGAAGCCCGAGTGCAGCCAGCGCGAAGCGCGTTTCATCGTTCCGCCGCCATCCATCGATTAAACCGCGTATACCAAACCAGAACAGGAGTGGCCAGAAGAGCGGCCCGACAGTGAGAAGCTGACCTCCGAGAAAATCGCCCAGATTCTGGAGGAACGGACGTCCTGCATCACGCATACCATGCGAAAACTGAAATCGAAATGAAATCCAGTCGTGCTGAGCATTCCAAATTATCACCGGCATCGCGCCAAGCGCGCAGAGGAGTACCGCAAACCAGAATCCTCGACCGACAAATGCACTGCGAAGTCTCGGAAACACTAACAGTGTCAGGAGCACACCCGGTACAAAAAAAACCATGTTGTATTTGGACATCGCACCACAACCAACCAGGAAACCAAGAACGAGCCACCAGCCAACAGTTTCATCTCGGATTATGCGCAGGAATACCGCTGCTCCCAGGCTCCAGCAAAGGGCAAGGGGAGTATCCGGCGTCGTGATGAAGCCGGCAGCGGCAGCAGCTGGAGTAAGATTGAAAATCAGGGAGGTAATGAATCCGCAACGTGGTCCCGCAAGAAGTTTTCCATAATTGAAAAGCATTATCGAAACGACAGGCACACTTATCAACGACGGCAGGCGGACTGCAAGCTCTGTATCTCCGAAAATGGCACGAAAAAGGGAGATCAGATATCCAACCATCGGAGGGTGATCAAAATATGAAAGAGCCGGACGCCGTGCAAACTCCCAGTAGTATGCCTCATCCGGAGTGAGCCTGAGCGAAAGGGCGAGAAAGACACGAAGAAGTAAAAAAGCGGCGGTCAGAAACCAGAAGCGTCGCTTCCAGAGGGTATCATCATTATCTAAACAGGAAGAAACTTCATCAGTATTTGTCATATTACTCTGCTCTGAACACCTGTGGCGAATACATGTGCAACCATGAGTCACACTGTTACATATGTAATGCATTGAATTTACCTCTTTTGTGCGCATACAATACGCCCCTGCGCCGAATCACCGGACGCTGAAAAGAACAAATCCATCTCGCGCTTAATATAACATCGCGGCCCCCGATTAACCACAGATTCATAAGAATTCCCTCAGCGTGTTTTAATCTGCAACTCAGGGCAAACGCAAACCCGAAATGCTCATTCCGTGTTCATGAGCCGCAGAGCAGGCTGTGTACCTGAAAGAAATTCATGAGGGCCTCACGAAATTTGACGGTACGCAAGACAATGTCTTCCCCGGCAAAGATGGCTTAAAGAGGCAATGTACAAAAGTCTGCGTTTGCCCTGATCTGCAACTGGTGCATGAAGTAGAAAATTCTGCTAGTATACTCCTCAATGAATTGAAAATATCTTGGGAAGCTCCCAATCGCAGGGCGTACGGGAATCAACTCAAGAAAAGATCAATGTTTCCAGATATTCAGGGCTCCATCCAGCAAGTAGACGCTTTCGGCGCATACTCCTTCCCTTTGTAGTGTCTTGATTTAAGATGCCGATAGCAACTTTTCTCAGAGCGGCCAGATTTTGAGCGGAATAATCGGCTCGAACTCTGCATTGATCTTCATTAAAGATGACATCCAGTCGCCAATGAAGTTGATGGTGAGTAGACCGGGGGAATTTCACCCCCAGCCTCTCGCAGAACCGGACAGGAACCTCTCGATTCATCCGGCTCCCATCAAACAAACGCACCTACCATGCCTCGCTTCCAATGAGCAAATAGACCCGGCTGCCTTTTCGAAATCGACTCCATGAAAATACATGCCCGTGTCTTGTGACCTTTGAGACGTCGGTATTTCCGCATCGCCCACGCAACCAGAGTTCTGTTGAAGTGGCGTAACACCGGATACATTGCTGATGGACAATATCTTCCAAAATATTCCATCCAGCCTCGTAAGACAGGATTGAACATTCGTGAGACATCCGTCAATTCCAGCTCTGTCCTGTTTCGGAAATTACATTTGCGAGTTTTCTGCCTCATTTCTTTCGCAGCTGCCAAACTGACCGCTGGCGTGAAGCTAATAAACATACTGTCTCGATATCTGTTCTTCACGTTTCGCGGCCGGAAAGTGTATCCCAGAAAATCAAACTTGGTTTCCGGATACCTCCCCTTTCGAGTTACATCCTTGCAGTAGACAATCTTTGTTTTGGTCGGATGCATTTCTAGACGACACTCTTCAAACCTTACTTGAAGTGCTGCCTTTATGGTTTGCGCCTCTGATTCGGTCTTGCAATGCACCAATCCATCATCGGCATAACGACACCAAGGATTTTCGGGAAAATTCCGACTCATCCAGACATCGAAAGTGTAGTGCAGGAACAGATTTGCAAGTATCGGACTGATGACCCCACCTTGCGGAGTGCCTCGAACACGCTCTATCAGCGTTCCATCGGCGTGTTGCATGGATGCTTTC
>JADFYG010000103.1 GCA_015233155.1 Candidatus Rifleibacteriota bacterium
TTTTCAGCGTTTCCGTTTTCGAAAAAGTCCCTATTTTACAGGCTTTTACACCGCAACCTTGTACAAAGCCGGGAGACGATTCCAGCAAACACCAATTAACATTCAATTTTTAATGGGACAGCCGTGAAACAAGGATATTTTGTGGGATAGATTTTGAATGGAATTGCTTGCATTTGATTTCAGGGCAGTTGTGGCGTATATTCAATACAAGCCGCTTCGCCGATAATATTTCCGGGGCGGCTTTTTAGTTCGGTTTTAACGAGGAGGAATGGACATGGCGCGAATATCATTTCCTAAGATGCCAAAGTTCAGCGAAGAAAAGGCGACCGAGGTTGCCTGCTTCCTTCTGCAATTGCGCGGAGGAGAGATGAGCTACATGAAGCTCTTGAAGCTGATGTATCTGGCCGAAAGAGACTTTTTCATCCGCAATTCTTCATTCATCGCCTACGATACTCCTGTTTCCATGGACAGGGGTCCTGTGCTCAGCCGAGTATACAATCTGATTACGGAACAACCGGCACCAAAGACAGAATCTTTCTGGAGAAAGTTCGTCTCCACGCCAACGCAGGATTACACAGTGAAGCTTCTCGGGGATGTTCCAGCCTCTACCCTTTCGGTCGCCGAGAAAAACACCATAAGGGCTATCTTCGATAAATACGGAAGAATGAACCGATGGGATCTTGTTGAGCTTTCTCATACTCTCCCGGAATGGGAAAATCCCATGGGCTCATCAATCCCCATAAGCATAGAGGAAATTCTTAGATCAGCAGGGAAAGACAAGGAAAGAATAGATTCGATCATGGAACTCAATGCTCACATGGCATGGGTTGAAGAAAATCTCACATGAGCCTATTCAATTTTTCCCCTGGAGATTCCGTTTTGATGCCGACGCCTCCGGGGATGGTAAGGCATTTGTGGTTTCTTTGTTTTGTTTTAAAGGATGGGCAGGAGGGCATTTTCGTTAATCTGACCGATTCAGAAAACTCCGAAGACAACACGGTCATCCTGAATCCCGGAGACCACCCGTTTGTCATCAAGAAAAGCGTCATTTTGTATTCCAGAGCCATGGTTTTTAAGCGGAAGAACATCGAAACATTGCTTGATAAGGGAATTATTTTTCCCAATTTCCCGGCATCAGAAGGCTTACTTTCAAAGATAAACAAAGGTTTTATGTCTACTTCTGTCGTTCCTGAGCCGGTTCGTTTGGTGTTGCCGGTATAGGAATGGAAGAGGTTGGTGGAAACGTATCCAACGTGGGAAATTTCCCTACTCTGAATCTGCAAAACGCGGGATTTCAAATCGACATTCCCAACGATCCGCGGGAGCAACTTCGAGACTTGAAATCTGAGAGGTTTCGATAATGGTCGTATATGCGATTAAGAAATGGTCGGAGTTGAAATACAACCTTTATGGGACTTTTCCCCGTGGCTTGAATGATGATAGACTGCTTCGGACAAATCAAGACAAGGGAAAAATATGCTGAGTCGGGAAAAACTCGTATTTATCGGCGTAACATGGGAAACCAAGAAGCTGTTTTCTGTGTTAATGCGGATTTCACTGCAATAGAACCATTTATGGTATACGCTATGGTATATTTCGTTGAAATAACTTTTTCAGAAATGTGTGTTAATGGTGCTTACGATGACGCGCTTCATTAAAGGGGTTCTCTGATGAATCTTTTCACGGAATACGTTGCACTGGATATCGGCACTCATGCGCTTAAAGCACTATCACTGGATCCAGGCGCCAGCGGGGAGGGTTTTACCATCGCCGACTGTCTGCACGAAGAACTTCCTCCGGGGCTCGTCTGCGGCGGTTTCACGAATCCAACGGTCAGCGATCCCGTAAAATTCGCTAAAATCGTAAAGCAGTTCACGGCTCGTCTGAAAAACCATAAAGAGGGCTTCTTCGTAGGCCTGCCCGATAGATGGGTCAAGCTTCACCTTGTCGATCTGCTCGTGAAACCGGAAGAAATGGCCTCGCATGAATATATTGGCTGGCGGCTTCAAAAACAGCTCCTGCCGCAAGACATGGTGGGCGAAATGTTGGTCGACTACCAGACGCTGAGTGCAAATGAAACCACGGACGGACTTTCCTGCCGTATTCTCGTCGGGATGGTACGCAAATCCATGATAGATCTTCTTTCCGGAATCTTCGCCAACCTTCAGATCGAGGTAATGGTCTTCGATACTTCGACGCTCGGCGAGTACAACCTCCTCGAGGACTCCCACCCTGAAAAGACTCTCGACCGGTCACTGATCATCTGTCATATCGGACATGAAACCACTGTCATAAAAATTTTCGAGAAAAGCATGCTGGTGTACGAGCGCGTGATTGAGGTAGGCGGGGAAGCCTTCGGCAAACTCTTCGCTGAAGCCGAAAATATCTCTTTTGACGAAGCTCAGGCGCAGAAAATGAAACGCAGATTTTTCCCCATATCAAGACAGGAACTGTTGGCCGCGATACCACAGCGTCACCTTTTCGAACGTGTCTTCGGAAACTGGCTCAGGGAGTTACATGTGACCTTCAGGTTCTACCAGGATCGCGGCAAAATCATGGGCCTGCCGCCGATCTATCTTAGTGGCGGATCAGCGCTGTTTGAAGGACTGCCGGAGTTTATGACCGATTTTTTCGGGACTCAGTGCCGACGACTTAACCCGCTCCAGGAACTGCCAATCCAAAACGAAATTCGTGCCGAAATCATGGCGAAAGGTCCACTGCTTGCGCCAGCGCTTGGGTTATTGTCATGCTGACACGGAGGGGATGCTGAAATGAAACATTTACTGAACATCGTCCCCACGATAAAGTATCGCGGCGAGAGCTCGTTCATGTTCAAGACAGTTCTGGCTCTGCTATATGCGATTCCCACACTGCTGGCGATATATATGGGCATGCAGTATCTTGATGCCATGAGTTTGAATGAGGAATCGATAGCGGCTTCCGACCGGCTCGAAAAAAAGCAGGCTGAGATCAGTAAAAATCTGAACGAGATGCGTCCCGACAAGGCGGAGTATCAGAGCGACTGGGACCGCACGATTGCGTATTATCACTCACTCAGGAGCACGACATTTTCCTGGACCGCGCTTTTTTCAGATCTGGAAAAGGTGCTTCCCACCTCAGTGCGCATCACGCGAATCCGAGTGCGTCCAGATGCCTCGGTGCGATTGAACCTGCAGGGCGAAGCAACCAGACTTGAAGAGGTGACTGGTTTTTTGCGGAGACTTTTTGAGAATAAGAGATTTGACAGACCACGACTGACTCAACATGTACGTGTCGACCGGGACTCACATGTGGCGACAACCACAGCTTCGGAGCCGGCGGCTGTTGTTACCGAAGCAGTCACCTTTGCGCTCGATGTCGATTATATTCCGACCGGGGAGGGCGCACGACCATGATGAACCCGGTGGAGTTGCGAAAATTACGTGATTGGGCCCCTTTGCCTTTCGTGATCACGGTGATCATGTTTTTTGCGCCAGGCTTTATAATCGCTCCGGTAGAGGACAATCTTGCAGCATCGTGGCGCGCCTTTGACCAGAACATCAAGGCGGCGAGTGATCTTGTACGCAAGCGCACGGATGATCGCGAAATGACTGAACGGAATGCCAAACTACGCGAGGGGCTGAGTCGCATGGACCGCTGGCTTCCCCCCGCCGACTTTCTTCCCAACGTTATCGACGAGATGAATAAGCTCGCTAAAGCATCAGGAGTGCGACTGACATCAGTAAATTACGGGTTTGATAAGGCCGTCAGAAGCACCTCTGGCAATGGATCTACGATGCCTCCGCGCATTTCAATTCTGTTGCGGCTTCGCGCAGATTATGCGGCAATGCGAGCATTTTTACTGGCAATCGAGTCACTGCCGTTTCCATTATTGCCGATCGAAATCGTAGCCGGGGAAAACCGGGAGTTCACTATAGAAATACTGCATTTTGTGAGGCCGTAATCATGACCGCGCAACCAGTTTCCCAAAAATCCCGTCTCGAAGTCATAGATACTGCGCTGCAAAAAAAGCAGGAGCGAAACGCTCTCTGGTATTTGCTGGGGCTGTTAGCCATGACACTTATCTATGAGTTCGGCGATCCGCTCATTGATACCTGGGCAAATGCCGGGATAGTCATCCCCGAGGTGTCTGTCCAGGAGGCAAGGCCCATTTCGCCGAAGAAGCTCGACAAGCTTGCCGTCGAGCTGGCAACACTCGGAAATGAGCATCCCATTCTTCGCGAGTCACTCATCGCAGATCGCGAGCGACTCGCAAAGCTGACTGCTTCTCTTGCAGCGAAGGGAGCGACGGCTTTGCTGGCCCAGAACGAGTTGTGTAAATTTCTCAACGGTCTCTGGAAACGTTTCCACCAGCCAATCTGGCTTGACAGATCGTGGTTCAGCGGTGTGAACTCCAGTATAGATAATCTTCTGAAGTTACTGAAGGTGGTTCCTGATGACACGATCGAGCCTCCCGTGCTCGATTTCGGGCCACGCCGGCTGTCTGTAGCCACTTTCACGCCACCCGGCCGCGATTTATTCGAGTATGGCGGGACAATTTCCCCGGAGAAATAATGATAATCCATGTGAATCCGTGGTTAAATATCCTATCGTTTCATAGTTTATTGATGTCATGCAGGAGTTTTGCCAATGTCATGCCCACCTAAAGCCCTGATTTGCGGCGTATCCGGCCAGGATGGCGCATATCTTGCGAAACTTCTTTTAGACAAGGGTTACGAGGTCATAGGCACTTCGCGCGATGCGCAGGTGGCTTCGTTTTCCGGCCTGGTGAAACTCGGCATTCTTGAACGCATTTGCGTCGAATCGGTCACGCTTACGGACTTCCGATCAGTGCTTACCTGTCTTGCGAAGGTCCGGCCTGATGAAATATACAATCTCGCCGGACAAAGCTCGGTCGGCCTGTCGTTTCAGCAGCCTGTCGAAACATTTGAAAGCATCACTCTTGGCGTTTTGAACCTGCTTGAAGCCATTCGTTTCATGAACAGAAAAGTAAAATTTTACAACGCCGGTTCCGGGGAATGTTTCGGCAATCTTCGTGGTGAAGCGGCGACAGAGAGCTCTCCATTCCGCCCGCGAAGTCCGTATGCGATGGCGAAAGCGGCCGCATACTGGACAGTTGCAAACTACCGCGAGGCATATGATTTATACGCTTGTACCGGCATTCTGTTCAACCACGAGTCATCGCTTCGCCCGGAACGCTTCGTCACACGCAAAATTGTGGCTGCAGCCTGCCGTATAGCCCGAGGTTCAAAAGAAAAGCTCAAACTCGGAAACCTGGCTATTTCTCGCGACTGGGGATGGGCTCCGGAATACGTTGATGCCATGTGGCGCATGATGCAATGCGAGCGTCCGGAAGACTTCGTTATCGCGACCGGAGTTCTTCACAGGCTCGAAGATTTCGTCGAATACGCCTTCAAAGAAGTCGACCTGGACTGGCACGACCATGTTGAAATCGATTCTTCGCTCCTTCGTCCGACTGATCTCGAGGGTGGATCCGGGAATGCAGGCAAGGCCAAATCACTTTTGAAATGGCAGCCTGAAGTTACCTTCGACCGACTGATCAGGCTCCTCGTCACGGAAGACATGAGTTCCCTGAAACAAACATAGATTTTACATATCTTTTCAGCGAGATACTTATAATGTGCGGCATAGCAGGTATTTTCAACTACAAAGCGGGTGCATCAAAGCCGGTAGACCGTGCTGAACTTCTGCGAATTCGCGAAGCCATGTTCTCGCGCGGCCCTGACCAGGGTGGACTATGGCTCTCCCAGGATGGTTGTCTCGGTTTAGCCAATCGACGACTTGCAATTCAGGATCTTAGTGATGCCGGTTCTCAGCCAATGGTTTCGGCCAATGGAAGACTTCGCGTCGTTTTCAACGGCGAGATCTACAACTATCCTGAAATTCGTGCGCGGCTTCTTACACGCGGCGTTTCACTACATTCGACCTGCGACACCGAAATTCTGTTGCATTTGTGGGAGGAAAAGGGTGCTCGCATGTTGGATGATCTGCGTGGCATGTATGCCTTTGCGATTTATGATGAGATAAATCGCGGCCTTTTCCTTGCACGCGACCCCTTCGGAATCAAGCCCCTCTACTACTCGGATGACGGCGCAACAATTCGATTTGCATCCCAGGTTAAGGCGCTCATTGCAGGAGGAGCGATCGATCAGTCACTGGAGCCCGCTGGCCGGGTCGGCTTCTTTATACTCGGCTACGTGCCAGCCCCATTTACTTTGTACAAGGCTGTCATGAACCTTCCTGCCGGTTCACGACTCTGGATTCCTTTCGGTGGCCGGACAGGCCCCATCGAGGAGTTCTGCTCGATTCCGAAAGTCCTTGCCGAGGCCGAAGCTGCTCCCTGGCGCGGTTCATTGCGTGCGCAGGAGGAAACTCTGCACGATGCTCTCAGCGAAAGCGTGCGTCTTCACTTAATATCCGATGTACGGCTCGGGATTTTTCTCTCTTCAGGCCTTGATTCATCTGCCATAACAGGGTTGTCCTGTGAGCATTCTCCAGGCAACGTCGCCACGTTCACACTTGGTTTTGAGGAGTTTCGCGGTACCGAAAACGATGAAACGGCAATGTCCGGAAAAACGGCCGCACTTTTCCGAACCGATCACAGCAGCCGATTCGTAGGACCATCCTCCTTTGAAGAGTGCTACAACCATCTGCTGGCCTCCATGGATCAGCCAACGATCGACGGAGCGAATACATACTTTGTCTCAAAGATGGCTAAAGCCGCTAACATGACGGTAGCTTTATCGGGGCTCGGCGGAGATGAAATGTTTGGCACCTATCCATCATTTTCAACGGTTCCAAGACTGGTATCTCTTTTTTCATCAGCCAAAAAGCTCGCTTCCCTGGGTCGTTTTGCGCGAGAGTTGATAGCGCCCTTCATCGGACATCTGACTTCTCCCAAATATGCGGGACTTTTTGAATATGGGGGATCGTGGGGAGGTGCTTATCTGTTGCGTCGCGGTCTTTTCATGCCCTGGGAGCTCTGCGACCTGCTTGATCCGGAAACCGTTCGCGAAGGCTGGGAACGCCTGGACCTTGTCGCCCGCCTCGATGCGACCGTCGCACCTGTGATCAAGCCGCGACTCAAGGTGTCAGCGCTGGAAATGTGCTGGTATATGCGCGGAATGCTCCTGCGTGATGCTGACTGGGCCGGCATGGCACATTCCCAGGAGATACGTGTACCCTTCGTAGACATCACTCTTTTGCGCAAAGTAGCACCGATGCTGGCTGCTCCATGCCCGCCGCGAAAGCGCATGCTTGGGCGGCTGCTGAATCCACCGCTTCCCGCGCAACTTTTGTACAGGAGAAAAACCGGCTTCTCTGTTCCGATACGCGACTGGTTGTTGAAAAAATATGGCGCCGGAATGGGAGAAAGAGGCCTTCGCAGTTGGGCGCGTCTCATAGATCAAATCTTTACGGGCGCCCCTGATAAGGTTGATCTGCCTTGAGAATCCTTTCGCTGGTCTCCGACGCATTTGGCGGGCATGGCGGTATTGCTCTTTATAATCGCGATTTTCTGACAGCCATGTGCCGCTATTACACGACCCGAGAGGTTGTAGCGTTTCCGCGTATCATGCCCTTAGTGCCGGAAGCATTCCCTTCTAATCTTCATTATGTCCTGGCGGGTTTGCAAGGAAGACTGGCTTATGTTGGTCATGTGTTGATGGCCCTTCATCGTGACCGAAATTTTCAGATCATTCATGTGGGCCATCTCAATTTGTTCCCACTGGGTTATCTGTGTCATCTTATCACGCGTGCGCCGATGCTGCTTTCCATATACGGAATCGACGCGTGGGACCATTCGATTCTGAAGTTGCCGAGGTTTTTGCTGCGCCGCGTGCATACGACGATCTCGATCTCAAAAATGACCAAGGAACGCTTTCTGCAGTGGGCTCCTGTTTCCCCGAACTCGGTGAAGATTCTTCCGAATGCGATCCACCTCGAAAAATACGGAGTTCGCGAACGAAATCCCGATCTTATCTCACGTTATGGCTTTGCCGGCAAGCGAGTTATCATGACTCTGGGTAGAATTGTCGAGCGGGAACGTTACAAAGGTTTCGATGAGGTGATCGACCTCATGCCCGGCCTTTTGCAGCAGTTTCCCAATCTGGTATATTTGATCGTAGGCGACGGTACCGATCTTCCGCGATTGAAGCAAAAGGTGATCGATATGGGCCTGGTCGGCAAAGTCATATTTGCGGGTGCCATCCCTGAGGATGAAAAAGCCGATCATTACCGTCTCGCCGATGCTTACATCATGCCAAGCGCCGGGGAAGGTTTCGGCTTCGTTTTTCTGGAAGCTCTGGCCTGCGGAATTCCGGTCGTCGCGAGCAAAACTGACGGCAGCCGCGAGGCTGTCCGTGACGGCATACTCGGAACGATGGTCGATCCGACTTCTCCGGCGGAGATTGAGGCGGCAATCATCGAAGCTTTGGGAAAACCACGCGGAATCATACCGCAAGGGTTATCGTATTTCGCATGGCCGGAGTTCGAGCGCCGCTGTCATCGTATTATGGCCGACATCGAGCGCTGTGTCCCGTGAATATTCATTGAAGATTCTTTTATCGTCTCATGTTTACCCGCCGAGTATCGGTGGTATAGAGACATTTTCTCATACACTGGCACAAGAACTGTTTGCCAGAAAGCATCAAATTTCAGTTGTAACTGCGGAGCCACGCCAGCTATCTCCCGCTCCACCATGGAAAATAATCAGGCGCCCATCTTTCCGGGAGCTATTCAATGCTGTTGCAGCAGCGGATATTTTCCTGCAAAGCCAGATCAGTCTCAGAACAATTTTTCCTGGATTCCTGCTTAGAAAACCCATTATCGTGGTTCACCATACCTGGCTTCGCAATGATTCCGGGGAAATTGACTTTCCCAATCGCCTGAAACGTTATCTTTGTGCGCTCTCCACTAAAAAAAGCACCCTGTGTGATTCTCCAGGAGGGCACACCCCAACACGTGGATTTGTAACCAATGTTTGTGTAAGTCAGATTATGGCTGACGATTTTTCTTTTCCGTCGCGAATCATTCCGCTGCCATTGAAACCAGCGCATGCATCATCAGATAATCTTCAGCGCACTATCACTCTCGGCTTTCTCGGACGTTTAGTTTCAGACAAAGGAGTAGACACGCTCATTGAAGCTTTGGGTGTCTTGAAAAAAATCGGCAAAACTCCGGACTTATCAATTATTGGCGACGGACCGGAACGCTCACCGTTGGAGAAACAATGCCATGCCCTTGGATTAGCCGATCAGGTCAGATTTCTCGGAAGAAGGACCGGACAAGAGCTTACCGACATTCTTCACCAGATTAAAATACTTGTCGTTCCTTCCCGATGGTCAGAGCCATTCGGTCTTGTGGCACTAGAGGGGATTGCCGCAGGTTGCGTTATTATAGGAAGTAATCGCGGAGGTCTTCCCGAAGCTATAGGAAAATGCGGACTGACCTTCGCCAACTGTAATTCCCAGGATCTTTCAGAAAAACTCGAAATCATGCTTTCCTCAGAAACAAACCATGATTATTTCAGACAGGATGCACAGAAACACCTGGCGCGTTTTTCGTTATCCGCTGTCGTGGATGAATACGAGCGTTTGTTCTCAGAAATCCTGAATCGCGCCTGATTATGCGAATCACAAAATGTTTGTTGTCACTACGAATCTATTTATGACTAAGACCAAATATTCATGGCTCTTTGCACCAAGCGAAATTCCTCACATTCGTTCGGAATGACAAACAAAAATATCATTCTGAGCGAATGGAAAAATCTAAACTAACCGGTTGCAATATTTGTTAACCATGATTTACCGGGAATGTAGAACACGAATAAACGCTCTGACATGTCATCAGGCAATGCCAAGTTTAGACACTACCATCTTTTTCAGTGTTCTGGAAAAAGCCTCAAAATAAAGCTTTTTTTCATCCTTGCAACGCTTTACAAATAACCATTCCAGTATGTAAGACAATCTGAAATAAAATTCCCGATATGCTTTTCTATAGTAAAACTCGACGCTGGTCCCAGGCAGTCCTGGTAATTCAAGAATCGCGTGGGAAAGGTCGTATGAATCCCAGTTGGTGTGACTCAATACCCCGTTTTGCTTTGCCCACTCAAACAGTTCAGTACCAGGATATGGCGTCGTAATGTTGAATATGGCGTATTGAATCCCAAGATTTTTTGCATAGTCGATGGTTGCCTTGAGAGTGGCCTCTGTTTCACCCGGGTTACCAAGCATGAACGCGCCGCGAATGTCTATTCCGGCTTCTCTTGTCAGAGCCACTGCTTCCTCGGCGCGTTTCAGCCCCACCTTCTTGTTGATAGCCTTCAAGACATCCTCATTCGAGGATTCGAAGCCATACATGATCTGATGACAACCAGCCCGTTTCATCACCGCAAGCAGATCCTTTCTGACTGTGTCGACGCGGGCAAAGCAAGACCAACTGATCTTCATATTCCTGGATATCAAAAGTTCACATATTTCCTTGACGCGGCCTGGATTAGCCGTAAAAGTATCATCGTAAAACGATATCTCGCGAACTCCGTATTTTTCCTTCAGCGTCAGAATTTGCGCAAGCGTTTTTTCAGGGGAAATGAAACGAATCTTTTTGCCGAACATTCCTGAGTAACAAAATGTGCAGGCTCCGGGACATCCGCGTGATGTGATTATACCAACAGATGGCTGGCGCTTTGCAGCCCCGAGGGCTGAACGATAAACATTCATGGGGAGTTTATGAAAAGCAGGTGGCGGAAGTCTTTCCAGATCCACGAATCTATCGCTCATAGGGTTTGCAACAACCCTGCCTTCCGGGGAACGCCACGTAAGATTAGCGATGCCGGAAAGCGGTTTTCCGTCAGCCAACTCGACGACCGCAGTCTCGGCTTCGCCCCTTATGACAAGATCGCAAACCCCGCTTTCGACGAAAGTTTCATGGAATATCGAAGGATGGACGCCTCCAAACAGGATTCGCGCCTTCGGAAATTTCATTCGCAGATGGCCTGCGAATCGTTTCACATTTTCGATCTCTACGGTCGTCGCCGGAATTCCAATGATATCAGTGCATCGATCAATAAGATCAATGATTTTGGAATCCGCGAGTTCCAGGGCGGCCGCGTCAATAATTTCCGTGGTATGCCCGGCTTCATCCAGGATCGCTGCGAGTAACGCCAGTCCAAGTGGTGGAGTGGTCGAATTGATCAAGCCCCATATATTGCTTTTTGCGAACTTTCTTCCGAGATTGATGAATGTAAATTTCACATCAGTTCTCACTCATGTGCATTTCCGTTTTTTTCAGAGGAGGCCGGTATGCTCTTACTGGCAATCGCGATTATGGACAAACCACGCCATGGGAGAACAGTATCAATCCGTTTGAATAACCATACAAGATGGTCATATATCTTCATGGGAAGCTTGCCAAGAGATGTACGGCCGAACAGTTTTCCATTTATAAACCATCCGATTACACCGGGCTTGTTGAAATCAAATATGCGCTCGACGTTAAAACCAGCTTCTATGAGTTTTTTTTCAAGATCAGCACGAGTGTACCTTCTGAAATGCCCCACCGCACGATCGAGACTTCCGAACAACTCCGGACCCTGGGGAACCAAAATGATGAGATTACCCCCGGGATTCAGCGTCTGATACATGCGTTTCAATGCCGACATATCATCTTCAATATGCTCGAGCACATTCAGACAGATCACGGAATCTTGTGTTTCCATAAGATCTTTGAAATGATCCGGCTCATTCAAGTCAAGATTGCGTATCTGCGCCCGGCCTTCATGTCCAAAACGGGAGTGTAGCGTTTCCAGATAGTGTTTGTCATATTCACTGGCGATATATTCATCCCGAGGTAAAAATCGACTGGTCATGTTCCCCGTTCCCGCGCCTATCTCAAGCACTTTCCGACCGAGAAAAGGTCTGACAACGTCGGCCATCCATCGATTGAACCGCGGCGCTAAACTCATGCTGTGAAGAACATCCCCGCCGCTGTCCTTAAAACAGTCATCAATGAGCCAGTATTTCATGATGTAGTATATCGCCCAGCAGCCGTCCTTCCAGGTTATCTTCTTCCCCTCTTCATAAGTACGGCCCTTGTATGAGATTGGAACCTCGTAGATCCGGAAATTCCTTTTGGCAATCTTGGAGGTCAACTCAGGTTCGAGACCAAATCCTTCGGATCTTATCGGCAGACTTTTAAGAAGTGGCGCGCGAAACATCTTGTAGCATGTTTCCATGTCAGTGAGCGTCAGATCGGTAAGGATGTTCGACAGATTTGTCAGAAAAAAATTCAAAACCGAATGCCAGAAATACAAAACCCGCCGATATTCGGCGACAAGAAATCTGGAACCGAAGACCACATCTGCGTTTCCTTCGAAAATAGGCCGTATCAGACGAGAATAGTCATCCGGGTTGTATTCGAGATCAGCGTCCTGAAATACGATGACTTCGCCGTCAGCATGATCGATGCCGGTGCGAATTGCCCCGGTTTTCCCCTGGTTTTTTTCGTGAAAAACAACTTCTATCTGACTATGCAACTGCGCCTGCTGGCGAATTATTTCCCGGGAACCATCGGTAGAACCATCATCGACGATGACGAGTTGAATGGTTGATATTCCAGGTTTTCCTTCTTGTTCGAGTATTTTCCTTATGACTTTTATGATTGTGAATTGCTCATTATAAACGGGCATTATGACGGAAAGGCGGAACGGAACATGGTTCTCCATTATTCTCTCCTGCTGAATGAGGGCCGTCGTGATCCTACATGAACGAAAAATACCTGTCAATCTGCTTCAATAAGGTCCAAATATCGCTCCATGATTCGTTCCCAGCGCAGATCAGCCGAGCATATTTCCAAAGCACCGATTCGCATTCGCTCAATCTCGGCCGGCTCGAAATGAAGGATTCGATCGAGGGCTTTCCCCCAACCTGCGGGAGAACGCTCGTCATCAACGATCACGGCGTTCACAAGATCGGCAAATCGGGGTGACTGGAAACGCGCGTGTTCAGCACCGAGAACTGGTATCGAGCCTCGCGCCGTGGCCTCGCCTGGGCGATGACACCAGATCAGTGACCCCATCAGGCACAGGGAAAAA
>JADFYG010000104.1 GCA_015233155.1 Candidatus Rifleibacteriota bacterium
GAACGGTGCATCGACCATAATGCCGGCTGAAAGAGCGGGTTGGCGAGTCAGGACTTTCACCGAACCGGTGGTTCCCTGAGAATTTATCCAGACCTGGAATGCCGTTGAAGCGACAACATTACCGGCAACCGCGCCCCGGGATACGTGACTGTGTATGTCGTCAACGTCGATTTCAGCATACTCTCAGCTACAGAAATCGATGCGAAGAGTGTCGAAGTTGCATTAAATCAGGATATCGATCCCAACAGTCTCGGATCAGCAAATTTGTCGTTCGATCCGCCTGCGCCGACCGTATCGAATCTGACACTGAGCGCACCTCGCAAAGTGCTGATCAGCTTCGCAAATTATATGGCTGACGGCGTAACCTATACGATAACAGCAGGGGCGGGTGGACTGATGACAATCGATGGCATTCCGCTTTCAACTGGCGGCAATACCGCACGCTTTACAGCGGACACTAAGGGTCCCAACCTCCTGCGCGTCGGTTTCGAAGGTATCTCCATTCCGACTGACTTTATCGTATATTTCGATAAAGTGCTGGCTGCGGCGACTGCTCAAAATATCAGCTCCTATGACCTCCGCTCAGGCGGAACAACAGGCAGTAAGCTCACGTTGAGCCGAGCAAGCATTCGCCCTGATGGGATGTCTGTTTCAATTACTGCCGCAAAAAATCTTTCTGACAAAGTGAGCTATGTACTGTCTGCCCCCGGTGTCACCGATCTGTATTCAAACCGTGCTCCTCTGATCTGGACACAGCCATTCAATGGAATTGACGTGACTCCGCCCGTTATAGCCCTTGCGGTATTTGCAAATCCGGTTTCAGCATCTGATTTGATCGTCGCCGCCAGCGTAAGTGAAACTCTTGGCGAAGCACCTAAACTGATCGTTCGGCAATCCCAGGGTTCCGATATGCCCGTCACGATGATTTCAGGGGTTGCGCCTTTAACCTACATGGCTGGCGTACATCTCGATCCGACACTTGGCGGCACCGGAATAGTTCGTCTGACAGTAACCGACCTTGCGGGAAATTCAAATACAGTCGAAAAATCATTCTCCACGGCAATGGTTTCCGCAAACCTTCGCGCTGAGATAAAATCACCGGATGGACATTTGAACGCTGTATTCGCACCAGGTTCCGTGCGCGCCAATACCTTCGTCATGGTTATTCCCCAGGAACTTGAACTTCGCGCAGACGGTCCACTTGGGCGGAAGATACCTCTGGCATCATACATTGGACGCTATACCCAGGATGGCAAAGGCTCGAAGAAACTTGCCGCCGTTCGCTCATTGGACATTGCTTCGATATCAGCTTCCGTGCAGGAGTTGGAAGCCGTCGGCGGAGCCTGGCAAATCAGTTTTCAGACTGGAAATCTTGCACATCCATACAATTTGTCCGTTCAACAGCCGGAATCGGCTTCGACAAGTACAGGCATTGGAGTATTCCGATATGACGAGGGTTCCGGATGGACCTGGCTGTCATCGCATAAAGAAAGCGGGGTCTGGATGGCCGAAAGCGACAAGCCCGGTTTGACCGCACTGCTGCGTGATCGGCTTGCTCCCAGACTCAACGTCGTGACCGCAATAGATTCTGAAAAGGCATTCACAATCGATAGACCACGATTTGAAGGCCATGTCGATGAATACGGCTCCGGTCTCGCGAACGACGCGCTGGTGGCGGAAATCGACGGAATCGAACAATCGGTTACTGCGATGGCATCCAGCGGCAACTTTGTGTTCATTCCACTCGCGCCACTGACCAGCGGCAGGCATGTCTTACGTTTCAAGGCAACCGACCGGGTCGGCAACATCGGATTAACCCCGAATATTTCATTCGCTGTCAAGGTGCCGCTGGCTATCTCTGAGATTATGACATATCCTAATCCGGCAAGGTCACATGTGACGCTTCGTATAGGGACGAATTCACCCAGCCTTGGCGGTGACATGATTGAGGTGAAAATTTACGATGTCGCCGGGCACCGTGTGCGCGCTCTGGATATGGTGCGACCGGTCGCCGAGGCTGCGGTGGCCGCCAGATATTTGTATGACATATCCTGGGACCTTCGCAACGAAGACGGAGGCATTGTCTCAAATGGTGTTTATTTCGCGAAAATCGAGGTTCGTGATCCGGAGACCGGTCGCACAGTTAAGAAAACCGACAAGATCGCCGTTCTGAGGTAGCCGACACGTAAATTATTTTCCCCCGGGGCGCGGCATGCCGCGCCCTTTTTTGCATTTACCCCCGAAAAAAAGAAACATTCTGGAACAATTTTTGCTATCGAAGTTTTTCTTTCACTACAGGATTAGGAAACAATCGCCGATAAACAATCTATAGGATTGGATGTTTTAGGTATGGTTGGAAGCAACACGTTGTATCGGCTGAGCAAAAATAATCCTTGGGGAAAGAGCTGTCTATGATTCAAAATACGCACTCCCGAAGATTCGCTATCATCACGGCGGTTCTGGTTTTACTGCTCGTGCATGTAACAGGCGTCGAGGCTGCCAAACCGTTTTATATCGGAGACGCGGCTTCCGCAACGAAGCCCTTAGGTGGAAGCGGACTATCCGTGGCGACCATCGGCGCGAAGATCAGCTATGAACTGTATGTAACAGCCGACAGCGTTGTCACCGGATTAGTGCAGCTCTGGAATGGCGGTCCCGTGCTCAGTATGGTCTCGCAGACATGGGGAATAGCTTCCCCGCCGTTCTGGCTTCTCAATGCAACGTATACGGTAAGTGCCGGCAATATTCAGCTTAACAGCCCGGCCGTATATACCTGTGTCGCTGCTTCATGGCCTTCCGATCCAATGACGCATGTACCTGTTTCGAATATTTTCATCGATAACGTGGCCCCGAAAACGAATGGTCCTATGGGAGTGTCGGTAAATGGTGTCACATGGACCGGTCAGTGGATCAAAAAAGGCGACAATATTCGCTTTTCTCAACAGATGGATTCAACGGCATTTCAAACCACACCATCAATCGAGCAGGCTTATCTGGATTTGAGAAGTATGGGCGGCCCGGCGAGTTTTGCTCTGACCTATGCCAACCCTCATCAATCGCCTACTGATTTCGTAGCAACCGACAATCTCGATCTGCCACTTGCATCCGTAGGTTTTCTCGCGATAGATCCATATGGAAATCCGGCTTCGATTTCGCCGGTTGTGTCTTTGAAGGTAGATACCACGCCGCCAATCATTAGCCAGGCCATCATATCGCCTTCAAATTTGACCGGGACGAGTACCGCCCACCTGCAACTGACAGTTGCGTCTTTCGACTCGGACATAGTAACTGTAACTTGCAGTATGCTCAGCCCGACTCCTATTCAGCTCGTAAGAAACGGCATAGGAACGGGAACCGGCATTTTTATATGGGATCTTCAGGTTCCTCCGTCCCCGACCATGCCATCGTTCAATGGCTGGACCCATTGCGATTTCTCCGTGACCGACAAAGCCGGAAACCAGGTTGCAACCAGTGTCAATTTTTACCTCAACAATATAATGCCAAGCGTTTCTGGACGACCGATCGCCTCTATCACTGAAGTAGTCGGTGTAACCACGGATTCTGTGGCAATAGTCGGAGACTCTATCTCCTTCCTTGCTACAGCATCATTTCTTCCGACACAAAATGCACATCTATATGTGGATCTATCGCCAATCAACGGCCCCACGGCCTATGAACTCATGTCCGCGACAGGTTCAACGTATTTCCGGGAATATCGTATTACGAAGGGATTCAGCGAAGAATACCTGCAACAGACATTCCTCGTAACCGCAAAAGATCTGACCAGTGGGAACACTGTCGGAACCTGGACAACGCCAATCGTTTTCATCGACAATCTGCCTCCGAGTTTTCTGGCGGCCACGACCTTGACACGTGTCGGTCCCTCCGGTACCAGCTATAAGATCGGAGATCAATTCAAAATCAGCGCGAAAGTGGGAAACGTGGATGGCGCAGAGCTCGGTGTCGTCAGCGTCGCGATTGCTTCTCTGTCATCCGCCTACTCCCCTCTCTGCGCCTTGACACGCGATCCGGTCGATTCAACCCTGTTCGAAGGAATATTCACCGTAGGAAGTTTCCCGGCCGGCACAGGTTGGGACGGCATTCAGACAATTCGTATCATCGCATCCGATTCGGCAGGCAATATAGCCACTGATTCCGTTTCCACTGTAATTCCGGTTGACAACGAATTCGTATCCCCCACACCGTCCTACGCTGTACGATATAATCCGTCGAACATTTCCGGCAATCCCAATCTCCCAGTAAGAGCCGGAGACTGGCTGGAATTGAGAGTAGCCATTCAGACGGGGCATCAGGATATACGCCCCATCACAATAGATTTGTCACCACTTGGTCTGGCTCCGCGAACTATGGTCGCATCGCTTCCAGGCACTTTCACATGTACAATTCCCTCGGTCCCGGTTGGAATCCTGCAGAATGCCACAGGCACCTTCACGATAAGCATCTCCGACGACAATGGAAATGCCGCCACTTCCACAATCGATGTATTGTTCGATAACGCGTTACCGGTGATTTCCAATGTGACGGTCGAATCACCCGCCAACACGCCGGCTTCCAAAATACTCTGGAACGATCCGGTCACTGTAACAGCCAATGTTACGAACATCTTCCCGAATGCCGCGAATAATCTGGTCTCCATCAATCTCATCAGATTCGGGCTTGCCACAAATACCGCCATGGACTGGATGGGCGGCACTACATGGCGCAAAACCTTCAATGCTACTGATCCGGCAATCGCTTCTGCTGTTCCGGTGGATCAGACCAACTGGAGTTTCCAGATCACAGCTTCGAACACATCGTATCTTGTGAATGGAACATCTCCGGTCGTTGCGTTGGTCGATAACGATCCTCCGCGTGTTGCAACACTTACCTGGAGTGTGGTGCCATTGGATCCAACCGGACCCCATCCGCGTATCGGGGATCTGATGTCTTTGCAGGTTGGGCTGATCCGTCCGGCAAAGGGTATGTATGATGGAGAAATTGTAACAACCGACTTAAGCAGTGTGGGTGGTTCAGGCAATCAGGCGTTGGCGTGGGATGGAAATGCCACGTTCTCATACACATGGACAGTCGCAACCGGTACGCTCAACAACGGCGCGACTTTTCCGATCAACATTGTTGATGACGCGGGGAACCGCGTTGCAAGCCAGATTACTCTGGCATCCGGGACTTTCGACAATCGCCCGCCCGCAACCGGCACAATCTCATTGTCTGTCGGTTTGAAAAGCGGCAAACAGGATCCGACTTCCAATAATGTCATAAATGCAAACAAGACACTGATGTTCACAATGCCCTTCAATCCACTCTCGCCTGAGGACAACGCTACCGCGGTAATAGATCTTTCGATGGTTGGTTCTGTTTCTAATGCGGTAATGACCAAATTTGCCACAGGGGCATATCAGATTTCTCTCGAAGCCGCAACCATAACGCCGGATCTACAGGATC
Source organism: Candidatus Rifleibacteriota bacterium (assembly GCA_015233155.1). Lineage (GTDB taxonomy): Bacteria > Muiribacteriota > Ozemobacteria > Ozemobacterales > Ozemobacteraceae > JADFYG01. The sequence goes on from JADFYG010000104.1 coordinate 5,464, forward strand.
CCGCATACCAGTTCACTGCAACCGTCAGGGATCTTTCTGGAAACATCTCATACGCAAAAACCTCACCATATAAAGTGGATTGTCATCCACCGCGTATTCTTGTAGCCAGTGCGACGTTTGCAGGATTCGATCCGATCACTAATGCCACGGCAACAATCGGAATGAATATCGATTTCGCTGTCCAGGTTGCGGATAATGAAGGCATTGCGCCCTGGATCGATTTATCCAACCTGGGTGGCACTTCAACCTTTATGTTGAATCCCCATCCGTCGGCCACGGGATGGTATGTTAATTCATATATGGTTCCACTCGGGACTCGCCAGGGACCAGCCACATGGACCGTTACATGTCGTGATGACGATTGGAACATTGCCACGCGCACTACGGACGCACCACTTAATCTTGATCAGCGACCGCTTCTGCCGACCATCAGCAATCTTTCCATAATAATCAGTCGCACCAATAACGATAATCCTTCGGCGAACGTCGCCAACATCAATGATCAGATCACGGTTTCGGCCAGCATCAAGTTTTGGACAACCGTCAGTGCCACGGAAACCTGGGTGGCTCTCGCCACTGACCCGGCCGGTGTGGGATCGCCAAGCTATTTTGCTTCGGCACCACTCGTTTTGGCCGGTCCCAATGATCTTTATTCCACGACGTTCACAATTTTGCAGCCCGTTGATTGGGTGCGTTTTACCGGGACTGAAACCCTTTCGATCATGCTTCAGGCCAAGGATATAGTCAACTCCGCCGTAACGCGCATGGCATCGGTCCCATTCAAGATAGACAATATGCCTCCTGTTGTAAGCTCCATTTCATGGGAAATCTCTCCCAATGTTGATATCACAAGTGGTTCGCTCATAATCGGCAACTATCCGGTCATCAACATCGGCTCTGGAAGCCCGATCGATCTGCTCTTCGCATCCGCGACAATCGACACCCCTCTCTCGTTTGCATCTATAGACTTTTCATCATTCCCGGGCGGCCCGGCAACATTTCCTCTCACTATCTCCACCAATTTAGCCAGAACTGCCGACAAGATTTCCATCGCATCGTTCTCCGCGACGGATCTGCGCCTGGCAACATTCACAATGAATTTGTTTGATTTGGCCGGAAACGCTACTTCGACATCTCAGGGTTTCTACATTGATACACGTCGGCCACGCCTCATTGGCGCCACATTCAGCGGTGCCACGCTGACGGTGAAGTTCGATGAAGCCGTCACCGCCGTGAATCCAGCGCAATGGGAAATATGGGGAAGCACAACGACAGGCATTTCCACAATGACTGTGATGACAGCTTCCCTCACATATACCGATACCGTGGATATGGGACTCTCCATGGACGCTCAATCAGCAATTGCCGGATGGGCTTCACAATCTCTCACACTGAAAGTCCATTCGATCTCACCAGCGCCTGTAACGGATCTTGCCGGAAACTGGGGTTATGCGTTCGATGCTTTCCCAATCGATATTACCGATTTCAGATGGCGGGAAGATCCGCGAATCATTTCTTTCCAGACGTCACAGAACTGGACCGTCCCGAACGCAACATTTACGATCGATTTTGTCTTCAGCAAAGCGATGAATCCATCGACTCTGATTGCTTCAAACGGTGTCCTGTTCGCCGTATCCGACGATTTCTCATCCGTAAATTACCGCGGCGGATATGTTTTCCAGAAAGATGCTGATATTGTGACATGGCCGGAAACCAACCACCTGCGTATTTCCCTGGTCTCAGCAGCAGCCGACTGGATCGGTCGAAAACTCGGAAATGATGCTACTACACTCAAATTCGCTACCCGCAATCTGTCTGCGATCTTCTGTCGTGATGCACTCGGAAAAGCGATGGTACCTGTTGCTATCGCTACTCCTCTGACTTCGGCTGTGATGCGTCCATATTCCAATCCTCCCTGGGGATTCAACATCGAAAGCAGCCAGGCGAGCCAACCGCAACTCCTTATGGGAGCCGGAACCAGCAGTCTGATGCTTACGTTCTCAGATCGCGCCCTCCTCTATACGAACGATTTTTATGCTCTCGATAGTTTGTTGCCAACATTGGGCGTCGCTACTCCCACCCCCGGAAAAGGTATTCAGACCTATCACAATGCAATCGAACTGCATGACGTAGACTCGGTTCCTCCCGTCTTCATTCCGCTGGCACTGGCAAATCTCGATCCGGCAACCGGAAACGCGCAAACCTCCAGCATGACCGTCCAATTGAAGCTCACCGACGCCGACGTATCAAGTATAATGAATCTCTATCGCACGCATAAAACACCGAACTGGCGCCTCAAAGTGAATGCCGGAGCCTTCACTAACTGGTGGGGACAGCCCAATCCCCAATATTTCCCAATGGAACCCGGAGTATTGAAATTCGCAACGGCGAGTTTAGGCCTTGCTTCTTTAAGCGCCTGCGCAATTTCGCCAGCGACCCCGATCAATGACAAGGCACCAAACGCACTCTCATTCGATTTCGAATTCTGCCCGGTCATGATAGGAAACACACCGGTTCCGCTGAGCCTCACACCACCAACGGCACGCATTGTCGACTCAGTAACAGGCTTGTGGATGGCTTCCGGAACATTCCAGAACTGGACAACCCGACAGGTGGGCACTCAGACCTGGTATGTGGCGCTATTCACCAATACAGCCAACTTCCCCCCCGCTTATTCCAAAGTGGCAAGCACCGCCGGTCGTCTGGAAATATTCGGCGTGACCGACGTGTTCGGCAATTCGCCTGCCGTAACAAGCGCAACGAAGGTATTCGATATCAGCAGCCGCGACGATACCCAGACAACCGGATATTCTACTGCTTCCGGCGACTTCTGGATAGACATGCAGCGCCCTTGGATCAGCAATATATCTGTTGAAAGCACCGGAGGCTCGATCCTTCGCCAGAGTGATACCGGACGGGCAGCCGTGATTGCAAGCTTCAGCGAACTCATGTCTTCCTCGATTCTGCCAACGTTCACTCTTGTCAGAACGGACAATGGATTATCCTATGCCCTTCCCTTCCACTTCACAAACTGGATTGGAAGCAGCGGCGCCCGCTTCGTCAACGATGCACCCCTTGGCCAGGATCTGTTACAAGGAAGCTGGACCGTTAATATCAGCGCGGCTGATCTTGCCGGAAACCTGGTTGACTCCGCCACCGGCTCGAATCAGATTGGTGTTTTTACCGCCGGCCCACAACTGTTGTCATGGCAGATCATCTCGCAACAATCAACAACTGAGACGACACCCGGCCTGGCACTTACCAATACTCCTTTCAGCGGCACAATTATGCCCAATGCCGCCACACTGTCGTTTACATTGGCGACCACGCCGTATAAATTGCCGCTGCAAGTGCAGTTCTCCAACGCGGTCGGCGTTGTCGGCTCATTCGCGACAACGTTTGATTCGACGACAAACGCCGGCACATTCACTTGGCAGGCTTCTTCTCCCACACAGATTGAATCTCCAACGCTTGCATCACTGCCAGCTCAGCCATATACGGTTCGCCTGGTGGATGGCAACCTCAATGCGACGATCGAATCTATTGCCTGGACACGCGATGACAACGCACCGAATTCCACTCTTATCCGCGTTAGCGGAGGCGTAATTCCAGGAGTCGGAAGCCCCACCTGGTTCAATCCTGCCATACACACTGCTGTCACAAGCCTCTGGACAGTGTCCGGCGAAGCACAGACCCCACGTCTGCGCATTCGGAACGCGGCCGGAAATATTTCGACCGACACATGGCTGATGACCGCCGCTGGAACTCAGTGGAGCGGCCGCTTTACCGGCCGTCGCGCAGACAACAGCATCGCCACGGATGGCGAGTATCTGTTCGATGTTGTCGATGCTGCAGGAAACGTTGGATCAGCCGTTGCTGATGTATGGCTGGACACTGTAGCTCCGATAGTTTCCACAATCACGCTTAGCCTGAACAACGTAACAGCAACCCGCTTCGCACCAAGTGCAGCCTCTCTCTCAATCGAACTCATCACGGCCGAACCCGCCTCCACAACCGTCGTGGAAATCCGGACGGATGCGGCTAACGGAACACTGGTCGCCAGTCTTTCAGTAATTGCCTCAGGCCCCGATTCACTCGGCAACTACGCCCTGGAAACATGGTGGAACGGATGCCGTGCCAATGGAACCCTCGTCACACAGGGAACATATCGCATTTATGTGGCCGACCTCGCTGGCAACCGTAACCCCAATTTCATCAAGGTTTTCGTAACAACATCCGATTTCCGCCTTGTCAGCGGAGCGCAAATCTCCTCCAGTACAGTAGAACTCCGATTCGATACCGATCATCAACTCGATCCGAATTATCCTCTGACACCGGCCTCATTCGTATTTACTCCGGCGCTGTCCATTGTTTCTCCAACTCTTGTCGGTAACAACGCTCTACGATTCACATTCAATCCACCGAGCCCCGCTTCCGACCAGACCTACAGAGCAACGGTGGCGGCCAACGGCGTTAAGAGTATCGAAGGCGCATGGCTTGCCTCCGGTAAAAATATCGCCGATTTCCGTATAGATACTCTCGCACCGCGCATCGCTACGATCTCATTCGATGGCCTGACGGCGACCAACCAGCGAAACCAGTTCTTCATCGTATTCGACGACTCGGTTAAAATCGACTCAGGAACCAGCATTTCACTTGCTAATTGGGTCGGAAATCCGATTACAGGTTTCTCAGTCTGGCCCTACGATGACCACATGATCCTGGTTACCGCCCGCGATAACCTGCTCGATGGAGTTTCATACACGGTTTCCGCGACCGGCGTTCAGGACTCTATCGGAAACTCGAGCACAGCTCAGACTGCCAACTCAACATTTGTAAGCCCTGATCGCACCGGTCCGACATTCACTATTGCAGCTTTCTCAAATCCGGCCAACTCCAGAAATCTAATGGTGGTGGCCAGTAGCAGCAAACCACTCGCAGATGTTCCAACACTGCAGATCGTTCAAACCGGCGGCCCCGGAATGCAGAGCAGCATGACTCAGCAAAGTGCCGGCATGCGTTCATATATGGGGGGCGTATACCTTGATCCCGCTTATCCCGGTAGTGGATACATCTACGTGACCGGTTCTGATCTCAGTGGAAACGTCGGTTCCGGAAGTCTGCCCTTCAATATGGCGATAGTCAATGCGAATATCCTCGCCCAGATCGAATCACCCGATCACGTTTTCATGAGCCGTTTCACCCCTGGAACAGTGAACCAGCAAACAATGGTCACGATAATTCCGCAAAAATTGGCTCAGACACTTTCGAATGGTTCGAAACGCTTCTCGCTTGCACCAGCCTGGAAAGTGCCTGCAAAAGAGGCTATATCCGTGCATTCTTCCCGCAAAGGTGCGATCCGCATCGACGGAACAACGGCGACCGATACCGCTTCCGCCACCAGCTCGGCTCCGACTGCCAGCGAACTACTGGCTGCGGGTGACGCCTATGATGTTGCGATGGTTGCCTCATCTCTGGCACGCCCATTCGAGGTGCGTGCCCGCTTGTCGGCAGGTATGCAATCGTCCGGTTGCGGTGTTTTCCGATATGAGGACAACGGCACCTGGACATACATTGGCGGCGCAGCAAATGCCGGATGGATCTCTGGAGCATCCAGTCGCCCAGGCCTCTTTGCCCTGCTGCGCGACATACTGCCCCCACGTATCTCGTTGCGGGGCAAAACCCCCGACCATGGCATTTATCTCACTGATAGACCTATCTTCGACGTTGGAATCGATGAACAGGGTTCCGGACTGAATCCTTCCACGGTCGTTGCGATTCTCGACGGCATAGAGCAGCCGGTCCAAACAGTCAGTGCCGACGGAAGCTTCCGATTCATGCCCGCGAATCCGTTGGTGGACGGCGATCACGAGCTCGTTTTCCAGGCAGCCGATGCGACCGGAAACGTCGGCCGCAGCCCATCTATTCGATTTGCAATCAGTGTGCCGCTTGCAATAGGCGAGATGATGAACTTCCCTAACCCGGTGCGGGCCGGAACACGTGCAACCATCCGTATTAGCGCCAATCGCGGAGATCTCGGCTGGGATCTGTTTGAAGTAAAAATATACGACACCGCCGGACACCGCATTCGCATTCTGAATGGTGTCCAGTCACGTCCGGATACCACGACAAGCGGAGTCGCGCGATACTTGTATGATATTCCCTGGGACTTGCGCAATGAGGACGGCATGACCGTTGCCAATGGTGTCTACTTTGCCAGAGTCGAGTTGCACGATCCCCAGGATAGCGGGAAAACGATCAAAAAGACGCACAAAATTGCGGTATTGAGGTGAAATTGGCCGATGAAACGCATTGATGAACGTGAACCACGGAAAATGATGCCATCCAAGTCGCTGCTGGCCTTTATGCTGTTGATAGGGGCGGTCCTGCTGTTGATCACCACTAACGGCTGTGGAACCGATACCGGCCGACAGGTTTTGCCCGGCGAAAATCCGCTCGCTGCAAATACCGGCACAGGAACGGGAACCGGGACTGGAACTGGAACCGGAACTGGAACCGGAACTGGAACCGGAACTGGGACCGGCACCGGCACCGGCACAGGGACTGGAACAGGGACTGGAACAGGTACCGGAACTGGAACCGGAACCGGAACAGCCGCTAGCGCAAGCGTTGTATTGGCGTCGGCCTGGACTGATATGAGCGGATCCAGTTATCAGGCAGCCATCGATCTGTTCAGCGGATTGGTCTCTCGCAGCGACCTGACCGTTCCGGAACGCAAAGAAGCTTACAACGGGCTTGCCTGGGCGCGAACCAAGCAGGGCGGAGTAGATGCCGGCTCTAATGATTTCCAAACCGGATTGTCACTCGGTGATCCAAAATTGACGGAATCGATTCTTGGCCGCGCTGCAGCACTTATTCAGACTTCATATCCAGACAATATTCGCTCGGCGGTAGGCCTTCTGGAAAGCCTGGGCCTGAACGTTGCAACGTATGACCTGAGCCCTAAAATTGTCCACACTTCTATTGGCATTACCAGCGCCGGAGCTCACGCCATGCTGGCATATGCCTATTTCTGGACCGGAAACACGAGCGCAGCACAGTCACAGATCCGCGCAGCAACTAGTGTTGATTCTTCGACGACTTCTTCCGTGGGTCTCATTGCCAAAGCATTGCGGGATCTAGGCCTGACCTGGTAAAAATGTGACAGCGACGCTAACCACATGAGTACTCCGCCCTCCAAACTCGTCGGTCCCGATGGCTTCGGTAGGTGTTTCCCTGGCACCGATCAATCCAAGTACTGATCCATCGGGCAATCGTAGCCCATCAGGCCCGAATGACCAATCATCGATTGGAAGAGGTATGTCTGAAGCCGGGAGTCGTTCCAAGAGGAGTCGATCCGGGCCGGAGCCGCGTGTCGCATTAGTTATGAACACGGCGCGTCCAGTGTTGGAAAGCAACATCACGACGTCGGTTTCCCGACCGCGCAGAGACAGGGAGGAGCGGGTCGGCAAAGCAT
>JADFYG010000105.1 GCA_015233155.1 Candidatus Rifleibacteriota bacterium
ACATAATACTGATTTAATGAGGCTTTCACTTTCGAAATTCTAAAAAATCACCCCTAAAAACTACCCATTCTGACAAACTTGGGATAAGATTATTGCATGAGCGTGGAAGCCATAAACCATTCCTCCGCACCAGAGTCCAAGATTGCCTTGTTTCACTCTCTATTCCGGGGCCGTGAAGACGTGTTTCCTCGCCGTTTCGTGAGCCGGAAAACCGGAAAGTCCGGCTATTCTCCGGTCTGCGGCAACGAATGGGTCCGGGATCTGTGTGACAAACGATCCGTTAAATGCGGTGACTGTCCAAATCGTCGTTTTATCCCCGTAACGAATGAGGCTACTCATCATCATCTTTCCGGCAAAGATGAAAACGGCCGTCCCTTTGTAATGGGTGTATATCCGATGATGCTGGACGAAACGTGTTTCTTTTTGGCTGCTGATTTCGATAAGGAATCCTGGCTGGAGGACGTTGCGGAATTTCTCGCAACATGTCATCGCTTGAATCTGCCAGCCTATGTTGAACGGTCTCGATCAGGAAATGGCGGTCACGTCTGGTTGTTTTTCGAAAAAGCCATTCCGGCGGGGTTGGCGCGAAAGCTCGGTTCGCACATTCTGACAGAAACTATGGAACGCCGACCTGATATCGGTTTGAGATCCTACGACCGCTTCTTTCCCAACCAAGATACTCTTCCCAAAGGCGGTTTCGGAAACCTGATCGCCTTGCCTCTTCAGAAACAGGCTCGTGAGAAAGGAAACAGCGTCTTTTTAGACGAGCAGTTCACTCCGCATTACGACCAGTGGGTATTTCTATCCGGCATTCAGAAGATCGGACAATCTGAATTGGAAAGAATCGTTCGCGAGGCTGAAGCGAAAGACCGCATTATGGGAGTCAGGCGTGCCCTTGTCACGGATGATGACGACGAGCCATGGGCCAGATCACCTTCACATCGCTGGAAAGCCCCGCCGCTCTCTGGAGAATTTCCCAAAAGCCTGGAACTCGTCCTCGGCAACCGGATCTTCATCGCAAAAGAACATCTGTCTCCGGCGCTACGCAACAGGTTATTTCGGCTGGCTGCCTTCCAGAATCCAGAATTTTATAAAGCTCAGTCTATGCGCCTGCCGACCTACGATACTCCACGTATCATTGCATGTGCGGAAGATTGTCCACAGCATCTCGGTTTGCCTCGCGGTTGCCTTGAAGATGTGGGGAAACTCCTCGAAGATCTGAATATTTCAGCAGTTATTCGCGATGAACGGTTTCCGGGAACTTCATTGAACGTAACGTTCAGGGGAGAACTGCGATCAGAGCAGAAAATGGCTGCCGAGGCCATGCTTGCGCACGATATCGGAGTTCTGGCTGCCACCACAGCGTTCGGGAAAACTGTCATCGCTGCCTGGATGATTGCCAAACGAGGTGTCAACACATTGATTCTTGTTCATCGTCGACAATTGCTGGAACAGTGGCTTGAGCGATTATCCGCATTCCTCGGAATTCCGGTAAAGAGCATTGGTCGGATTGGTGGGGGCAAGAAAAAACCGATGGGAACGATCGATGTCGCTCTTATCCAGAGTCTGATACGTAAGGGTATTGTGGATGATCGTGTTGCTGATTATGGACATCTCATCTTTGACGAGTGCCATCATCTGTCAGCCCAGAGCTTTGAACAAGTGGCAGCGGCTGCGAAAGCGAAATTTTTCACTGGTTTATCAGCGACTGTGACACGAAAAGATGGTCATCATCCGATAGTGTTCATGCAATGTGGCCCTGTGCGATATCGAGTTGATGCGAAAGCTCAGGCATTGGCACGGCCTTTCACACATAATGTGTTCGCTCGTCCGACCAGCTTTCAATCGCTGAAAATGCCCGATCCCGACGCCCGGATCCAATTTCACGATCTTTATGCGGAGCTGATAACAGATGAGTCGCGCAATCGACTCATACATCAGGATATTGTCCAAGCCGTCAGAGAGGGCCGCTCTCCCATTGTACTGACGGAACGGAATGAACATCTCGAACAACTGGCGACGCTTTTGTCTCCCGAGGTTAGGAATCTTCTGGTCCTTCGCGGTGGAATGGGCAAGAAAGCATTTAAAGCCATCAGCTCACGGTTGGTATCAATTCCCGAAACCGAGGAGCGGGTATTGCTGGCCACCGGACGATTCATCGGGGAAGGTTTTGATGATGCCAGATTGGATACGCTCTTTTTGACACTCCCGGTCTCCTGGCGTGGGACAATCGCGCAGTATGCCGGGAGACTGCATCGGTCGCACGACCGAAAACGGGAAGTCCGAATTTACGATTACGCCGACCTTAATGTGCCAATGCTGTCCAGGATGTTTGACCGGCGTTGCCGGGGCTACGAGGCTATTGGCTATAATATCCAGATCCCGGCAAGTGCGGTTCCGGGTTGGCCTGCCGATGTTCCTTTGCCGGTTGACCCCGTATGGAAGAAAGATTATTCAGGTAGTGTTCGGAGGCTGGTCCGTGACGGAGTTGATACGCCTCTGGCAAAGCTGTTCGTGTATGCAGCCAGATCATGGCACGGTGACGCAGAGGGTGTGAATCGCGCCAGAAGCGCAACGGAAGCGTTTATATATCAGCGGTTGGAAAGTTTGCGGGAAACCATCGGACGATTCCAGTTGAATGTCGAACTGCCAATAGCCTTCGATGGTCAGGGAAAAATGGAGGTGGATTTGTTATGCACTGCGGCCCACCTGGCAATAGAACTCGATGGTTCGCAGCATTTGAGTGATCCAGAAGCCTATCGCCGTGATCGTCGCAAAGACGCGTTATTACAGGAAAATGGATATTTCGTGTTAAGATTCCTGGCAGAGGATGTCGGAAAGCATCTCGATGATGTTCTTGATACAATACTGCGTGCGATGGTTCATCGACTTCGCAAGAATTGATGACTCCAAAAGCTTATCTCGAAGCGAACTTGTGATATGATATTTAAAAGCATGAAGAGACGCAAAACCAACCTCGTTCACTTGCCTTATCGTGTATATGCAGATACCTCGGTATTCGGCGGGGTTTTTGATAAACTTTTTACTAGAGCCTCCAAACTATTTTTTGAAAAGGTTCGCCGGGGGGGCTTTATCCTGGTCATTTCTCCGGTAATTGTTGAAGAATTGAAACAAGCCCCTGATAAGGTCAAAGATTTATTTTACGAAATATTCCAACTTTCCGAGCAGATACTAATTGATCCCGCCATTCTGGCATTGCAGGAGGAATACCTCAAAGCCGGAATTTTGACAGATAAATGGCGTGAAGACGCGCTCCATGTCGCTTTGGCAACCATAAGCAACTGCCGGGTTATCGTAAGTTGGAATTTCAAACACATCGTACATTTTCAAAAGATTCCCAAATATAATGCGGTGAACACCTTGCTTGGACTGCCCAACATAGCTATTCATTCCCCACAGGAGCTTATAGAAGATGAAGAAGACGAATAATACAACGAATAGTAGTATTGAAATTGATTGCGTCGAGCTCATGCACAGCGGGGCCGGTGACATTAGGATGGAACTGCAAGGGAAAAACAAGAAAGAAGTTCTGGAATACTGGGAAGGAAAAAACCGTGAATTTCTTGAACTTAAAAGCAGGCTGATGCAGAAGAAGCACAAAGTAGCTTGAGGGGCTTTCTTGCACGATACAACCCATTTCCCAAGGCTTAAATCACCTCTGAAACCCGCTCTAATTCAATGCAGCGCGCCCGAAGGGATTCGAACCCCTGGCCTTTTGCTCCGGAGGCAAACGCTCTATCCAGCTGAGCTACGGGCGCATCGGGGTCCACGGTCACCATCAACTAATATCTGAACTCGAATACATTTTACCATAAGTCCGGATTGCAAATCCGAAGTCACGAATTTATATAATTTGACTTTCGGACATATTTGTCCGATAATTAAAGTATGCGCGGAAACGAGTTCATCAAAAAGGTTCAGCGATACGCCAAGCTTAAAAACATTACCTGTATGTGGCACCCGGACAAAGGCAAGGGAAGTCACGGTGTTCTGACTTTGAATACCCGGATAACTGTCGTTCGAAATCCAAAAGACGAGTTAAAATCCGGAACACTTCATGGGATGCTGAAACAGCTGGATCTTCGACTCGATGAGTTATGATTGGAGATTGATATGCAATTTACCTATCCGGTTCTTCTGACCACAGCTGACGAAGGCGGATTCGTAGTTTCCTGCCGTGACTTGCCAGAAGTCGTTACTCAGGGCGAGGATCTGGAAGACGCCATTGATAATGCTGAAGGCGCATTGCAGGCCGCCATTGAATACCGAATCGAACAGGACATGGATATACCTGCATCTTCTCGCCGGAAGAAGAACGAACACATGGCCACAGTTCCGATTCTCACGGCGATGAAGGCAGCTCTGTATCTTGCGACCAGAGGCAAGAGAGGCATGAATGCAAAGTTGTCGTTGGCGCTCGATCTGGATGAAAAAGAAGTTCGTCGTATGCTCGACCCGCATCATGCGACTAAGGCGACGACGATTGAACGAGCACTGGCAGTTCTTGGACACCGATTGATCGTATCGGTGGAGAAGATTGCTTAGGCACACGGAATTATGACGAAAAGAAAAATCTCACCTGTTCATCCAGGAGAAATTCTTATTGAAGAGTTTTTAAAACCCATGGGTATCTCTCAATATCGCCTTGCGCTTGCTATTAGTGCTCCGCCCCGCCGCATCAATGAAATAGTCCACGGCGTTCGGGGAATATCCGCCGATACCGGACTTCGACTCTCCAGGTTTTTCGGCATGTCAGAAGGCTTCTGGATCAATCTTCAAGCCAGATACGATCTTGTAATAGAAAAAGATCAAATCGGAACAACCCTTCAAAAAATTATACCCTGGACAAAAGCTTTATAATTGCGGGGAATTCTTAAAATGGAAACCAGAAAATTCATCTATTACAGGGATGACGATATGTGGTTAGGTTGGCTTGAGGAATTCCCGGATTACAAGACGCAGGGCGAGTCCCTGGAAGAGCTGGAAGGCAATCTCAGGGATATATATGCCGACCTGATCGGGAAAGCCATTCCAGATAAAAGGACAGGATCAAAGAAAATTGCAAAGCTGACTCCTCATAAAGACTGGACATTATCTGTAACCACCAGCGATGGCCGGACCGGCCAAATCGATATACGGCCCTATCTTCAGTATGAAGCGTTTGAAGAGTTGAAAGACATCACCGAATTTATGAAAATAAAGAATGGCGGATATTTCGTTGAGTGGGAATGTGGTGCGGATCTGTCTGTGGACACTATTGAGGCCAAGATGGTCACCTTCAATGAAAGGTAATCCTTTCGACAACGACTTTTTGCAAGCTTGGTCCACGGTGGTAAAAAACATTCCTCTCTCTCGAATTAGTTCCAGGCGCCAATATGACCTCATGGTCCAAGCCATGGAATATTTGGCGGATCTCGTTGATGATGACTTGAAGCATTCGTTAACTGGTCTGCTGGATATTCTCGAAATGCTGATTGAGGATTATGATCGAGTTCACAATCAGATCCCGCCGATATCGGCAGCCGAGGGAATAGAATCTCGACCTGTGGGAAGAAAGCCCGGCTATGTGAAATTGCAGATAATCCCGGAGGGGTGGACAGAAAAAGAAATTCAGGATTTGGCCGAACATTACGACAATCAGCCAGAAGACGAGGCCATTGCTGAGATGGAGAGTGCGAAAAAGCTGTCTCAGTTGGACAAGTCTGATCCAATACACAAACTGGGACAAAACTCAGTTAAATCCGGAATTAAAGACGCTTCTGAAAACACTGATTCTTTCCTGTATTCATCAAAGAAGGCTCGATAGGAGCACAGATGCAGAATTCAATATCTGTGTGTATAGGGTAAATAATTCTGGCAATGTTGCGCTTGATGCCCATCCCGGGATTTGATGTTCCTGTTCCTTGAGGCGCTGGAATTCCAGCCTGTTTTCTAAACCCATCGAATTCGATGGGTTTAAAATCGGTTTTCCTGGGCTGACTCAGGTAGAGCCTGAATCTTGCGGAGAATTCTTTCCTCGTAAATAGTCCTGGTCACCATAGCCGTTACCTCTGCCATCAGTATACACTTATCCGCAACGGGATCAATCTCCCATGATATGACTTCGTGACAAAGATCGCCGAAGCCCATAAGCGACTCCGACGAGAATTATCAGGTGGCTGCTGTTTGCTGTTGGAAAGCACTGTAACCAATGGCAGCGTGAGCAGATTCTGTCGGGCTGCTCCGGTTTTGAAAAACATATATCCCTCTGAAGAATAATTATTTATGAATATTTTTTTCATTAAGGATATGTATTTTATAAAACCGGAGCAGATAGTCTTCTTGTTCTTATCTGATCTGCGTTTGCTGGTGCTCCGGTTGGTGGTGTCACCGGAGCAGAAAACGTGGTCAGATTGCCAGAGCTTTCATAACCGTCTGTGGATTGTGCCGGATAGTTAAATTGGCACAGAAGACAACAGCATAAGAGTATATCGAAACGATCATAGGTAAAAGGAAGCGTAGATCACGCTTCCAATGGGCACCAGTGCAATCTTATGCTCTGGTGCTCATATTTTTTTGGCGAATGAGATCATCTTATGGTCACGAAGCTTTCGCCTGATTCTATCACGGCACCCGGAACATCAATTCCTTGTGTCAGGAGCGCCTTAATTTCATCCGTCTTGGGCTTCAGATCAACCTTCACGACTTCTTCTACAAGTTCGCGAGGTAACAGGTTTGGATCGGATACAACGACCCGCTCCTTGCCTGCCATCAGAATAACCTTGTAGATGTCAACTGTTACCGACTTCTGGTCGGCAGTCTCCATTGACCAGGCGAGATATTTACGAATACGATCCTTAATGTTCTCGCGGACTTTTCGGTATTGTTTTGCACGTTCCTCAATGGCCTTGGCGTTGGCTATATCAGCATCGAGCTTTTGCATCATCCAGCATACTGAGGCTACTTTTTCCTGGAACGAGTACTTCCATTGCTGGAGAGCGGCCATCTCAGATTCGGTGATCTCACCGCCTCGTTCAATGACGGATTCGATAATAGTATTCAGTCGGTCAGCTATTTGATATAGCTTCTGATGTTCTATTACTTTCGGTGGATTCGTAGTCATCGTCTTTCTCCTTTCAGAATGGTACAGTCGCGATTTCATCGTAGACTGCGGGGTTGGCTTTGGCAGTAAGCATCGACTCGAATTCTCTGATGATTCGCTTCCGGTCGTTAGCTGAAAGCTCTGAAGACCCCTTGACCTCACGATGCAGGACGACGCTGATGTCTCTGAGCATCTCGCCGCGATTCTGGTGGCCCAGTATGTTCGATAGATCCATGATACGGTTAAGTTCACCTTTGATCTCGTCTGCGAGACTGGACAGCCCTGAATTTGTGGGCGGTTCTTCAGATTCTCCATTACTCGGAGGATTCCCAGATCCATTATCGTTGTCGCCTCCGTTGTTCTTATTCAGACGGCGGCGGAATTCGAGATTGATCTGGGCGCGTTCAGCAGCAGAGCATTGGTCGAGGCTGACGACCTGACGGCCTATGATCTCCTGAATAACCAGTGAGAATGTGCCATTCAGCTTTAGCTTCTTTGCGAGATCCATTATCTGGATTATGTCCAGCGGTACGGGCGGCTCGGACTTCTGATTCGGCCCGGTAATCTTTGCAGGTGATGGCTCAACGGGCGGAGCAGCTTTCATCCAGGTCAGAAGTTTTTCGGCAAGATCTTTGCCGGGCTTCTTGATAACTGAACCCTGTAATTCCGGGTTCCGGCTCTTGGAGATGACCATGACATTTTCCTGAGACAGTTCGCCGATTATATCGAATTCGTATTCGACGCCATCTCTTTGTACAGGGCACAAACCGACCTTCTTGACGGTAGACTTTCCGCGATCATCTTTTTCGATAACGTAATCAGTTTTAACGCGGATTGTGGCTATCAGATGTCCGGGGAATTTGAGCAGTGCTTGTATAAACTCGTTCTGGATCGGAGTTGCCTCTTTCCAGGCGAGCATTGAGTTCGATGTTTTCATCCGATGGCAAATGTTATCGACCTGTTCGAGCAGGCCACCGGTCCCATTCCAGGCATGGGAGAGTGAATCTACAATCAGGACATCATACCCTGCATTGGCGGCGGCGCGAATAGCCTGGATGTATTTCTGAGGTTCATACGAATCGAGAACCATCACATCAAATGAGAAGCGGTCAGCATACTTCGATGCGGAGCCATTTTCAGAGTCGATAACGGCGACCTTCGACCCGAGGTGGGTCGCGATTGATAGTGCCGAGAATGTTTTTCCTGAACCAGTCGGCCCGGATAGGGCCATTCGGAGCTTGATGCCTTCCATTTTTGCTTTGGTAAACATAGGTGTATTCTCCTTTCACGAGAAAAAGGACGAGAGCAAGATCCGTTACGATCCTGCCCTCGGCGAAATGGGAATGGTTGTGATTCTACATAGTGGGATTGGCCACGGAGTTCAGGTATGCTCCTGCTGAGTCTTCGAGGTGTAGACGATCTTCCAAGGATAGGCGCAAGTCTTGGTGGGTCTGGGCGTCTGTAATCGCCTGTGAAATTCCAAAGGCTGAAAAGTGCGGTTCTTTCTGGAATGCCTTGGTCAGAGGCTCCAGGAGACGCTTGGGAAGATGGGCGCGGCGGAGAATATTTTCAATCTCCTGCTGTGGATCTGTCACAAGAATATTCCGTGACTCGTCGAGGGTCTTCACTCCACGAGCGAGTTTTTCTCCGATGCCTACGAGCCTGGTAGAAATCTTTTCCCAGAGCTGAAGTTCAACTTGTCCTTGGTGCCGACGGGTCAAGAGGTTGGCATCATTACCGCCGAGCGGCAAACAGAGCCCATTTGAACATACTTTACGAAGTAGCGCGAGCGAAATTCTCAAGCTGCTGGCTCCGGTCCCGGAGTTGATGATTTGCAATGTTCCGAAAATTTCACCTACGGCAAGGTTGAAGGACTGTCCGATACGAATTGAGTATACGGTGCCTGTATCAGTAATCTCGGCCTTCATTACCGGGAACTCATCTTCAGTTCGACGAAGGGCAGAGAGTATCAGGTGTGCGACATATGCGTCAGAAATCGGCTGATAAGAAGGGCTGACAAAAGCGCGGAGAACTCCCGCAGCCTGGGTGCCAGTATCGGATGCTCGGTATGTCCGGATCTTTACCAGACCAGTTGCTCTAGCGAAGCGGTTGTTCATATCCATAACTTTTATAGCTGTGGAGCTGTTCTCAAACCAGCGATCGAATCGGATACCCGTTAGATTGCCGAGTTGTCGTTGAGAATATGGGGAAAGAGCGAATTCACCTTGGCCGGGAACGACTATATTCATGGCTTCACTCATGCGAAGTTGTGCAAGATCAATAATGGTGTCAGGATTTTCCATGGCCTCGATTTCTTCTAGGTGTGTTGCAAAAGAAGGCAGCGACATGGCGTTCGGATTCTTCAGTGCGTTATAGGACAACGTGTGCGCGAGATGTTGGTGTGCGTGTGAAAGCATAGTAAATCTCCTTTCGGCCATAACGGCCGCATGCAAATTGTGAGTCTGGATATACCCCAGGCGTTCTGTGTGTCACTGATCGTGACGCGAGGTTATAGGTAAACTGTGTTACCGGGGTGGTGTTGGTTTTGGTGGTCGCGGTGGACGTGGGACGTTTCTGTTTTGTGCGTTATTGGCAGGGGCAAGGACAGTGGCGACGAGTTGGATGATCTGAAAAAGGGTAAGTATTTTCTTTGTAAATCTCTCGATGGTCACGGTTGAACCTCCTTTCAAAGTCTTATGGAGAAATGGCTTCCATAAGACTTATACCGTTGAAAGGGGCTAAAATTAAGTAGCAGCGGGGGTTTTACTCCGGGCAGCTATCTTTGTTTTGGCGTATTTGACCAGGAAACTTACCGCCAAGGCACGCGGAGAGGTGTTCTGGCATGAAACGATGACTTTGGGTTGTGTGTCGCTCCTGGGGTCAAAGAAATGGCTATGTTTTCCGGGCACGGTTATCCGGTACAAGGAAGTGTCGCTATTTCATGTAAAGCAATCTGCGACCGACGAGGGTGAATTTGGCCGAGATGTCCGCGCACGTCCGCGGACATTCCTATTTAAGTTCAGGGAACAAATTCTTCTGTAATATTAATAGGATTGGTCGCGGACGTGTGCGGACACCCTGACCGAATTGGAATTTTAAGATTTCATCTGGCTAATGGAAACGCTAATGCGTGTTCCACAAAAGGTTCAATATTGGCGCTGGTCACGGTATCTCTCCTCGTTCGCCCTAATTACGCCTCGGCGTTACCGGTCAGATTACCGACAAACGCCTGTTTTCAAATTGAATAATTGACTTTTATCGGGGGGGGGTAGCATAATTGCTCCAGAAGAATTTTGTTGCAACAATTGCCTCAAGACTGGCACTCCGAGTCCGGTAGGCTGAAGGTTGAGATGAAGAGACTATTATGAAAAATCGTGCCTTATTCATATCTATTTTGCTTGGTGTTGGGCTGATATTCGGTATCTTGGGCTGCTGGAACGGTAGAAGTGGAAACAACCCGGTCGGTCCGGTTTCGAGCAATGCTGGACTCGGTAATAATCCTGTCGGTACTGCACAATCTGTCTCGTTTAAGATTGTCCTTCCTGAACATGGCACCGTTCCCGTATCATCTTTGATGCCTGCAATCAGAGCGACGGACCTAGCTTCAGTATCGGTCACATTCAAGCTGATACTGGTCAACGTCGGTAACGCGAGTCAGCCGACCAATACGCTATTGAAAACGGTTAGTGTAGATGCGTCTGGTACCGCAATGGCCACGTTCTCTGCTGTTCCGGCGTTGACCTGCATCGGTGACATCCACATTAAGGGCGGAAATATCAGCTCATATACAGATTTCCACGGTGCAGCAGATTTGAAGCAGACTCTCGATAATGTAGTGACTCTTTCTCCGAAAACCGATCACAGCCGTATAGATGTTATTGCCGCTACCATCGAGAGCATTATTGCATCAACAACCCTGTATCAAAAAGTAGCCTTGGGGCTAGCTTCGAAGATTTCCGGTGCCATAGTTGGCCTGGATGCGACATCCCCGACGATATATGACAGCGCTATGGGTGCATTCCTCTCCTGTGGGAATGTCACACGCGTCGTGGACTATGCTGGACTGCCCGGAAATGTTGATTTCATTGGAGCGCAGCGAGAATACAGTTTCGCAGATGGTTCGCAAGTAACCTATTATGGAAAGTGGGATTCCAGCGGCAAGCGGCTTCCCTCCTTACGTGTTGAGGCAACTACGACGTCGACCAGTACTGTGATGGTTTTGACTTTAGTTGGCTCACATACTTTGATATTTACCACGAGAGATTCACAGGGCATCAAGGGTTCCGAATACGTGCTTTTCGAGGATCTGGGCAATGGAACCATAAAAACAACGATGTTTGCCCAAGACAGTGAAACTGGAATTATGGGAACTGAGGTCGACATAGCCACCCCTACTGCCACATTTTCTGTCAGAGGTTCGGGACTGGAAGAGGTAGATTGGATGGAGTGGGCAATCCGTGTAGTTCGCCCTATAGCACAGTATAATTTTATAACAAAAACTACGACGCGCATAATTGGGGGTGTTTTTAATAAGTTTTACAATTCTTGGCTGGACGCTCACAGTCCTGCTGTGCCTGTGCCGGAATCATCCACAAAAACGAAGCCAGCCCCTGAAGACGTTGGTAACAACTCCTATCATTCGTTCACCCTTGATGCAGGAACTATTACAGTAGGGGCTACTAATAAGATAAGGGAAGATGTCCCTTTCGATTTACAGCTTTCAATAAACTATACTGATGTCACAAAAATAAGTTCCACTGACGGGACTGGGAAATATCCCCCGGAGACATTCTTGCCAACCATCAGCGAGATATGTTGGTATTCTGAATCTGGTATATTCCCGTACACGAAAACGAAACTCGCAACGCTGAGCGGTCCGTTTAACAGCCTGTATTATCGTCAAACAGTTACTCCGAAATACAGTGACCCCGGGACCCTCCGTTATTGGTGTGAGTTTAAATTCACTAATGCCGATCACATAGAAATGTCTAACACCGCAAAAGTCGATGTTGCAAAGAAGATCTTAAACTCGATAGCACTAGATCCTGCCGCAGTGTCAGTCCCTTCTGGAAAGCCGTATGATCTCACTAACGTGAAGGTAATGGCAACTTATGATAACGGGGCGCCTGAAGCGCAAGTCAATAACGGAATCGCGTGGACTGGTGATAATGTCAGCGGCACGACATTCAACGCTCCGGCCGGAACGGGCAATACTACGCTTAAATGCACGTATAGCGAAGGAGACGCGGCCGCGACGGCGACACTGACGATTACTTACAAACAGCTGGCTGCACCGACAAATGTCAAAGCAACGGCTGGTTTTGGCCAGGTGACACTAGCTTGGGATGCGGTTACTGATGCGACCGGGTATCGGGTGTATTGGGGCACAAGCTCCGGTGTGACGATCTCAAGTTCAAATAAGGTCGATGTGAGCACGAACAGTTATGCAGCAACCAGCTTGGCGAATGATACAACATATTATTTTGTTGTGACTTCACTTGGAAATAGCGCTGAATCTGTTGTTTCATCTCAGGTGTCAGCGAAAC
>JADFYG010000106.1 GCA_015233155.1 Candidatus Rifleibacteriota bacterium
CCTAAAATAGTGAGTCCATCCTTCCCCGACTGCATACTTGCGCAAATTCTTGACCCCGAATGTTCACAATGCGACCTTGTAGGTGTCGGTGGAGATGGTCTGATACTTTCATTTGAATCCAAAGCTGACGGTGAAAAACTGCCACACAAAACTTCTATCTTATTACCCACGCGCCTTGCATTCAGTGCCATTGTTAGATCATCAAGCCAGGCTTGGATAACAACCATGACGAACTGGCTGAGCTCCCTATTCGTGATTCCCTTGGCCTCGATTAATTCTGCCTTCCCGTCGCGGAAGCATATTTTGATTGTTGCTCTCTCTCCATCGATTTCTCCGTGGAATATCTGGACTTGCCCCCGTTCGGCAGACAAAGAGAGACCAGCTACGCAGTGATGCATTCTCATCGACTCCTGAATAAGTTCTCTGCCGGTTGCAATAAATCTGATGACGCCAAAATCGCATTCCCAAGAGGTAAGTCCCATTGCAGGCCCTGGATCGAGCATTTGCACCAAGCGCACTCGCGGATCATAATTACCGACATACCACGTGTTATATTCTGCTATGAGTTTCTCTGGTTTGGTCATGCGACTGATACAGCGACCTGTATCTACAAGGTATACGAGGTATTTGAAAATCTGGATATAGCACTCCGGAAGGTCTCCATATTCCGATTCCAGAAGTCTGACAAACGCCACTGCGTGTCGCGACAAGAAAGCGGCGAAGTGACCGGTTTGCGGACTCGGAAAGAAATCAAGTGTAATCATGCTTTGAACCATATACCAGCACAGATTATCACTGGCGATTAAAGGTATATCCTCCGGAATCACCGGATAATCGCCTGATTGCCACAAAATGGCCGGTGGAACAAGGGGGCCGGCATGAGCGATGCGGATGCGTTGACTGCGAAGTATCTCGGACCTGGCTTCCGTAAGTTTCGCCCAAATATCGACAGCCTTGTCCAGGATTCTTCCAAGTCGAGCCCCCGCAATGACCATTTTTAGTAACTCATAACGCGCCTCAATACTTCTATCGCCAATGGCGCAGCAAATAGTCAATAATCCCGGACAAATCGAGGCTAATTGAGATACTCGACCTGTCTCATCAGCAGCACACAACTCATAGATGGCCCAGCGCATCGACTTTTCTATTGGAAATAAGGACGCGGCTTTCCCGGCATGTGGAACGAGCAGACTGACCAGATGTCGCTGAACGGTTTCAAGTGACCATCTCACAGTCTTCAGGCCCTGCATTGCCCGATAGCCCGCCTGATCGACCGGCAATCCCATAATCGTTGCATATTCCATTGCAGTAGTGAGAAGTGGAATAAGTTCATTCCCGATTCCTGCATCTTTACTGATCAGGGCCCCCGGATCACCGCGACATGTTGCCTTCCAAAATATTGGAGTTCGAACATTGATTTCAGACTCCCATTGCACGGCGCGCTCTTTTCTTGGCTCGCCTGGCCAGCAGCCCGTGAGCTTCGTGTGAGCGCCTGTCTTCCGGATATCCACGCTCAGTGAAACCGCCCCCGGACCATCGACGGCGACTGTCCAATGCAGAAAAGTGTTTTCATCCTGTGGAAGTTCTAACTGAAGCGGGATAGCCGGCCCTTCAACGCAATTCAGATTCCGTTGCGGCAAAAAATTATCGAAAGCATGGAGTGTTTCCAATTGAATGCCCTTTCGAGAACTTTATTATCCGGCGTTGAACCACAATGTTTCACCAGAGCGTGGTCTGCCATTTCATACTGATAGCCTGATAACGCATGCATCCCGGGAAGTCTTCGAATTTATATTTAGGGTACTTTGCTGATATAAAGCCTCGCCACCGAAGATCATTCAGACTGTATAGAGGTATTTTTACACAAATCCGGCAGCAAAAATGGTTATCTTCATTGTTTCCAAAGGAAGATAATCATCGAACAACACGCCAGGAAGAATCGACGCGTCCGGGTCTGTCATATCAGTGACCGCCTTCAGACCGTCGCGTATTTCGCAGGGCATAATGTCCGGATTAACCGAAATGATGACGATTAATTTGCGGGAATTCGAAATGCCCTGTTCAAGCAACGGACACAACGCTGACGCCTTTCCCGCTACACCTGCGCGATTTTTTCCGTCGGCGTATCCGACACCGATGCGGCAAAGTCCGGCCCCTTTCATGATCGCCGAGAAGTCACTGAAATCCACGTTTATGATAGATGGTTCTATAAAGAGGTCGGAGAGGCATCTTACTGTATTTACCAGAATAGCTTCAGCGCGATCATTGGCTTCAGCCATAGACAGTCTTCTATAGGCTGTGGCTTTGATCAGCATGTCGTTTGGAATGGTGATGACTGCGTCGATGCTCTTCAGCAGTGTGTTGATTGCAGAGTCGGCTTCTTTCACACGATTTCGACCCTCACATGAAAATGGTCGCGTTACAACGCCAATCGTCAGGACATCGATATATCTCGCGGCGTCGGCAACACTCAGTATGGGGATGGTTTCCGCGACACAGCCCATACCGGCGACAATTATCACCAGATCCGAGCCGCGTAATGCATGACTGATTTTGGACCGCGCCTCCTCGGCGTTATCAGAAGTCACGGAAACAAGAGTGGGCAGGACAAGACGTGACCTGGTTTTAGACATCGCCGGGGCGTGAAGTTCTGTACTGACCGCGATGAATCGAACCCCCTTCAATCCGTTGTCGATAAGTTGATTGACGGCACTTATGCCGATCTTACCGACTCCAACGATACTTATGCGCTTCTTCTTTTTCACTGGGAAAACAATTGCCGACTCCATTGTTTGTTGCTCATTCCTTATACGATTCACGCAAGATGAAGCATAACGGATAGCTACGTCAGGACATGTCGCAGTGGCAAAAGCATTTTGCAGGATTTAAACCGGGTATGAGCAATACCAATTCTATTCAGCGGATACTTCACTCTCTGTGCCTCTTACAACGTGGAATCTCGATATCAGTATGCGATAAGAATCATCTCTTGATTGCATTTCGAAGCAGGCAACTGCTTCCAATGCCATCGAGATGGCACTGGAGCACATTGTCTAACTTACTTTTCTACTATTTGGCGACAGGTGGAGTCAGCTCTTCCAAAGTCATGTGTAAAAGCAGAAATTAAAATAAATGCTCACTCACCTAAGGTTGTTGAATCGACGCGTTGTATGTCGCCAGTAATAAAGTTCCGCAGATCCATCTTGATCAAATTATCCCTCTTTTTTATGGCCTTTATAATATCTGTGAAGGCTGCTCCTTCAGGATCAGTCATGGTTTCGGATAACGATAGAGCGATCTCCCATTCACATCGTTCCAATTTACCCTCTCGGAATTCATGGACATCTTGCAGGAATTTCCACATTGGTGCATCGTTCTTTGAGATATTAAATGATTTATTCAAAAGAGAGCAATTACCCAGGAGATTAATAAAAGCCACGGCATCAGATTTTGTCTCGAATTCATCGGGCGCGACCAGGGCTTTCTCATCGTCTGTGCCATCAAACGTGGCCAGTTTTCTCTCAATCTCTTTATTGACCAGTCTTTCCCACCATGCATGCGCCACCGTGTGATCAACCTCCGTGTAACTTTTCCACTTTTTTCCGGCTAGCATTTGCACTTTGGAAATTCTCCATCTCGACTCTTCAAGTCGATGCCATACCCACAACATCGAGTAATAATCGTGGACCCGCCTTCTGTCTCTGACCATCATGACATTTATTTGCCTGATAGCGTTGTCAGAGATATGCCCCATGAATTTTTCAATGAAGTCATCCACAGCGGCAACCAAATTATTGGCGCGGCTCTCCTTGAGCTTCGTATAGAAGCCACTTAAATCGGTTGCGTATTTCTGAAAGTTTTGAGCGGCTCCATCAGACCAGACATTTGCCCAGTGTGAACCGAATAACCAGCGGTCTAAGAACTGGGTCGTGCTCTGAGCCAGTCTCTTTGCAATGCGATCCCGCTCAACAACTTGAACCTCGCCCGAGAGTGCTTCAAAACGGTCGAATACTATACGGTACCACTCCAAAATGACGATTATTGCGTTAAAAGATCCTTGATGCTCGTGCAAATCTCTTTCCTTGATGAGATCAGCGCACTGCTTAAGTCTTGGCATTAGCTGGAGCCACTTACAGGCAACGGACTGACCTAATGGCTTAACAATTTCCCCCTTCAACAGGTCTTTCGAATCCAGCAGCTTCCCACCTTGTTCCTCGACGGACCAAACGAAGGAAATCAGACGTACTATCTCCTCGATTTGCACCTTTAGTTTACAATCTTCAAGAGCGAGTCTGAGTTCTTCCAAACATGGCAAAGCTGACTTGCCCTCCGTTTTTGTTGAAATCCATCCGGTTTTCAGCCATGCCAGTGTAATTTCTTCTCTTTTTAGTTCTCTACCTGCGGTGTTCAGCCTGGTAAATATATTGACTATTGCATCACTGTAATCATCTTTACTCCACTGTGGCGTTACTACAAACGGTTTTATTTGTAACGAGTGAACGACACTGTTCGCCTTTACATTCTCAACAATCTTCATGAATTCCGCGAGTGGGTCCAGCAGAATGGATAGATTGGCAACACCGTGTTCCATCAGCATGGAATCCAGGAGCGTTCTGTATTCGCGCTCCACAAGGTCCTTTTGAACAAGATTCCAAAAACGAGATAGCCTGATGAATCTGCCAGGATTCTCTTTTGCGGCAAGCAGCGGACCGACATAACTACTCTGGGACGACCTGACAGAATGCCCGGCAACACTATCAAGAATTGCCCAAGCAAGAATTTTTCTCACCTCGATTTTCCGGACGGTATTATTTTTTGCTTTCAACTCTTCTTCAAAATTTACAAGATCTACGCAGAGGGACGCCTTTGACCAGTGACTGCTCTTCATGCGTTGCTCATATAGGGCAAATGCCCAGTCTGAATCAGGAAGCTTGAAACCCCATTGGTCACCGCCCAGTGCAAGAATTACACTTTGCACTCGCTGTTGCCCATCCAGAACCATTTGATATGTTGCTGGCGGCCCCATTTCTGAACACTTTATGCCCTGCCCGTTCTCTGTGCGATCAACCAGTTGCCAAAACGCATGAGGGGGGATGCCTTCATTACCTTGAAAAGAGTCAGGTTTCACCTCCCAGAGCAGGAGTGAACCAAATGGCCAACCCCGAAAAATAGAATCAATGAGCGTGATGACTTGCTGCGGAGTCCAGACATACTGGCGTTGTAGGTCTGGAATGACATAGGTGGCATTGGTTGATGCCTTATTGATAATCTCCGCAAGAGTCTCACGATGGTAGTCGTAATTGAAGCTCATTTGTTTCTCCCGAACAAAGATTATTGTTTTTATGGTTATCGACGATTATATCCCACCTGCCAACAGGAGGGGCGCGCCCTGGCGTTCGACACCACCGGACCGAGGAAATTCTATTCAGCTAATACTTCATCCTCTGTGCTTCTTACGGTCTGGAATCCCGACAGCAGAAACTCACCGCTTGCTTTAATGACTTTCATTGATCTTTCCAGTTCTGAACTGCCTAATTTTTGGGGTTTACCGCCAAGAATCCGGAAGGTTTCAAGTGAAATATACACACGAATGTCGTGGGTTTCGTCATGAATTATCACATATGGCTTTTTGAAGGCATCTGATCTTCATTTCTCGGCATTATGTAACTTTACGCGGGTCGGACAGAAAATCGGGAGACGGGTCAGAAATTAACCGGGGGTAGCATATCTTACGCGGAACATTGGGACGACAAACCCTCTCATGTGCCTCCCGACAATTGATATGAGGGTACATTAAGGTGCTGGTGGGTTCCAGAATTCCGGATTCAACTATAGTTACCTGATGCCCTGAACACTTATGCTCTCGACATGCTACCGGTTCAGGAGACATAATAAAATCAGTTGGAAACGGACCATAAAATGGGTCTGTTTCTAACTTCACGGAATAGCTCGTCGGAATACGAAAAGCTTTTTTGATTGCGCTCACCGTCTCTGGGTTTGATATAATTTCCTTAGTGGAAATGATGACAAAGCAATCGTTCTCGAAATCAAACAATACCCTTCCTCTCGGAAAGACCTGGTCATGGGCAGATGTAAATTCAGTATATATGGCCTGAATTGCCTCCCATGCATCACTAAAACTACGGCAGGGTCCCAATAATTTATCATACAGGTAGCTGCTGTCGAATGTGAAATAATTCCCCACAACAGTTTGATTCGGATACCAGAACAACCCGACGTATGAATTTTCATATACTGGAAACTTTTTGCTGATTATTTTGAAGAGATTCTTGAGTTTTTCAGTTTTTGCCTGCTGAATATCGATCTTCCAGACCTTTTCAAAAATTGAAAATACTTGCTTCTGGTCTTCTCCTGGCAAAAATATCTGATCAACTCTTCTTGAATATTCATTATTGTCGGAAAGGGACATTGCGAAGAAATTTCCGCCTAGGAACTTCACGAAAATCCGGTAGATCGCATCATATCGATTCCTATGCTCCGGAGGGAACGCCTCATTGATGATCCCGGGTTTAGGCATCTTGCGCCCACTTTGACAATAACGATCGAAATTCCTTCTCAAATTCTGGATAGCTTCCTCCATGGTATTACCTCTGCCAGGGTAACACTCAGACTCAGGCTCGTATTCATACCAATCATGAAAGTAAGCTCGCCAAGGCAAATTAAAGCCACATTCGCCAACTCTCAGCATCTTGGGATCTTGAAAATCCACAGCCATCGAGTAATCTTCGAACTTGTATTTTTTCGGGGTCTCTGACATAAAGCCTCCTCAAGAAAAATGCCTTCAATTGAAAATTCACAGCGTCATACCATTGCATTCCGGTTACTGATTCAATACTTTTCTTGTATATCTTCCAACGCGTTGAGCCGGGCGGCGGGAACACCGATGCTGCTTTGCTGGCGCGCGGTATGAGGCACTGAGTAAGATGTCGTTGCATTACCATTAATGACTGTTTCACGGCTTTCAGCCCCTGGCCAGCCGCTCCGCCTATAGACGATATCATTTCACGGGCGCAGGCAAGTCCTTTTCCAAGAATGTCATCCAAAGAATCTGTCTCTGCTGCATTCGGACCAAGTATAGATGTCGGGAAATCTTCATCCTTTGGACATTTGAGAACCGGCGACCGGACTCGTAGTTCAACTTCCCACATTGTGGACCGCTTGGTTAATGCTCCTTGCTACGCAGGCGTCCAGTGATCCTGGCGTCTGCGCCAGCTTCCAGTAGATTAATTTTGAATGCAAATTCCTCAGGACCATCAATTTTTATCGTCCAGCTTCGAGGCAATGATTGATCAGGCAGAGGGGGGGCTATTGTCGATTGAACATCAGTTCCCATTCTCATCGCTCCTGTTGTTTCGAATCAAAAAGATTGCCGGGAATAATTTCAGATAGCCCAATCAGACGCGCAATCAACCGGATAATACAGCTTTAACTTGTATAGTTCCGGCAGGTAGGGCTTCGGTGGCGACTCCAAAAACTATTGGGCTCTCGTCATCGCTTTCTTCGAACCGAGTAAGCTGTTCAAAGGGTAAAAGTATGCGGGAAATGTCACTGATGCCAAGTTCATTCTCCCCGGCGATTTGCACAATGATGCCCTTGACCGGCCATTCGGGGCGATGCGACTCGGCAATGTCAAATGTTTCCCGGATCCCACCCTTCCAGAAAAACGTTTTTACGCGCGTTGTGGCGGACAGGATGCGATAAATGTCCGAAAAATCAATTTCGACGATCTGCTTTGGCGTCTGGCCCTGATCACTGCCGTTAATTTGTCCATTGCTTTGAATGTTCATTTTGAGTCACCTCCAGATAAAATGATAACTTGCCACTCTGACAATTCATGACGCAGTATCAAAATATCTTCATGACCGAAACTCTCCGGAAGGCAGCAAGAAACGGAGCAGAAGATATCGAGAGAATTGCAACCGTTCAGACTGCCGATGATTCTATGTCAGGAATAAAGCGACCGGATAATTCCGGCATAATGCCATCGCGCTGAACTTTTACCGCTTCGGCAAGGTCTGCGAGCCAGTCATGGATGGCCCTCTGCACTCGCTCACTCAAGTCATTATTTGCAATGCCTTTTGCCTGCAGGATGGTCGGCGACCACATACTGAGCGCATGCCCTGAATAGCCATCACTGCATTATTCTCACTCACGTCATTTCCAAAGCTTCAATTCACCCACATAACGTTCTTTTTCGCCTGGGTGAGGTGGGCAATTGGAATTAATCAATTTCGCCCAAGTACATCCATCAGATTCGTAAACATGAATCGATGTCTCAGGAAGCATTCTTTTTATCCAGAGGCGCAACTGATTAGGAATGTATCGCTTCATCAATGCTTCAATCGAATCATAAGGGCCTCCGAAATCATCCTTTGCCGTCCAATTCGCGTAAAATTTGAAATCGTCTCTGTATACCCATGGAACGCCGATCATCGATATGTAATCTATAAACTGGCCATTATATCTGACCGCAAATTCGAGAATAAACCCGTCGAAGTCGCAACTGATTTTACTGTTGAACTCCTTGATACGGAAGGCAAAGCCATAACCGGGGTTTATTGA
The DNA here is from genome assembly GCA_015233155.1 of Candidatus Rifleibacteriota bacterium. Taxonomy (GTDB): domain Bacteria; phylum Muiribacteriota; class Ozemobacteria; order Ozemobacterales; family Ozemobacteraceae; genus JADFYG01. The sequence goes on from JADFYG010000106.1 coordinate 8,584, forward strand.
TTTGATATGGGTCATTGTAAGTCCGATAGCTTTGAACATGTCTGGAAGAATTTTTATAAGAATAGGAGATAGCTTTCCTACCTCTTTCAACCGAAGAGACTTGATTTGTATTTTTCTTCTTTCAGCCATATCGTCCATAGCTTTAATTGAAGACCTGAGTTTCTTATCTCTTCTTTTCGCTTTAGCTTCATCAATCTTAATTTGAGCCTCAGTTCTCTCGTCTTTTTTTTCAGGCAAAACATTTGTAGATTCCCCCAGAGCTTTCATCGAAATTATCATTGCGACTTCCCTTCGTGAAGGTGATTTAATTCATTCTTCTCTAATAGCAATAATAATCCATAGCATTTCCAAAACGTGGCGTCGTGATAAATAAATGGACCTGGTCGGAACTTCATTCTCGCTCTCCCACCGTGCCCCTTACAACGTGAAATCTCGATATCAGAAATTCATGATTTTCTTTGATGATTTTCAGCGATCTTTCCAGTTCAGAACTATCCAACTTTTTTGGTCTGCCTCCAAGAATCCGAAATGTTTCTAGGGAAATATACACGCGAATATCGTGTGTTTCGTCGTGAATGATCACATACGGTTTTTTGAAGGAATCGGACATGCAGTCGCTTATTCTCAGTCGATATTTTATACCTGTATTCGGACAGCATCCCTCATATTTAATCAATCTTCCTTTGCTGTTTGTCCCGTAGGATTCGTGAGGCAACCTCAAATACTTATACTCACGTAAAAGTTCGATTCTTGTCGAATTGTAATGATTACAATATTGCGGCTTGAAAAGATCGCATTCGGGCAGATGACTATGGCTTCGATCCATATTGCTGAATTCAACACAATAAACGTTATCTGTCTGATCGGCGTAACCAAGTGGGAGTTTGCGGGCGATTTCCGGAGTTAAGGGCAGAATTGAAATAATGCCGAGCCTGAGCGTGCCGTGATCATCGAATTCTACAAACTCACCTTCTTTATATTTACATTCATCCGGTCTCTTTCCTGAGAAAGGTTCATTGTCTGGCAGGCAGACGCCCAGGAAATTTCCCTGGTTGTCATATACACGCCTTTCGTAACCATCATATAAGAGTTGCGCTTTATCCAAAGCCCTCGCCTGAATAACGAAGTGATGAAATAACACATTGTCGTAAGAAGCATTGTTAAACGGAATATAATCATCCGTGGCTATTGCCCTCATATCTGCCTCGGCCGACTTGAGTGTAGAATAGAAGCCTATGATTAAAGAACTCATTCTGATTGGATATATCGTGTTGTCGCTTTCACGAGTAATGACCTTTAACTCATGGATTAATGGCTTTTGTAGCTTTTTCTGAGTCGTCGATAATCTGGTTTGCATAAAAACTCCTTTATGATATTCCCAAGGCCTCAACATAAGCATCATAGGCAGTATCATCGATAATCATTTTCGAGCAGGTAATTTAAAATATTCTTCTCTAATAACAACAATAACTCACAACTTTGCCAAATCGTGGCGTTGTGATAATTTTTTTGTATTTCCGGCGGACTCCTATTTCAGGAGCTCGCACCGTCCAGTCTTCAAAGCGCGCGCGATGACCTGACTCATTACTCCGTTTGGGGCTCTTTTCCGAAAATACTCTACATCGGCCACGATTATTAGTTTTCCTCGGGCTCTGGAGATAGCCACGTTGACCAACTTGTATGCACTTGAGTATCTGCCTGTCTCGTTGAGAAGGACGCCGGGCTGCATTGGTTCTGCGTCTACGGTGTCCAGGATGATTACGTCGCGTTCACTGCCCTGGAAGCGATGGACAGTGCTGCATTCGATACGTTGATCATCTTCGATCTCCCCTTTCAGAAGCGATCGGATGATACGTGCCTGGTCAGCATATGGCGTGATGATTGCCACCGACTGCGCTCCGGAACTGATTGCAAGTTGAGCCAGATCCACGCAAGCCCGTGCTGTCGTTTCGTTCAGACGCGACTGTCCTCTGGGACTCTTCCGGCACACACTTCGACCGGCTGTATCGAGTATCATCAGCGGCGCTCCAGCATACGGTTCCAGATCAGCGGTGGCTGAACATTTCCCCAACTTTGCTGCATGCCTGAGCTTGCCTTCGTAAAACAGTTCACTTACTAACGTTCCGATGACCGGATGCATGCGATACTGCACGTCCAGAAAAGCAACAAATGGTGACTTCATGGGTTCCGGAACAGTAACCTCAAAGATGCTACGCCCCATGACCTGTCGGACATAGTCAGCATCGGACTGAACGATAGATGGCAACTGGCACGGATCGCCCACGATCACCGTCTTTTTGCTGCCGAGACACGCAGCATAAAAAAGAGTCGGAAGGATAGCCATGGAAGCCTCTTCGACGATTACCACATCGAAACGCTGTCCGTTCATTAGCGGGGAAAAATAGGCATTGGTCAGTGTCGTGAGAATAAGCCCGGCCCTGTCGACAACCATCTGTTCCTTGCCTTGGAGTGATTTTCTGCAATTGTTGATCCTGTCATTGAGAAGACTGCGAATCGTGCCAAGTCGCTCTCCACGCCGCCTGATCATACCGGCCAGCTCGCGCTTCGGCATCTGCCTCAAAACAGCGTGCCTGTCGTGGTTAAAAATACCGTCGAGAGCGACTGATGTATTTTGTTCATCGGCATCGCAGAAAAGCTTCATCTGAACAGGCCCATCGCAACTTGGCAATGCGTCTGTGGCGGTCTTGCATGCACTCAGCGATGCATGAATCTCTGACCGACGTGAAATATATCGGTTAAGGTTCTCTTTACTGTCGCCATGAATCCGGTCGACCACGTCGCGCAGACCGGTACCGAATAAGGGGGCATCGCTGCGGCCGATGCGAACTACACGACCACTCTCGATCTCCATGGCAATGCCTGGCTCCTGGACAATTTTTTCGAGAGCCTGATCAATGGCGGCGTTGGTAGTGGAAAGGACGAGAATGCGCAAGCCGTTTCCGGACAACTCGTCAACGATATGTGCCAGAGTTGTGGTTTTTCCGGTGCCGGGTGGACCCCAAACAAATGCGAGATCAGAATTCAGGCACAGCTGGACAGCGGCGCGCTGACTTTCATTGAGAGCCAGGTGCTCTCGAAGCAACTTTCCTGGCTTGGTCGTTGGCTTCAACTTTCCAAAAAGCGTCATCGCACGAGCGACAGAAAAGTCTTTCTCGTTGATTTCCGCCAAAACGGAGAGAAGTCTCTCATACAGGAACCATGGGTAGAAAACCAGCGTTGCCGAAGTGTCCGGGGCAATCTCACGCGCACTCGACAGGGTCACATGGAGGTCTTCCACATCTTCCACACGAACCAGGCATTCCCCGCCATTAAAACGCAGCGAGCACTCCATGCCGACGACAAGTCTGCTGTCAGGTGAGAGCAGGCGGTAGCTGAAACGCGATCCCTCAGCCGCATCATCCGTTTCGATCTTCCGGCCACAGCCCAAAGGCATTTCGAATGGCCCCATCCGCTCTCGCATAGTCGCCATCTCCTGCCTGATGGCACGCGCGAAGTGATGGGTAAAGGTGGCGAGAAGATCAGATTGGGAAGGCATAATAATGATGGTGTCATGAACCTTTAGATAAGTGACAGAGGTTGGTATAATGCCACAATATTGTAATGTTCGCGCGTAATAAAAATGTCGCCGCCGGCCTGCATTTGCTCAGGATGCAATCAACATTGAATTTCCCGAACACGCATGTTTCCTGATGACGAACGATATTCTCATTTTATCGCCTGCCTGTTCGATGAGCGTCTCGAAGCTTTCCTTAGGAATAAATGATTCATTCCTGTCGACAATTCTTTTTTTGCTCAGTGTTTTTTCAGGGTAAGCCACTTCACTGAGTATGACGCCGTCTTCGACAACGACACTTGTCGCGATTAATCCACAAAGGAATTCAGCCAACCTCTGCAAGCGAACTGATTCAATACTCCAGATCGATCTGG
>JADFYG010000107.1:0-505 GCA_015233155.1 Candidatus Rifleibacteriota bacterium
CTCTATTATTTCTGATGGATACATTGTACAAACCAGGTTGAATTATCGGTGGATTGACGTTGCCCGTGAAAGTTGTAGCGGTTACGGCAGCGATTGGAATGGTGATCGTGCCTACTGATTGTTTCCAGATCGAGGCCTGCGCGCTGATATCGAAACCGGTTCCGCTGATGATCAGACTGTTTCCTGCTGATGCAACGCCTGTAATGGTCGGATACGACTGAGTAACAGCGATGTTTTTCGCAATGTTGTTTCCCTCGGCAATATTGAACGATGCTGCATCCGCGGCCGAAAGAGTATACGATTTCCTTACTGCGAGTCTGATCGGTCCCGTGGCAATGAGATTGAACATATAGGAACCGTTTGAATTCAACGTTACGCTGGTTACATCGGTGAAGCCTGTTCCATTATCGCGTTGCAGCCAGAGATGCAAAGGATAACCTGCGGCAATGCCGGTGACGTTCCCCGTAAGATTACCTGTGGTCGAAAGCAGCGCGATAGTTCTGGA
>JADFYG010000107.1:604-12217 GCA_015233155.1 Candidatus Rifleibacteriota bacterium
CGGTTGAGATAAATCCGAACGTATAGCTGGTCGAGGTTGAATTGAAACTGAAGTAGCGCGACTGGCTGAAGGTGCCTGTCGTCAGATCTTTAATATCAAGATATAATGTGCCGGATTTAGCCGGATCTACGCCGGTTAACGTGATACTGACCGATGCCAGTGCGGAAGTCAGAGTCAGATCTTTTGCCAGATTCTGTCCTTCGGAAAGAGTGAATGGAACCATATCTGCAGCACTCAGGGCGTAGCCGTTCTGAACATCGAACTTATATGTACCGGTAGGAATGTTCACAAAAGAGTAACTGGTGTCGAATATGGCGCTTTGCATGGTCGGGGTCGTGGAAAAAACGCCTCCTCCCATGTCACGCAGCAGAAGAAGCTGGACATATCGGGAAGCATCTTTTCCGATAAGGTTTCCGGCAACATTCGCCTGAGTGGAGGAAATCGTGCGCATCACGACATCCTGGGCCGTGTGCGGGCCCGGCATGGTCAGATCGATGGTTGCAGCCACTTCCACAAATTGGTAGGCCCGATATCGGATTGTATATATGCCGAGAGGAATTCCGACAAAATTGAATGATCCGCTTGCATCAGTCTGGCCGCTCCAGGGCGTGTAATCGAAGGAGACGGTGATTCCGGAACTGTTCGAGGCGGCCGAAGTCAGATATGCATGGCCCGACAGTGAAGCCGCGGTCGTGGAACCGTTGCTGGCCGCTGCCATGTTGATGACTCCGACATCTTTTTCGACGGCTGCTTCAACGACGACTGTCGTCGATGATACTGATTTAAAACCTGGTTTAACCGCGCTCAGCGTATAGTTGCCGATGGGAATGCCCGCGATTCGGAACGCTCCGTTTACGCCAGTGATGGCGACATATGAGGTGCCCTCCAGATAGATCATTACGGAACTCAAGTCGGATGTCCCGGAAATCGACACACTGCCTTTGACTGAACCGGTTGGCGTCAGCACAACATCAACCGTGGTCACGGTTCCGACCTTGATGGATTGATTTATTGCCTGATGCTGGTCATCCTTCACGGCGACAAGGTTGTATTCACCGATGGGGATTCGGGAAAATCGGTAGGCTCCATTATCATCGGTCATTGTGCGGAAATCTCCAAAATCGGAGTCCGCGGTCGCCGCGGCTTTCGTCGAGGCGTCCGGTGCGACGCGCATGGATGCCGCCTGTGACAAACCCGCAGTAACTAGATTTTGCGACTTTATGAGGTAAACCGCGGTGTTTGACATGGGAACACCCTGGAAAGAAACGGTTCCGGAAAGATCGGCCAGCGTTGCGGGTGCTGTATTTGACGCGACAGGATTTCCACCCCCGCTGCCATTACCACAACCGAAGAGTAACAGACCGGAAAAAAATACAGAGAGCAACGTTATCCAACGCTTTGTCATATTTCCTCCAAATCACACTGTGGAAAAATAAATAATAATGTTAATTTCGCACTTTTTCAAAAATCTCTCTAATGATGAGTCTTTTAGCGAATCATCAAAATGTCTTTTGAGTATGTCAGGATGCCCAAGAATTCAGAGTTTTATCTTTTCGAAATTCAAAACGTACGAAAGTCCGCATAATCAGTCCGTGATGATTATGCCGGTTTTGGTTTCGATGACGTATCCGTCGCGGCTTATGACAAGAGTATATGTACCGGCCGGAACGCCGGTAAATTCATAGTATCCGCTGGCATCACTCGATGTGTTCGTTGTTACTCCGGTGGCGCTGATCAGCGCGACGAGAGCTCCTGATATAGGAACTCCGGTGCCTTTTTCAGTGACCGTTCCCTTCATGACGTTGCCGGTGAAGGTATTTGTAATGACGATGATGTCCGGGATTCCGGTGACGTTGATGTCGGAAATTATCCAGCCCTCGTTAGTTCGACTCATCATGAAATCAATATCTATTTTGGCGCCCGAAGTCTGGAAGTATTCCACAAGAATATCGGCCTGATCAGTCGTAGCATATGTTACGGACAATACATTGAATATCCAGGAAACACCTGACAGATCTCTGAATGTAACAGTTCCGAGAGAGGTTGAAGATGCGGTCTGCGCCTTTTGTGAGCTTAGATTCAGCGAAGGACTGCTTGTTTTTGCCCAGACAGCAAGCTGAGCTTTCAGGGCCGAGACAGGAGAATCATTGTTGACCCCCGGGCCTACGGTGCTTGTTCCGCCGCCGCTTCCGCCACAGCCGGCCAGAAGGGTAAGGCTCAGAATACATATAAATGTCCACAAGATAAACTTGGGAGACCCACTGGTGTTCATTATGCCCTCCCGTGCTGTTGGTAACTATGTGTCATTCAGACTGATATAGATAACAATGTATCACAGTATCTGTATGTCGGGCAATATCGTGTCAGTCTGGCTCAGGGTTAAAACATCGGATATGGGGTTTGACAGGCGTGGAGCGGGAAGGTATGATGTTGGCTCGTGCTCACGTGACGATTCCGCTAAGACAATTAGTCAGGAAACCATTTTCGGGCCTTATTTTTTTATGCCCGACAGTTTTGGCGTTCCTTTTTTTTCTCACGGTATCCGGGTGCGGAAATGTAGATCAGCCTCCGCCACCTCCACCCGAAGATGGAAAGACGCCTATTTCCATAGAGTCGGTGGCTGAATCCCCTGATCCGAAGAATATCTTCGAGAAGCTACAGCTTCCGAAAGTTCAGCAGGAGTTCCAGAAGTCTTATCTCAGTCTTGTTCAGCGCATCAACAGCACTGATACGAGCAAGGGTTTCGATGTGAAGGAACAGCAAAAAATATTTCTCGATTACTCATTTGCATTCAAGAAATATCATGATGTGATGGTCAAGATCGCGCAGGATCAGAAAGAGACAAAGCTGCGCTGTTTTTCGATAATGAAATCACTGATTCTTGCCGTCGTCATCTACGACAAGAAGGGGAACAAAAAAATGTTTAAGTTCGATCCGCAAAAATTGATTGAAGAGAACATTATCAAGGAGTCGATGCCGTGTCCGGGTGGCGGCGAGTATTCAATTTTTTACAAGGACGGACGGCGGTTTTTCCACTGTTCGATCCATGGGACTTTGCGGCAGAACTGAAACCCGCCACTACAGGGATTGCGTGCTCCGGTCTTTGAGTGCTCCCGATATCATTTATGCTGGTTACGAACCGGGGATTCTTCGGGCTCGTCTGAGCGGTCATTTATCAGAATTTCGAACATTTCAAGCAGAGTCCGGACGAACAGAACGCCGACGCCTACGGAGAATATAAGTGTCATGACAACGGCAATGAGGAATTCCTTGATCATAAGGTCAGAGCTCCAGGATGCAGCGGAAATTGGCTTTACCATCGGTCGAACATGCCATTTTATTAACCATGAATATTGTAATGAGCATCACGCGAGTGGTAGAATGCAGTTTGAAAAGCCATGACCCAACCAGCATTCACGCCGATCGAAGAAACGATTCAAAAAACGCGTCAAAAATCGAAAAAGCCTCCGATGTTCAAGGTTTTTTTGCTGAATGACGACTACACGACGATGGAGTTCGTCGTCATGATACTTGAAGAGATCTTCGATCTTCCTGCTGCCGAGGCGGTCCGGATCATGTTACATGTGCATAAGAATGGCAGAGGCCTTGCTGGGGTATACACGCGAGATATCGCCGAGACCAAGGTCAAGCGCACCCATGACGTGGCGCGTAAACAGGGGTATCCTCTGACATGCACCATCGAGAAAGAGTGAATCATGTTGAATAAAGAGTTGGGAATGGCGGTCGAAGGTGTCGTAATGGAGGCGCACAAACGGCTTCATCAGTATTTAACGATCGAGCATGTCTTGTATGTCGTACTTCATGATGACCGTGGTCGTGAGATCATCAAGGCCTGCGGCGGCAGTATCACACGACTGAAAGAAGCCTTAAACGCATTTTTCGACAAGCACGTTCCGCTGGCTACCCCAAGCACCAAAGCCTGGCCGTCTCCGACACTGGGTTTTGAACGTGTCATGGAAAACGCGGTTGCACATGTGCGTGCGGCCGGCAGAGAGGAAGCTCATGCCGGTGATCTTCTGGCGGCCATTTTAGAAGAAGAAGACTCACATGCCGCAGCCTTTTTGCAGGCGGAAGGCATTTCCAGAATCGATGTGCTGAATTTCATATCTCATGGCATCACCAAGGAAGATGGAGCCGTCATTGATGGCGCTTTGCCCGGCGGGGACGAAGACGAAGAGTCGGAAGCCGGCCCCGGAGGCGAAGGGAAACCTGTCACAGACCCGCTCGAAAAGTTCGCACGCAACCTGATCGAGCGCGCGAAAAAGGGTGAAATAGACCCGCTGGTCGGCCGCAGGAAAGAGTTGTCGCGAGCAATTCAGGTGCTGTGCCGTCGCAGGAAAAACAATCTTGTGTTCGTGGGCGAGCCTGGAGTCGGCAAAACCGCACTGGTTGAAGGGCTTGCGCTCAGGGTCGCCAACGGGAATGTTCCCGGGCCAATGAAAAACGCAGTGATATACGCTCTCGATCTGGGTGCGCTTCTTGCCGGAACCCGTTATCGCGGAGATTTTGAAGCCCGGTTGAAGGCGGTGCTGAAGGCGCTCGAGGACATCCCCGGAGCCATCATGTTCATTGATGAGATCCATGCGATTGTTGGCGCGGGGGCGACCGGCGGAGGATCAATGGACGTATCCAACCTGCTGAAACCGGCCCTTAACTCCGGAAAACTCCGTTGCATCGGCGCTTGCACATACGAAGACTTCAAACATTTTTTCGAAAAAGACCGGGCGTTGTCGCGGCGTTTCCAGAAAATAGATCTGGTTGAACCGAGCGTTGCCGAAACTGTTCGCATTCTCCGGGGACTACAGGGTGCATACGAGAGCTTTCACGGCGTGGAGTATTCGAGACATGCGTTGCGTGCCGCGGCTGAACTTTCCTCGAAGTACGTAAACGAAAAGTTTCTTCCTGACAAAGCGCTCGATGTGATTGATGAAGCCGGGGCCCGTCTCAAACTGTCAAAGGGGTTTCCCGGTCGTAAGCATATCGGCGCGGGGCGCATTGAGCGAGTCGTGGCGCGCATAGCCAATATTCCTTCCGAGCGTCTTTCGGAATCTGACGTAGAAAAGCTTGCTCAGCTTGAAAATGGTCTCGATGCGGTTGTCTTCGGACAGGAAGATGCGATCAGGACGCTTGTTCAGGCTATGAAGCGCTCGCGGGCAGGACTGGGCGCGCCGGAGCGGCCGATCGGATCCTTCCTGTTCACCGGGCCGACCGGCGTCGGCAAGACGGAAGTCGCGCGTCAGACCGCGATGGTGCTTGGCGTTCCCTTTCTGAGATACGATATGAGCGAATATATGGAAAAGCACACGGTTTCGCGATTGATCGGCGCTCCGCCGGGTTATGTAGGCTTCGATCAGGGTGGTTTGCTGACTGACGCTGTACGGAAGAATCCTCATGCCATTGTATTGCTGGATGAGATCGAAAAGGCGCACCCGGATCTGTTCAGCATCCTGCTGCAGGTCATGGATTATGCCACTCTGACCGACAATAATGGGCGCAAGGCGGATTTTAGAAATGTCATTCTCATGATGACCTCTAATGCCGGTGCAAAAGAAATGGAAGGGCAGACAATAGGGTTTGGCGACCGATCGGCCGACGTTCCGAAGAAGGGGCGGGAAGCCATAAACAGGCTGTTCAGTCCTGAATTTCGCAACCGTCTTGATGCGATTGTAAGTTTCAAATCATTAACTCCTGAAGTGATGTGCCGCGTGGTTGACAAGTTCATCGCTCTATTGCAGAAGCAGCTTGACCGAAAAGCTGTGAAGATAGAGCTTGCGGATGATGCCCGTAAATGGCTTGCGGTCAAGGGGTATGATCCGAAACATGGGGCTCGGCCGCTCGGTCGCGTCATTCAAACAGAAGTGAAGGATCCGCTTGCCGAGGCGATTCTTTTTGGAGAATTGAAGAATGGCGGCATTGCACATCTGAAGCGAGACCCGAGTGGAGCTGACCGGCTGGTTCTGATTTTCACACAGATAAAGACCGTGCAGGAGTTGACCACAGATAAACACGGATGAACACAGATAAAGGCCGGGCACGGATAATCAGCGTCGGGTACAGATAAGGCAACGAAGAGAGACTTATCTGAGTTCTGATGAATTCTTGACTTTCGCTTCGATTTTGGGTAGTCTTTAACGCCTTTTTTTGTCAATTCTGGCTGGAGGTTCCGTTTACTATGCGGCAATTACGCAGGGCAACCATTATTGGAACCGGAAAATATCTTCCCGAAAAAGTAATGACCAATTTTGATTTTGAGAAAATGGTCGATACCACCGATGAGTGGATATTCACGCGCTCGGGAATCCGCGAAAGAAGAATAGCCGCGCCGAATCAAAAGACGTCTGATCTGGCTGTGTTAGCCGGAGAAATGGCATTGAAAAATTCCGGGATTCCCCCGGAAAAAATAGGTGCCGTCATTCTGGCCTCCTTTACCCCGGACCGTCCGATAGCCGCAACCGCGTGCATCATTCAAAACCGATTGGGTTGTGTTAATGCCGCCGCTTTTGATGTTGAAGTCGCATGTTCCGGTTATATATATGCTTCTTCAATCGCTTCGAATTTTATTGCCACCGGAATGTTTGATTATGTGCTGGTAATCGGCGCGGATATATTGTCGAAGGTGATCGATTTCACGGATCGAAACACCTGCGTTCTTTTCGGAGACGGAGCAGGCGCCACGGTTTTTGGTCCGGCGGAAGGTGATGAAGGCATATTTGATTCCCTCCTCGGATCCGATGGCTCAGGATCTGAGCATATATTGATCCCGGCAGGCGGCACGGAAATGCCGACCACGGCTGAAACCGTTGAAAAACGGTTGCATTATGTCAAAATCAACGGGAAAGAGGTTTTCAAGTTTTCCACCAGGATAGTCGGGGAAATGATCGAAAAGATCCTGGTTCGAAATAACATGAAGCTGGATGATTTTTCGCTCATCATTCCACATCAGGCGAATATTCGTATTATCGAGTCAGCTGCGAAACGATTTGATTGCCCCATGGAAAAGTTTTTCGTGAACCTGGACAAATACGGAAACACCGTGGCCGCAACAATTCCGATTTGTCTGCATGAGGCATTACAACAAGGTCGGATAAAAAAAGGCGATAATGTTTTCCTTGTCGGTTTCGGCGGCGGCTTGACCTGGGGCACCATTGCGCTGAAATGGGGAAATTACTCGCTAAGCTCTTGATCGGAGCTGAGAGGGAGGCTTGTCATGGAAGAATCGATTTCCCATAAGCTGAAGAATAAAATTCGCCTGGTTACGGCTACGGCGCTTTTTGACGGGCATGATGCGAGCATCAATATCATGCGGCGTTTGTTGCAGGAAGGCGGAGCAGAAGTCATTCATCTGGGACACAATCGCAGTGTCGACGAGATCGTGAATGCAGCCATCCAGGAAGACGTTCAGGCAGTAGCCGTAAGCTCTTATCAGGGCGGACACATGGAATTCTTTCATTATCTTCGTGAAAGCCTCGACAAGCTCGGCCGAAGCGATATGAAAATCTTCGGGGGCGGGGGCGGCGTCATTCTCCCCCAGGAAGCAAGAGAGCTTGAAAAAGACGGAATTACCCATATCTATACTACCGAAGACGGCCGGAAAATGGGTCTGCACGGCATGATCTCTGATATGCTCGCAAAATCTGATTTTGCATTGGATCAGTGGCCTTCGCAATTAGGTCCGGATCCGGTTGATGCCGGCGGTGTGAAGCGGTTCGCCCGGGCATTGAGCGTTCTGGAGCACGCGTGCGGAGAGCTGCCGGCGCCTATCCGGAAACAGGTGGACAGAGGGCGGCGGGCGGGAAATCTTGAAAAGAATGGCGCGGGTCATACTTCTGAGCCGCCTCTCGTCGTCGGTATAACCGGTCCCGGCGGGGCAGGAAAGAGTAGCCTGACCGACGAAATCATCAGACGCTTTCTTTTAGAATTCCCTGATCGCAAATACTGTATTTTCAGCATCGATCCTTCCAAGAAAAAGACTGGTGGTGCCTTGCTTGGCGACCGGATTCGAATGAATTCGATCAATCATCCGCATGTCTTCATGCGGAGCTTCGCTACTCGCGGAAGCCAGAACGAATTGACCGCGGTATTGCACGACGCTATATGTCTTGCACGACAGGCGGGGTTTGATTTGATCCTGGTGGAAACGAGCGGCATAGGCCAGGGTGACACTGGAATCCTGAGTGTTTCCGACGTCGCGTTGTATGTAATGACGAGCGAATATGGTGCTCCAATGCAGCTGGAAAAGATCGATATGCTGGATTTTTCAGATCTGATAGCGGTGAACAAGTTTGACCGCAGGGGCTCGGAAGACGCTTTTCGCGATGTCGTCAAACAGGTGCGTCGCAGTCGGTTTGCCGGAAAGCATGGCAACGAAGAGGATTATCCTATCTTCGGAACTATCGCTTCGAAATTCAATGATGACGGAACAAACGGGCTATATCGCCATTTATTGTCCATCCTGAATACTCGCGGTGGCAAGAATGACTGGATACCAAAACTGGAGCTGCGGACGGCTCGGAAATCTTCAGTTGTCGCTCCGATCATTCCACAGACTCGAACGAATTATCTCAATGAAATATCCGAAGCTGTGCGACATTATCATCATGAAACAGACAGTATGGTTCAGATTGCCGACAATGTTCATGCATTGAATTCAACTCTTTCGATGCCTATCAGCGAGGCGGCATTGGAAGAGCTGAATCAGGTCAGAAACGAAGAATGGAACAAACTTCCGTTAAAACTTCAGGGGCAGCTTGAAAAATGGGATGAGTTCCGGAAAAATTACCGGGACGATACATTTAAATATTCCGTCAGAGGTAAGGTTTTTGAAGTTCCGACAAATACCACTTCGCTTTCCGGAGTGAAAATTCCCCGAGTTTGCCTGCCGGAAACGGACAATCTTGGAGAAGTGGTTAAGTTTTTGAGAAAGGAAAACGTCCCCGGCTCCTTTCCATATACAGCCGGAGTGTTCCCTTTCAAGCGTGCAGACGAGGATCCGAAGCGTCAGTTCGCCGGAGAAGGCGGTCCGGCGCGCACGAACAGGCGTTTTCATTTTCTGACCAGGGACGACAGCGCCAAGCGCCTTTCAACAGCTTTTGACAGTGTCTCGTTATATGGAGAAGATCCTGAAAAACGACCGGATGTATTTGGCAAAATCGGCGAGAGCGGTGTTTCCATCGCGACTCTTGATGACATGAAGACTTTGTTCAAGGGTTTTGATCTGTGTGATGCCAATACCAGCGTCAGTATGACGACCAACGGTCCGGCGCCCATGATTCTGGCGTTTTTCTTTGTTGCCGCCATTGATCAACAGATCGAATGCGCGGAAAGCAAAAAAGGATCGCCTCTTTCCGAGGAAGAAAAAGAGGAAGTAAGAAAATTCACTCTGCAGAATATACGCGGAACGGTTCAGGCGGATATCCTGAAAGAGGACCAGGCACAAAATACATGCATTTTTTCGACGGATTTCGCCCTGAAAATAATGGGAGATATGCAGGAGTTCTTTATTCAGAATCAGGTGAAGAACTATTATTCGGTTAGCATTTCCGGATATCATATCGCGGAAGCTGGTGCTAATCCGATATCTCAGCTGGCTTTTACCATGGCCAACGGCTTCACATTCGTTGAATATTTTCTGAGCCGGGGCATGAAAATTGATGATTTTGCACCCAATCTTTCTTTCTTTTTCAGCAGCGGAATGGATCCGGAGTATTCCGTTATCGGAAGGGTGGCACGGCGCATCTGGTCCGTGGCCATGCGGAGCAAATATCATGGAAACGAGCGTTCTCAGAAGCTGAAGTATCATTGTCAGACCAGTGGCCGTTCTCTCCACGCACAGGAAATACAGTTCAACGATATAAGAACGACTCTGCAGGCGCTTATGGCTACAAGCGACAACTGCAATTCACTTCATACCAATGCTTACGACGAGGCGATAACGACTCCCACGGAAGAAAGCGTTCGACGGAGCATGGCAATTCAGTTGATCCTGAACAGAGAATATGGATATTTGAAAAGCGAGAATCCTCTGCAGGGTTCTTATTTCATCGATTATTTGACCGACACTGTTGAAAAGGCAGTACTTGAGGAATTCGATCGTATTTCATCGCGCGGCGGCGTGCTTGGTGCCATGGAAACGCAGTATCAACGCGAGAAGATACAGGAGGAGAGCATGTATTATGAGATGCTCAGACATTCCGGAAAACTTCCGCTTATTGGCGTAAACTGCTATCTGAATCCTCATCAGGAGCAACTTGGAGAATCAATGAACATTCTGGTGGCCCGGGCCACCTACGAGGAAAAACAGGATCAGCTGGGGCGTGTTGACAAGTTCAAAAATGAAAATAAGAACGAAGTCGCGAAAGCGCTTACCAGTCTGCGGCAGGTTGTGCTGAATAACGGCAACATTTTTGCGGAGCTTCTCAATTCCGCCAGATACTGCAGTCTGGGGCAGATTACCCATGCTCTTTTCGAAGTCGGGGGTCAGTACCGGAGAGCTGTTTGAATAATCACGCCGAAACCTTCGGATGCAGCAGAGGCACGGAAATCTCATAAATCATGATTATACAGAAACGCAATGATATTTATTTATTCGGTCATAATTATCGTATGGGCGGGTTTCAAACCCGCCCGATAAAACAAATAAATAAACGGAATTGCTTGTAAATCACAGATATTTCAGGAAACGCATATTTATGAAGTTGTACAGTCTGGAAGGAAATGTGCAGAAGCTTGACGGCGGAGCAATGTACGGAAATGCACCACGGGAAATGTGGAGGCAATGGTCACCGCCCGATGAAATGAACCGGATTCCCCTGGCTTGCCGAAGCCTTCTGCTAAGGACCGACGATGGGCGAAACATTCTTTTCGAGGCGGGAATCGGAGCCTTTTTTGATGACAAAATGAAAGAGCGTTACGGTGTGAGTCCTGCCGGCCACGTTCTTTTACACAGCTTGCAACAGACAGGGCTGACGGACGCCGATATCGATATGGTGGTGCTTTCTCATCTTCATTTTGACCACGCGGGCGGCTTACTGTCTGAGTTTAGCGCGGGCGCAGAGCCACGGCTGCTGTTTCCGAAAGCTGAATTCATAGTGGGGGCCATGCATTGGGAGCGTGCCCGGAGTGGGCATCAACGGGATAAAGCGTCCTTCGTTCCGGTACTGAATGCGCTCCTCGAAAAATCGGGCCGCCTGGTTCTGGTTCGTGAAGATGGCAGCTGCAAGAGCCGGAATATGTCGTGGCTGTCGCCACTTGTGACGTTTTCTTTTTCGAATGGACACACGCCGGGTTTGATGATCTCAAGGATCAACATTCCATCGGGACCACTGGTGTTTGTCGCTGATCTTATTCCGGGTTCACCCTGGACTCATATTCCGATAACAATGGGCTACGATCGTTTTCCCGAACTGCTCATCAGTGAGAAAACGGCGCTTTTGAAAGATCTGCTGAGGTCCGGCGGAAAACTCTTTTTCACACACGATCCGGTTATGCCATGCGGACTCGTGAAGATCGACGAAAAGGGCAGATATTTTGTTTCTCCCGTTGATCTCGAATCGCTGAACTGTTGATATTTCCAGGTTCCGAGAAAATTGTCTT
>JADFYG010000108.1 GCA_015233155.1 Candidatus Rifleibacteriota bacterium
TTGAGCATCTCTCTTTTTGAAAAGAACCCCATTCAATCGCTGTTTTCCGACCTTGTACTCCCAGATTCAGAGGCTGGTACACCAAAACAGCCCTGTTTATCATGGTCTTAAACCGGACAGTAGTGATTATTCATATCGTATCCATGATAATCGTTCGGATTATAATAGGCATTGGCGCAGACGCGTTCATCCTTCTCGAAGATGTTTCTCGGCTCCGGAAGTCTGTTTTCGCGAAATGCCCGTAATGCGAGCGCTCCTTCAGTTATGGCTTGCGTTCCGAAGGCTGTTCCGAGAAAGCTTTTGAACGCAAAAAGAGGTATGCGGTCAGCAGCGGCGGGGCCGAATATTTCCCGGATCGCTCGGGTCTCGAAATGATCGCAATGGGGTGAGCCGGAAGCCGAACCTGCGATGAAATCGATGTCATCCGCGCTTATGCCAGCATTGTCGATGCCGTCTCGAATTGCCCGGGAAATATCTTCGGGAGTTGGCTTGAGGAAATCGGACGCTCCGTTTGACATACCGAAGCCGCGAATACGCGCGTATGGGGCCCCCGCAGCGCCCTCCCTTTCGAGAACGAAACAGCCTGCCGCCTCGGAAACTACAATTCCGTCACGGGTCATGCAGTACGGGCGGCATGCGGTGGGTGGATCGTCGTTGCGGTGTGACAAGACGCGGATTTTGTTCCAGAGGTGGTATGTGCCGACCTCCAGGCAGACGTCTACCGCACAGATAACGGCTCTATCTATGAACCCGCTTCGAATGAGGGTGTCGGCCTGAAGTATGGCATTGAGTGAACTTGTACAAGACGAACTGACGAACAGGCATGGGCCTTTGATGCCGAACAGGTCGGCCAGTCGCGAGGGAAGATAACTGTTCATGCCATGTATCAGCGATGTTATTTTATATAATTGCTTCATGAAATAGTCTTTAACCAACTCGGACACATACAAAAAGTTGCCGAGGCTGCTCGCCACGAACAGGCCGGTGCGTCGGGGATTCATCTGAATCTTTTCGTTTATGCCGGCTTCGCGTATTGCTTCGTCGGCTACGAAAACTGCGGCCTTCACGTAATCCTGTCGCAGGTCCTCATCGTTCATGCGTGAAACGAGGTGTTGAGGCAGTTTCTCCGATGGGATATCCGGAACGAGTCCTGCGATGTCAGTCTTAACCTTGGCCGGGATTTCGAACCTTGTGATGCGTTGAATGCCACTTTTTTTCAATTGAAAGTTGCGATAGTTAGACTCTATGCCGAGTCCTGAGGCGGAAATCATTCCCAGGCCGGTGACGACGGTATTATTCATTTTTGGACGGGGTATGAGGAGGAATCTTCATATTCACCTTTGTTAATGCTGCCCTGATCGACGTCGGCCACTAACCGGGCAGTTCAATCTCGATGGCCGGCTTCTCTTCGTCGGCATCGATGTCGATCCATCTGATGAGTGCGATTCGGTCATCTACCAGGATTTCGATATCGCGAAAACAGTCGCATCCCTGCACCGGGCAAAGCTCGGAAAGTATACGTCGAAACTGTCTTCCGGTGAAATTCAGCGCATCTCGGCGGGAGGTATACAACGACCGTTCCGCCGAAGTATCGTGAAACGCATTCCTGAACTTGATATTCAAGGTCGGCGCTTGATCTTCAGACGGACGGCCTTTGGGGTGTTGGCCTGTAAGATGCTCCTCATGGATTTTGCCTCATCGATTGGATTTCGAAGAGGCCGGCCTATCGAGCAATGAGCAACCTCTTCAACGTTCATTTTACCACGTCCGCCCAAACGTGGCCGCAAAAACGTTGAATCTGATCCCGAAAATGATCCAGATCGATGTGCTCTCTGATCAATTTCTTAAGAAGATTCGATTACGCGCCTATTGCCGTGAATAGTATAAACCACGGAAAGTCGATGAGATTCAGCTTTTAAAACCCAAACAGTTTGCTTCTTGCCGCGGGCTCCATCTTTGGACGCCCGTAGTAATCATAGAGGTGGGCTTCATACAGCGTGTTGACCAGTCGCGTTGGGTCAAATTCCAGACTGTTCTCGACAGCTTCTTTCGTCAGATTCACATAGAGGGTTTTATTGGCATAATCCAGATGGTTAATCAATTGTGGAGAAATGAGTACTTTCTTTCCCGGGAGCCAGTTTGCGGTTCTGACTACAAGGAAGTTCAGTGACCAGTTATCAGTGTTCACTATATAATCTTCCACATGCCCTATTTCACCATCCACTGCATGAATTCCAAAGGTGGTATGGGTGTCGCACAAATGCAGATCGTCTGCGCTCGGTTGAGGGGGCGAATGATCTGTCGACTCGGTTATTTCTTTACTGGTCCAATATGCCGGCCAGTGGTAGTGGTTGAACAATTCAGTCTCCAGTTGCCGGGTTACAGGTTTTTCCATGGCAATTTCAGGACTGGTGCGAATTTGTTCCATCGTGAGATTTACCAGGAATGTCTGCATTGGCCAATCGAGGTTTCCAAGAGCAGCAGGAGAAATAAGAAATATTCGACCGGATAACCATCTGCCGGATTCAACAACCAAATAGCGAAGAGTCCACGTTGTACTATCAAAGGCAAACTCGCTCACCTCTCCGAACTTGCCCTCGCTGACAGTGATGGAATAACCAATCAGACTATTGACACTTCGAAGCATACTTCCTCCGTATTCTATTCAGGATGATCGCGGCAGTGATTCTCCATTTGGTTGCATCACATCCCTCACTTTTATGGCCAGCTCCCTCATGGAGAAAGGCTTCAGTATGAAGTTTATGTCCCCCTCCAGGACCCCCCTTTGGGTGATCACGTCGGCGGTATAGCCGGACATGAACAAAACTTTTATACCGGGGAAGAGAGATTGTATTCGTGCTGCCAGATTACGGCCGTTCATTTCCGGCATTATTATATCGGTGATCAGAATGTCTATTTTGCCAACATATTCCGTTGCCAGCCTGATGGCGTTGTCAGGCGTGGCTGCTGTTATCACCTTATAACCCAGTTGATGCAGCATCATATTACAAAGCTTCAGTATCCCAGGCTCGTCTTCAACCACCAGCACGGTTTCGCCTCGTCCGAGAGGCATAGCTTCCGCTATTTCCTGCGGAGCATCGATGCCTTTGTCAGTGGATAGAGGCAAATAAATTTTGAATGTCGTTCCTTTTCCTTGTTCACTGGAAACTTTTATGAATCCGCTGTTCTGCTTGACGATGCCATACACCACGGATAAACCCAAGCCAGTGCCCCGGCCCAACCCCTTCCGGGTGAAAAACGGTTCAAATATCTGGTCGAGAGTCTCCTTGTCCATGCCGAATCCATTGTCGCTGACTTCCAGCATTGCATACTTTCCTGCTGCAAACTCAGCGTGATCGATACAGTAGTCTTCGTCAAAAACAGCAGTTTCCGTTTTGATAGTGACCTTACCGACGTCGGAAATGGCGTCCCTCGCGTTGACGCAAAGGTTGGCCAGGATCTGATCCACCTGAGCCTCGTCCATTCTGATCAAACAAGGGCTCCCCTCGGGTAACCATTCCAGACTGATGTTCTCTCCGATAAGTCGTCTGATCATATTCAGCATGCTTTCTACGGCACGATTCAGGTCGAACACCACAGGCTTTATTATCTGCTTGCGCGCAAAAGCCAGCAATTGTCGGGTTATTTCTGAAGAGCGCTTTGCGGCTTTTATGATTTCCTCGATGTCGGCATGCAAAGTCTGGGTCGGGTCCGCTTTCATGAGAGCAAGTTCGGAGTAGCCGAGGATCACGGTGAGCATATTGTTGAAATCGTGTGCTACGCCACCAGCCAACAAGCCCACAGCTTCCATTTTGTGTGTCTGCTGAAATTGATCCATCAGTCGGAGATGTGCGGTTATGTCACGTTTGACTGCCACGTAGTTGACAATGTGGCCGGAAGTATCGAGAACCGGCGATATTGTCATTTCCTCGGTGTAGAGAGTCCCGTCCTTGCGCTTGTTGACCATGCACCCCGACCAGGTTGTGCCTGACGAGATTGCGTCCCACAGATTGCGATAAAACAGTTCGTCCTGCTTGCCGCTCTTCAGGATGCTCGAATTGTGGCCGACAGCCTCCATTCGATTGAAGCCGGTCGTCTTCTCGAAGGCAGGGTTTACAAACTGGATTACCCCCTTGGAATCTGTTATGACGATGGCCTCTCCAGTTTGCTCGATTGCCGCCATCAGACGCTTGCGCTCGGCCTCGCCGTGCTTCTTCGCGCTGATGTCGCGAACATTGCACTGGATCACCTTACAATGGTCAACAAGGTAAACATTGCTGACGAATTCCACGGCGATGGAACGCCCATCCAGGGTTTCCAGCGGCAAATCCTCGTAGCGGATGTATTCGTTATCCTGAAGTGTCTTGAAAGCATCCTTGGACGCGGCAATGTCTTTAAATGCACCGATTTCCCATATGTGTTTTCCGCATATTGTGTCGTATGAATATCCAAGTAATTGCATCAGAAAAGGATTGACATCGACCACCTTGCCGGTAACAGCATCGAGAATAAGAATACCGTCTTTTGCGGATTCAAAAAGCCGTCTGTAGCGCTTCTCGGATTCCTGCAATGCCACCACTATCGTCTCATTTTTTACCGACGTTTCTCCTGGCAGCACAATATTCCCACTCATTTTTGTTTTACGACGCAACTTTTGTTGCTGAATTTACCTCTGTCGGGGCACCCGGGACTACTTTTGGGGTCAGATCCAGGA
Organism: Candidatus Rifleibacteriota bacterium; assembly: GCA_015233155.1. Lineage (GTDB taxonomy): Bacteria > Muiribacteriota > Ozemobacteria > Ozemobacterales > Ozemobacteraceae > JADFYG01. Next base: position 4,715 of record JADFYG010000108.1, read on the forward strand.
CAGCCCCTGCTTTGGCAGCTTCTTCAGCAGTACCATGAAAGATGACGACAAATTTATTTGCCTTAATAGCCAGCTCACACTCCAGGATGCTATCGGTCGGGATTCCAATACTGTACAAACCTGCTCCAATGACATTCAGGCTTCCAACAACTGCCGCTCCTTCAAGAGCTCCCGCAATTGACGAAACAAGTGCTCCGCCTACCATGACTGTTCCAATGCCGGGAATCCAGAAAAATCCGGATCCGACTAATAAACCCAGAACGCCGCCCCAGAACGCTCCCTGTTTGCCCCAGTAGGTCATTCGATCACCGGCGTTATAGAAACCGACAACTTCCTCCTCCGTATGAAAACCCCTGCCGAGGATGGAACATTGCTTCATGTTGAGTCCTGAATTTTGAAGATCTTTAACGGCTTTCTCAGCATCAATATGCGTTCTGTAAAATGCCGCAACACACTTTTTCTTACTCATATATTTGTCTCACTTTATTCAATTTTATTATCCACTTTTCCAACAAGAACAAGCACCAAAATACCAAGAGTCAGTGTCGCATAGATCTTCATATGCATCCCTCCTTCTGCCGTTATGCCCTGTCACATGGCGCTAAGTGGCGTAATGTGCAGAATGTCCATTTTTCATTCAGGGCTGACATCAAAATTACCAGCAGCCTGGCAAATGAACCATCACGGGTTATCTCCGAAAAAATAGTGAATATTGCCTATTTACTAATGAGAAGAATTATCCACGCTGCGTTTCCCGGGAAATCCGTCAGCATTTCATCTTGAAGACGTTAAACAGTCTTTGAAAATATGTCCATGGTAATCGCCTGAAGTTCTCCCTGGGCATTGTAATCGCTGGGGGCAAAGGATTTTTTAACCTGGTCGAAATGCTGAGCTGACTCCTGTTGATACGCGGTGATCTTTTCCGTGAAAGACCTACTACTGGCCTTTTTTGCATCAATACCATTTTTGGCGAAATCCGCAAGACCGGATGTTATAAGGGAATGCGTTTTATCGACGCCCTCCTGAACATCTTTGGACAATTTTCCCGATCGCGAAGCGGCCTGTTTGAACCCATCACTAAATGCATTTTCGATGAAGTTTGCGAATTTTTTACGGGATGCCTCGGTGTTACCCTCGTCCTTCGCGATTTTACTGACATCAAATAGACTTGAAAAAACGTCAAGAACGCGTCGGGCTGTTCTTTCCGGTGAGAAATACTCCTGTAGACGAGTTAGCGCATTACTGGCGTTCGATATTTTTTGTGCTGTCGTATCCGTTTTATTGTCAAAAGAGTTCGCCGGAATAATGGGTGTTGATACTGCTGAAACAGGATCCAGGCCGGAAACTTTGTGAAAAAGTTTATCACTGGCCAGAGAAGAAAAATTATCCATCGTGGACTGTTGTACTTGAGAGGTTCTCATCGAATGAAAAATCAGGTATGTCAATTCGAATTGGATCCTGGCGTATTGGATCTCAGACTTTGCTTTGGAGGAGAGATTCCAGTTATCGATGTTCAATCCGTTGAGCGGGTCAGCTACATCACTGTTTGTTGTAGTAATGTCTGAGCTCTCAGAAGTTGTTGCCGGCAAAACTTCGGTGATCTTAGAGGTCGAAGGAGAATCAGTCTGGATCGGAGAAATTGGATCAATCATGTCAAATCTCCTTTCAGATTATCCGCCCCATGTCACTCGCCTTTTGCTCGAAGTTCAAGCACATCAATGATGGTCATGCTGGCCTGAAGCAACCGAACTATTTTACCGGAAACCGCCAACAGGCAGGTTCCTTCGGGCTGTGGCGGCAGGCACTCGATAATGTGAACAGGCAGAGGTCTGGCGTAATAATAGATCTCTTCCGGCATTACCTCTCCTACAGCGAGTTTTCTCTGCCATCCCGGCGGAAGAGCTTTTCCATGATGTATTTTTTTGGCAAGTCCTGGCGGGAGAACTCGCTGATGCTCCTGTGGGGGCTCGTAAACCAGCTCCGTGTAATACCTGCCAAAGACTCGTTTCTCTTCATTGGATATCTTGTTGTTGCGTCTGGCCTGCATCCTGTATTCATTTGAACGATTCTCAGGCGCTTGATGATTCCTGTCGCTCTGCATATATTGCTGTTGCTGATCATGCTGCTGTCGTTGATCATGTTGCGGTTGTTGATCCTGTCTATCCTCCCGGTTTCGCTCTTCATTCTTTTTTGCCTGAAGCGCAACGCTGCTAAGCAGGAAAAGCCCCAATACGACTGTCGCAATTCTTTTCATTTTCGATCCTCCTATACAAGGTGTATTGAATTTTGTTTTATCGGGCGGGTTTGAAACCCGCCCCTACGAAAATATGACCGAATACATAAACAAATCTCACTGCGCTTGTTTGTAAATTTTTTACAACGTGGAAATAATGAAATAACGTATTTCACTCAAACAAATAGTAAATACTGACCAGCCTCCTCTCTTCAACACAATGGAATACCTGGCATCATCATTCATCAATAAGATGTTGTCACCTTGACCGAGTGCTCCGCATGGTCATCAACAAGGTTAATCGTTGCATCATGCTGCGGGATGCCGTCCAGGGTGACAACTTTTGCTGCACCGCCAGCCACCCCGCGTTGAATCACGATGTGGTAGACAGTTTCCCGATAACGGTAATGAATTGTAAAGCCTTCCCAGCCTGCCGGAAGGAGTGGCGCGAAGTTCAGTGTATCAGCGGTCAGTCTCAGTCCCATGAGCGACTCCACAATCAGCCGGTACATCCAGCCGGCCGATCCGGTGTACCACGTCCATCCGCCACGGCCGATGTGCGGTGAGCGCGCATAAACATCCCCGGCAACAACGTAGGGTTCAACCTTATAAGTGGCTATCGATTCAGGTGATCTTGTATGATTTACGGGATTGATCATTGCCATCAATTCCCATGCGCGCTTGCTGTCGCCCAATTTAGCGAAGGCCAGCGCCATCCAGAGCGCCCCATGGGTGTACTGTCCGCCATTTTCCCTTACACCCGGGACGTATCCCTTTATGTAACCGGGATTCAACGGAGACTTGTCGAAGGGCGGGTCCAGGAGTTGAATCAACGCATGATCCCGATGGACAAGACGCCTATCCACTGCCTCCATCGCTTGTTGCGCCCGTTCAACATTACCCGCACCGGAAAGAACAGACCAGCTTTGGACAATCGAATCTATCTGACATTCCTGGTTACTTTTGGATCCAAGGGGTAAGCCGTCGTCGAAATAGGCGCGGCGGTACCATTCACCATCCCAGCCATGTTGCTCAATGTTGCTGCTGATCTGAGCAGCCTCCGTCACTAACCGTTCTGCGAAGGTCAGATCGCCTCGTTTTTGGGCAACCTCCGCGAATTGCGAAAGGACATCATACAGGAAAAAGCCCAGCCAGACGCTTTCGCCTTTTCCCTCCGCACCCACCAGGTTCATGCCGTCATTCCAGTCACCGGAGCCAATGAGCGGTAATCCGTGTGCTCCATAGTTGAGACCTCTCACAATTGCTCTTGCACAATGCTCATACAGACTGGCCTCTTCCTGAGATTGGCCGGGGAGGTCATAATAGGAATCTTCAATCGCGTTTATCGGGCGCCCCTTAAGAAAGCGGATGGCCTCATCCAGTATTTTGTAATCCCCGGTGCTACAGACATAATGACATGTCGCCCAAGGCAGCCAGAGATAATCGTCGGAACAGTGCGTACGCACACCACGCCCTTGAGGAGGATGCCACCAGTGCTGAACATCTCCCTCCGGGAATTGGCGGCCAGCCGCCAGAATAAGGTGCTCGCGCACGAGGCGCGGTTCAGTGTGGATGAGTGCCATTACGTCCTGCAACTGATCGCGGAAGCCGAAGGCGCCTCCTGACTGATAGTAGCCACTGCGCGCCCATAGACGACATGCCAGTGTCTGGTACAAGAGCCAACCATTGACCAACACGTTGATGGACTGGTCCGGTGTTTCCACGTTCACGGCTCCGAGCGTGTGTTTCCAGTATTTCCAGACCGCTTCGAGCACGTTGCGCGCGGCGGGCGCTCCCCGGAAACGATGCGCAAGGTTGCCGGCTTCTTCAGTATTCTGCCCCACCCCCAAACTAAAGACGATCTCTCGCTCCTCCCCGTCCGCCAGCTCAAAGGCCACCTGGATAGCACCGCAGGGATCCAGGGCTGGACCCACTCTGCCGGAGAGTCTTGATCGCGACATGGCCGCCGGATTAGCGAGCGTTCCGTTGCGACCGAGGAATTCCGTCCGGTCACCGGTCATGGTTCGGGTTGTGTCATCCACATTAAAAAAGACTGTCCGGTTGCCGAATTCTGCGCTGTAAGGGTTGCGCGCAAAGAGGGCTCCGCTCAGATGGTTGATTTCGGTAATGATGTGCATGGCGGATTTGGGTCTCATATCTCCCAATACCCATTCCGCATATGCGGTGGCTGAAAGTCGCCGTGACTGCCCTGATTTGTTGCGCACTTTCAGAACCGTAAACTTGACGGCGGCGTCTAATGCTACATACACCCACACCTCTGTAAGGATACCCCCCTCAGCATGCTCGAAGACACTGTAACCGAACCCGTGTCGAGTTACATAAGGCGTTGCTCCACGACTTGGCAGTGGCATTGGAGACCAAAAATGGCCGCGTTCTTCATCGCGAACATACAGGGCTTCACCGCTCGAATCGCTGACAGGATCGTTGCTCCATGGTGTGAGACGAAACTCGTGTGCGTTTTCGTACCATGTATATGCAAGGCCATTTTCTGATATAACGGTTCCGAAGAGACGATTCGCCAGAATATTTACCCATGGCGCCGGCGTGACCTGCCCTCGGGAAGTAGAAATGACGTATTCCCGGCCATCAGGAGTGAATCCTCCCAGCCCGTTGGAGAAAAGCAGGTCCTGGCGAGGTTTTGCTGCTATTGTGGGAATATCTACCATGGCAACTCGGGGCGGCATGTGAGCCGGTAACATTCCTTCCGAAAATCCACGCTGTTTGAACTGGTCCACAAGCGTTCCACGACTATCGGAGAGAATAATGCGGGCAACCGCCTCGAATAGAATGCGGTCTTCCTTCGATATCTGGTCGGAGGGCCTTACGAAAATACCGCCTGGCCGATCACTCACGCCGACTTCTCTACCTGCCGTGATCAGTCCCATGATCTGATCATGAAGAAGTTGCCGGTAACCTGCATGAACTTCGTTCCAGATTACCAGGTCCACCGATAGACCTTTAACACTCCAGTATGCATGCGCCTGGACCAGTTGCCGCACCAGATTGATATTCGCCGGATCTTCGATCTGTAACAGCACGATGGGGAGATCGCCGGAAATGGAGTAGCCCCATAGACCTGATTGACCGCGACGATTCTTGATGAGAGCTCCCGGACTGGCGCGCAACGACGAATTTGCATATATGACGGAGGCGGCAAGCCGTCCATAAAGTTGCGCGTCGGCTTCCGTGGCATTGATCTGACGTAACAGCACCTGACTGTGAGTCCATGAAAGATCAAAGACACGATCGGCGAGATGCCGGTCCTGGTATTTTCCGACAAGGTCCATGCATGTATTGCGAGTTTCGGCGATACCGGTGACGCAAATGATGGTTGCAGATTTTCTCGAATCGAGAGTTATTCGATATCTTACTGCAACAATCGGATCGAGCACCGAGCCCTCGCTGTTGGACAGCCCCGATGAACCCCTCATCACCTCCGGATCGGCAATAGTGTTCCCTCGGCCGATAAACCGCATACGGTCAGTCTCATAGGATACTTCACCCGTCACTGTCCCATGTACGGCCATGAGATGGAACATCCAGGGCGGCCGTTCTTCAGCTGAGCGGGGTCGGCGCGTGCAGACTATTGCCTGCTTTTCCCGGATGATCTCGGTTTGGACAAATAGATTGCTGAAGGCCGGATGCAGCATGTCCTGGACAGGGTTTGCAAGAACAACTTCAGCATAACTCGTTACCTCGATCGTTCTACGTGTTCGCGACCGGTTGGTAATAGTAATACGTCGCAACTCGATGTCATCCTCAGGTGAAACCGCCATCTCCGTATGGGTGTCGAAGTCATTATCCCGGCGGCGAAATTCCGCCCGCCCTTCCGAGAATATTGCCTCATACTGCTTCGATGCCTTGAGCGTGGGTTGGAAAGCAGCTGACCAGAAAGCGCCGGTTGCCAACTCCCGGATATAAAAGAAGGTTCCCCAGTTATCGCATGTACAGTCCTCGTGCCACCGCGTCACCGCCAGGTTCTTCCAGCGGCTGTAACCGCCTCCGGCGTTTGTGATCATCACGTGATATTTACGGTTCGACAATAACTGTACTTCAGGTTTTGGCGTGTCGGGGCTCGTGTAAACGCGCATTTTCATCTCGCCCGCATCATGTGAGGAGGCATGCACTTCGTCAAGTTTGGTCGTGTGTGAATGGAAGACAGTTGCTTTGGGCACCCGCTCCTGAAGCAAAAGCATAACCGCCTGAAACGAGTTGTCCGACTCGAATCGCTTCTGCATGAGGCGATTGAGGAGTAATGAAGCCAAAGAAAGCAGACTCATGCCCTGGTGATGGGCCATGAAGGACCGAACCACCATGCTTGACTTCCCGCGGGGCAGATGGGAAGGCGTGTAGTCAATGGCCTCATAAAAACCATACTTCCCCTCAAAGCCTTGAGCGGAAAGATTCTCAAGATTGAGACAGGCCTCTTCCGGTGCCACCATGAGAGCCAGCACAGAAGCATATGGAGCAATGACCAGATCCCCGGCAAGACCGCGTTTCAGCCCGAGGCCAGGCACTCCAAAGGCGTTATACTGGTAATTGAGATGACCATCGAAAGTGTTATTCCCGGACTCCGAAACACCCCATGGGATCTTTCTCTTTTTCCCATACTCGATCTGTCTTGCCACAACCGCCTTATAAGTCTCGTCGAGAAGCGTGTGTTCATATGTAGGCATAACGAGTAGAGGCATAAGGTATTCGAACATGGAACCGCTCCAGGAAAGAAGAACCGTCTCTCCGGCAGCAATAGTAAGGAGTCGCCCCAGCGAAAACCAGATCTCCTGAGGCAATTTTCCCTGGGCAATGGCGACAAAACTGGAGAGTCTGGCCTCAGAAGCCAGTAAATCATAGAAACTCGCGTCCCGCCTGTTTTCACCGACGTTGTAGCCGATAGCCAGCAGATGGCGAGTCTCGTCATAGAGGAAGTCATATTCAATATGGGCAAATTCACTTGCCTGCAGTGCAAGGTTTTCGATAACCACGATTCTCGATCTGGCCCGGCTGCTTGACTCCCTGATCGCCTCTCTGATTTCCTCAAGCTTCTCCCGCTCCTCCGGTGTCGCGTCTTCCCGGACAATAATTGCCGGCAATAATTCCTTGTCAAGATTGGCTAACTGGCGCAGCGTCGGAATTATGCCGAGCCTCTGCAAGTCACAGGAAGAGTTGGGATGATGTGAGAGCACTGTCCATGTCGCAAGGAATTCAAGATCATCGAGGGCGGCCCGGCATTGGGTGGAAAAGGCTT
>JADFYG010000109.1 GCA_015233155.1 Candidatus Rifleibacteriota bacterium
GATGCGGAACGTCGGAAAATTCCTCCGCAATACCTTTCACCAAAGCTTGCTGCTTATCTGAAATCCACAACCGAACCGGTTTTCCAACAATATCCACCCAGGTGTGAACACGATGAAATAATGATTGAATTTCATTTTGCGTGCTGGAGAGAAGAGCTTCCGCAAACCAGACACGTTTTTGATGGTACTCCCGAATTACGTAGAGCGTTTCATGTCCCTTTTCGGGTTGGAGACCATCAACCATGAGAATAACCTCCTTCTCGTGGCGATATTGCTGTCGTAGGAGTAATGGATCCTGTTCCCGTGCAGCGAGCATGGTCTGGTATCGCTGAATGGCCAATCCGATGGTGTCGTGGGAAAGAAAGATGTCATGGGAATCTCTCAGCTCCATTTCAATTTCTTTCGTAGACCAGTGGCGCGAAAACCGCCGATGCCCAATCCAGGCGAAAACGTCCCACCCCATAAGCCATCGAGGTTGGGTGAGCAAAAGCTCATCTTCCGAACTCATCGTTTTATAGTGGTTGGGGCAAGAAGGATTGATACAGTGCTTGAGTTTCGCTCGAATTTCCGTGGGTCCATAGAAGCTGAAAAACCGATGAAACCGGTGATCGCAAATTTTGAGTGTTGAGTCGCATATGTCACATTTCTTGGAAACAATTTCTAGATCTATTCGATGAAACTCGGTTTCTTGGGGCCATTTGTATCGCATGAACTGTTCCCTCCTCGTTTTATAGGAGGGTAACCCACCGACAAAAAAAGTACAACAAAAAAACGCTAGCTTTGGTACGAATCATTGATTTTTAATGATCGAAGCACTCCAACGATAATTGGACTTTTTTCTGATGAAGGGTATGATGTGTGGGCGCAAATTCAGTAATAGTGTATCCTTATTCTTGAACGGATCATATCTACACCCTTAATACTCAAAAGGTTTACGAGTGATGTTGCAAGCAATTGCTGCAATGTATGGAAAACTTTCATCGTTTGAGCGTTATTTTTTCCAGAAGCTGCCATTTCTGGTTTATCGTCCGGCGGGGCGAGTCATATCTGTCGGAAATCTTACCGTTGGCGGAACGGGCAAAACACCTGTTCTGCTTGAGATGCTCGAAGATTGTTCCAGATCGCTCCGGACTGTCATTTTGACGCGCGGTTATCGCTCTCCGTGGGAGCGACAATTCTATCTGCTTCTGGGGAATGGGCCGCATCCCGAGGCTCTAACCGATGAATCAATGCTGATTAATCAGGCTTTTCCCAATGTGCCAATTTTATTGGGAAAAAACCGGGCTCATTCCGCGCGTATGGCCGAGCGGCTTTTTGAGCCCCAACTTTTTTTGCTTGATGATGGTTTTCAATATCGTCGCTTAGCAAAAGATATTGATCTGGTGTTGTGGGATGCCACAGTCGATTCGGCAGAAGCACGACTTTTACCTGAAGGATGGTTACGTGAGCCAATAGAAAGGCTTTCAGATGCTTCGGTTCTTTTACTGACTCGTTGCGAGCAAGCTTCAGAAGATCAGCTTAGTAAAAACAGGCGTTATTTTGACCGAAGATTTCCTAAACTTCCGCGCGTGGAAATGATGACACGGATTACTGGGTGGACTGACCCGCACGGCCAGAAATGCGCGTCGGGAAGAGAGCCAAGACGGGTTTTTTGTTTTTGCGCAGTCGGTTCTCCGGAAACATTCGTCCGACAGTTGGAGGCAAATGGAGTAGCAGTCGTCGGAAAGCAGTTTTTTCGGGATCACGCGCGGATTTCCACGGAAGAGTTGGAACAACTTGGAGAGGAAGCCCGGGAAGCAAAAAGTGAGCTTGTTTGCACAGAAAAAGACCGCGTTAAGATTCCGCGTGAAACGCTCAGGCGTCTTGAAATTTACTCTCTGCGAATTCGCTTCCAGACGCGCAATCAACAGCCCATCAGACAGGCCTTGCGTGAAATCGGCGTGACTATTTAACCGCGAAACAGCCTCAGAAGTGCGAAAGCCAGTTAAAGAACAGAGACTTTTCCACGATATCGTTAGCGGAAAACAGAGAATGTGTTTCGTGCGTGTCCTGATATCCTATTTCCAGGCCTTGTTGTCGACTGAGGAGTCTTTCTAAAGCTATTCTCCAGCTGTTTCGAACAGATGGGGATGAATACAAGTCTGCGAATTTTGGATATTTCGTGTCTATCCATTCATCCTTCAGGTGAAGCATAAAGTTGGGTGTAATTGGATAGTCATAGCCCAGGACCGCCTGAAATGCATCATTATCCGCGTAATACTGGCGTTGTTGTCCATACCTGGTAAGCGACTCCTTCATGTACAGGCTTGTTGCCGATTTCCCGCTGGAAAAGTAAGTCTCCCAAAGCAGTGCATTAATCTGGTAATCCTGTTCTTTATGTATAGTGTGTTCATGTTGTTCATTGGAGAATGTGATGATATGAGTAAAATGTGCATCAGGTTGGTTGGTCGCACCCAGACTGACATGATTTGACCAATGATCATAAAGGGCGTATTGATCTGATTCCCGACTGAATTTGCGTTGAGAATATGCATTTTCGAAGTGCAGTTTTATCTGGTCGCTTGCATCATAAATCGCTTTGAAAATTCCGGTTGGTTGATAATAGTCATTATCAATGTTTACCCTTTTGCGTGACCGGATATCAGCTGTAAAATTCATGAATAGATTGCCACGCGAAACTTTCGTAAGATACTTCGCGTCCGACTCGTTATCACCAGGCTTGTGCGCCCATGAAGTGTAATAATCGACTGCGTGGGATGTACTGATTCCAGTGGGAATTTTTTCGAAAACCGACCGCTCACCCCTGGTCGTATTTCCTATTGGCGTGTATCGATATCTTTCAGGAATAAACTGGGATAAATCAAGAACCATTGCGCCTTCCTGGTAATTCGAATTTCGGTCGTTCGAATATTCACGCTCTTCGTATTCGCCCTGAAGTTTGAGACCGGCATACTGACTGATCCGATGATCGAACTGGACGCAACCGCGGTTGGACATATAGTCCCAGGCGTTGTCGAATGGAGTATTCGTGATGTTGTTAAAATAATCGAACCGAAAAGCATCCTCGGTACCGAATGCCAATCCATAGGTTACATTGAGCAGATGGTCGAGTTGAGTATACTTATAACTGTCGAGCGCGAAACTCTTTGCGTCTTCGGGGTTGTAGCCTTGAAAATGAAATGTTTCCCTAAAATCCAGGAACGATCGTCCGTTGAAATCATTCTTCAAACAAAAATTCAGATCATTGAGGGTGCCGACAAACGATTTATCGTATGCTTTCGAGACTGTTTTTGGATTCAGCGCTAAATCCGGATACTCGATCGTTGCAAAATCTTTCCGTGTTGAATCGATTGTGGATCGTGACTCAAATGCTCCCTCGAAATGAAATTCGCCTGCAAACGCCTGGGGGAAAAGAGTCCACGCGGCCGCGGCAAAGAGCACGAGCAGCGCGATCAGTCTGCCGCCATTATGCAGCCAACGGGTGAGAGCACTCATTTAGTGCGCTGTCTACTCCTTGCGCTCTATTTCCTCGTCTTCGGGAAGCACGGTATGTACACCTCCTGCGGGGAAAGGCATGTGATCGCGCAGGAAGCCGATGAATCCAAGGAGCGACTGTGAATACGCCTTTAACAGTGGAGACCAGCGGGATGAGTTCATGATGAGGCCCCCCTTTCAACCAAATGGAGATGTTCCGTATTCTCCATCGGCAGAATTGCAATGTTGAATGAACGTATCATCTCAGACAATTGATTGTGATAGACATCTATCACTATGAGAATCAGCGCAAGGCGAGTTCGATCTCAGAAGGGATTTCGCTCAAAGAAAGAATGCGCGTAACAGCCCCTTGTTCGAGTGCTGCTCGCGGCATTCCATATACCACTGAGCTGGCGCGGTCCTGGGCGATTGTCAGGCCTCCGGCTGCCTTGATATTCTTCATTCCACGAACTCCGTCTTCTCCCATCCCTGTGAGAATTATGCTCATTGTTTTGCGGCCAAAAATTTCGGCGGCTGACAGGAAAAGATAATCGATGGATGGAGCAAAGCGAGCTTTTTCAAGTTCGTTTGAAGTTACGGAAAACATATAACGATTATCATCGCGGCGCTTGAAGCTGGTCTGATGGTCTCCGGCACATATATAAACGACAGTGCGCTGAAGTATCTCACCGTTAGCGGTCTCTTTGACGCGCAGTTTACAGACGGTATTCAGGCGCTGCGCGAATGCTCCTGTAAAGACCGCTGGCATATGTTGCGCGATAATGACTGGAGCGGGCAGGTTCGGCGGAAGTGCGGAAATAATTGTCTGAATAGCTGACGGCCCGCCGGTGGAAGCTCCGATTACGACGATCCAGTCGATCTGTGTATTCTGATCGCCGGATGCTATGGCACGTTTCGGTGAAAAAGTGGATATACCGCGAGGATGTGTGTCGATCGAAACATTTTCGGTGGCGGGGGTTCTTCCCCTGGATATCAGCGGTTGTCGCATACGAAGTGAGCTTTCCGCGGCGGCATGGATCTTCGTCAGCAGGTCGTCACGAAGTGTGAGTATATTCGCGGAAAAGCCGGACCCGGGTTTCCCGATGTAGTCTATCGCTCCAAGTTCGAGTGCGTCGAACGTCGCCTGAGCGCCATGCTGGGTGATCGAACTGACCATGATGATCGGAATTGGAGAAAGGCGCATGATTTCTCGGATCGCATGAAGACCGTCCATGACCGGCATTTCTATGTCCATGGTAATAACATCAGGGCGTAACCGGATAGCCTTTTCGACACCTTCCTTGCCGTTTCCTGCCGATCCGATGACGTCGATAGTCGCATCTTCGTGCAACATTCGTTCAAGAGCGGCTCGCATAAACGCAGAGTCATCTACAATCAGAACGCGTATTTTGTTGGTAATTGCCATTTTGTTTGTCATTTCTGAAATGCCGATGATTTATTTTTCAAAAGGTCTGCGGTAACCGTAAGCTCCGCAGCAAGGAACAAGTTCAAAAAACTGATGTCTGGTTGGAAGACTTTCTGTTTCACCAAGAAACAGCATTCCACCGGGTTGGAGAAGATTATGAAACATGCAAATCAACTCCTGCTGGAATGAATCTTCGAAATAAATCAGGACGTTCCTGCAGAAAATAATATCCAAGCCTTTGCGGCATTTCAAGCTACTCAGGTCGCGAAGGTTGGCGAAGCGAAACTCCGTAATGCGTCGGAGTTGTTCTTCTATGAGAAACCCGTCGGCGGAATCGCGTCCGAGAGGCATAGCGAATTCCTGAAGGATACTGGCGACCTGGGTTCGCAATGATCGGGGTCGATAGCAGCCTATGCGACATTTTTCAAGACTGGCGATGTTTATGTCTGTTCCAGTGATGGAAAAGGATATGTCCGGGTGTGTCAGTTGAAACCATGAGGCTATATAGGCAAGTGAATAGGTCTCTTCACCGGTTGAACAACCGGCGCTCCATATGTTTACTTCGTTGAGACCTTTCATCTTTTTTTGGCGATATAGTTGCGGAAAATGCTCGTGTCCGAGATATCGGAACTGGGATGGATTGCGAAAAAAGAAGCTTTCCGTGATCGTAATTTTTGCCATAAGAGAATCTCGTGTGGATTCTCCTGCTGAACTTTTGAGGAGCAGAAGATAATCTTCGAAAGATGATAAGTTCAGTCGTCTTGCTTCAGCGATGACTTTTTCGCCGAGCCTTTTCGGTTGAAGGCGATCGATTACTATGCCTGAATAGTTCGATATGAACTCGGCAATTTGTTCGTGTTGTTCCGGACCGAACTGGATCATGCTTTGTGATATGGCTCCCCGAATAAGATGGATACGCCGCGATAGAGTTGTTCCGCCAGCGTCAGCAGTGCGAGCTGATGATTGAGAGTGAGTTTTGAAAGGGCAAATGTTTCACGTGCAACCTTGCGAACGGGGTTTGGAAGTCCCGTTGCTCCGCCAAGACAGAATGTGACGCGACTGATACCTGATTTAATGCGTTCGTTGATCCAGTTGGAGAATGCGGCTGAGTCGGGTTCCTTCCCATGTTCGTCAAGGGCAACAATCCATTCGCGGTTATCCAGACGTTTTTCCATTTCATTATCGTCACGACATGGAGTTATATCTACGGAAAGCCTTCCGCGTAAGCGTTCAAGATACTGATCGATGAGGGCTTTGTAGGGTTTTTCACTGATGCGGCCGATCATCAGGATTTCGACTTTCATGATCAGACATCGGCCCTGATAACGTCTTCTGTCGGAAAGAGATAGCCTTGTCGAAATTTCAGGGGACCACAGACGACCAGCGGAGTGGGATCGTCCTGAGATGCAACGGTGATGCTTGTGCGGGCTAGAGACGCAGAGCCTGCCAGGGGTTCGAGATTGGCGCGTACCAGATCCGGAGTGTTAGATTCTTCGCTGACATGTACCAGGAGAAGGTGTTCGAGTGGGCGTTTCAGACGCGAAAGAATACCGCGAACGCCTGGGTTGGGAAGATGTCCGAGGGGGCCGCGGATGCGGTTCTTGAGCCAATCAGGGTAGGAACACTCTTCCAGCAGCTCATCATCGTAGTTGCTTTCGATACAAAGGATGTCGCAATCAGCAAGATGATGCAACACCGGACTGGTAATAGATCCAAGATCTGTAGCGATACCGAGGACGCGTCCGCTTTTCTCGAAGCGCAAACCAATTGGTTCTGCGGCATCGTGGGGAACCCGGAATGGGAAGATTCGGGTGCCCGCCATCTCGAGTTCATGTTCGGGTTTGAGTGTTATGATACTGCGTGGCTTGATGCCTGTGTGGCTTATGGCGGCGGCCGTGCCTGCAGTGGCATATACTGGTGCGGAGCATTTTTTCAGGAGTGTTTTTAAGCCACGCGTGTGGTCTCCGTGATCATGAGACAAAAAAATTCCCGAGATGTCTGTTAGTGAGCGTCCATGGACGGCAAGCATCTGCTCGATGCGTCGACAACTGAGACCAGCATCAAGAAGATAGGCGTTCTTGCCAATAAGCATAAGGGCGGCATTGCCTTTGCTTCCGGAACCCAGGAATGTGACGGCTAACACTTGATTGGTGGCTTATGCTGAACCGGAGGTTCGCGTATCGTCTTCCCCGCGAAGCCTTCGGAAAGCGCGTGGCAGGAAAGAGGCAATCTCGCTTACGGTCATAGCGTCCGCGCCAAGTTCGCTGCGCGCAATTTCGGCGGCTTCGGCATGCAGATGAACGCCGAGAGCGGCGGCTGCAAAAGCCGATATCCCCTGGGCAAGCATGCCTCCTATAAGTCCTGACAAAAGATCTCCGGAGCCACCGCGTGCCAACCCGGAGTTGGGGCGAGCGCACAGGAAGGTCTGGCCACTTGGGTCCATGATTACCGTGATGGACCCTTTCAGAACAAGAACGCACTTCGTGCGTTGCGTGAATTCCGTGGCTGTGCCTAAGAGATCATCGCGTATGGCGCTGACGGTTTTTCCGGTGAGGCGTGACATTTCGCCAAGATGTGGAGTAAGAACAAGATCTCCACAGTGATTGGCGAGTTGTGCCGTGTCTTCGATCGCATTCAGTGCGTCTGCATCTAGCAGAAGCGCGCCTGCCCAGCCATTAATGAGTGCCTGAAGGGACCGGCGCCGATCAGGACTGCGACCCCAGCCGGGCCCGGCGACGATCGCGCGATACAATCCCGCGAATTCGCGAACTTCCGCTTCACCGAATGCGAAACCTCCATCGCGGCTTGGGCAGGCACGCAAAATTGTTTCAGGCAGTACATCCACGTTCATTTTTTCGGAGAGCCCTGCCGGAAGTCCCAATGTGACCAGGCCTGTGCCGGAGCGGAGTGCTCCATACGAAGTCAGGACACCGGCGCCCTGATACGCGGCAGACCCGGCAAGAATTAGCAGGTGTCCGAAGGAACCTTTATGGGCATGGTTTGAACGCGACGGTAAAAGTAAGGAGGCCAGTCGCGGGGTCAACAGGCTTACCGATCCCGGGATTGTGTCGCAGGACACTTGTGGCAAACCAATGTCGGCCACCCATATTTCCCCAACTGTTTCGCAGCCTGGATGCAGATATAGCCCGAGTTTTGGCAGGCCGAGCGTGACGGTCAGATCGGCAATCACGGAAGGATTCGACAGTCGCCCGGTGTTGGAGCACAGCCCTGATGGTACATCGATGGAGATTTTTTTCGAACGGGAGGCGTTGAAAATGCGAACGACTTCGCGTGGATAGCCTTCAATGTGTCCGGAAAAACCAGTGCCATAAATAGCGTCAACGGCAATATCAGAGAACTCAAGAGCAACACGAAGATGATCCAGATCTTCGGTCTGAGTCATAAAAATTGGCTGGTAATTGCTGTTTAAAAGAATCTTCAGATTAGCGGTGGCGTCCGGAGATAGTTCTGATGGAGAGCCAACAATGAATGTATTTACTTCAATCTGGTGGTTGAACAGATGACGAGCCATTACCAGGCCGTCGCCTCCATTATTTCCTCGTCCGCAAACAATAGTGAATCGTTTTCCTCCGAGGCCGGAAAGAGCGCGTTCAAGGGTAAGCAGAGCCTTTAAACCGGCATTTTCCATTAAGACGAGGCTGGGAATGCCTATCTGCTCGATGGCGTGGCGATCGATCGCTTGCATTTCGGTGGCTGTTACAAGTCGCATGCCGAATCATCTCCTATCCGCAGGGTGTCTCACTATATCAGACGTGTGCTGGAAACGCAAAAATGGCTGTGCTAACTTTTAGAGAAAAAGTATAGAAAAGTATCTTGTCAGGAATTGCAAAATCTGATAGAATCGCTCTTGGTCAGATTTATTGCCGTCCTGCGAGGATGGCGGAACTGGCAGACGCGCAAGACTTAGGATCTTGTGGTTTATACCGTGCGGGTTCGACCCCCGCTCCTCGCACAGAAGTGGTATTAATAGTAAATTATGCGGGAGTAGCTCAGTTGGTAGAGCTCCTGCCTTCCAAGCAGGAGGTCGCGGGTCCGAGTCCCGTCTCCCGCTCCGCATTTGAAAAGCCGCTCATTGAGCGGTTTTTCTGTTTTCGGAACATCGGGTTTTTATATGCAATGTGTACTGATTTGAGCACTTGGTTTTCCCGATGTTGAAGCCATGAATTCCTGAATTATCGACGATAAGACTCTCGACAAAAAACGCTTTCTTATTTACCGGTTTTGGAGCCTGGTCTTATTTACGGCTCTTTCGAGCCTCCAAAAATAGAGAATAAAATGGTGTAGCTGCAAATTTTTGTCTGAAGCGCTCGGATATTAATGTTCCAGCACTCATCAAAATTGATCGATTGACTGATCTGGGGTATGATCTCTCCCAAGATGCCCGGCTATGGAGTGAGATAAGGGCATCATTCCGACAAATGGGGTGCGGGAGAGAACATGACCACGATCTTTGATCTATGTGTGCCACGACAAGATGTCATCGAAGGACGAGTTCGCGATGAAGAATTCGCGGCCGATCTTTCGCGAGTTATAAATGGGACCGCAGTGCCCGAGTATGCCGATCCAAAGTTGTTTTTTCAATATACGCATCCGACACGGGGACTGAAAGCTCTCCTGGAAACCGCCTGTCGTCGCCTGAGTGGTTCTGGCGGAGAACTTAACTCCGTCGTTCGCCTTGATACGCAGTATGGAGGCGGTAAAACCCACTCACTCATCGCGTTGGTCCACGCGGTCAACGGTCTTAAGGGTGTTCCCAACGCCTCCGAATTCATCGATTTGAAGCTTCTCCCGAAGGGAAAGATCCGAATTGCGCCTCTGGATGGTGAGAACAGCGACCCAGCCAACGGCGTGAAGTTGGCAGACGGTGTCTGTGCAAGAAGCTTATGGGGTGAGATGGCCTTCCGCCTGGCTGGGAAAGAGGGGTTCGACCGAGTCAGAGAAAGTGACGCCAAACATCTTGCCCCTGGCGCAGAAACAATTGCCGAGTTGTTTGGTGGAGACCCTGTATTGATCGTGATCGATGAAATATCGGTCTACCTGCGAAAAGCGGCAAAAGCGTTTCCTGATGCGGTTGATCAATTTCCCGCTTTTTTGCAGGCTCTGGTAAAAGCAGTTTCAGCCACACCAAGGGTATTTTTGGTTTGCACACTGGCTGTTCGTTCCGATAACCATGAAGGCGTCGATGCCTACAGAGCGGAACAACAAACGGCGCTCGAAGCTTTTGCTGAAGCTGAATCTATTTTAGCTCGCAAGACTCTTCAAATCGACCCTACCGAAGGGGACGAAACAATTCAGGTATTACGTCGTCGCCT
Source organism: Candidatus Rifleibacteriota bacterium (assembly GCA_015233155.1). Taxonomy (GTDB): domain Bacteria; phylum Muiribacteriota; class Ozemobacteria; order Ozemobacterales; family Ozemobacteraceae; genus JADFYG01. The sequence goes on from JADFYG010000109.1 coordinate 10,234, forward strand.
TTTCAAATCGATTGATGATGATGGTGCGGCCGAGGTGATTGCCCAATACACAAAACTCTGGGACCGGTATCGCGATGTACTTTCTACTGAGGCCGGGAGCTCAGAAACGAGAAGTCAGTTCAAAGCAGGCTATCCATTTCATCCGGATACGATGAGCGTGCTCGTGGAAAAATTGAGCAGCTTATCCACTTTCCAACGCACGCGTGGCATGCTTCGTTTATTGGCTCGAACGGTTTTTCATCTTTGGAAGATTCGACCTGATGATGCCACTGCTATTCACCCGCATCATATCGATCCGGGGTTTGTCCGGATTCGTGACGAGATCACGACACGTTTGAATCAAGGGGCGTTTGCACCTGCCTTGGCGGCAGATATATCAGCCGCTCCCGGGACTGATCCATCTACAGCCGAACGGCTTGATTCCAGAGATTTTATCGGCCGAGCCCCCGTTACCAGTTATATTGCGAGAACGGCTTTCCTGCATACCCTGGCTTTTGGAGAACCTGCCCAAGGCGTTTCACCTGCCCGGCTTCGCTTCTCCGTCACCTGCCCGGCCATCGAACCGAGCTTCGTTGAAACAGCCCGTTTGCGGTTTGCTGAGGAATCCCTGTATCTCGACGATAGGCCAGGGTCTCCATTGCGTTTCAGAGTAGAGCCCAATCTCACTCAACTGATCAGTCGAGCCATGCGGGATATCGATGCCGACGAACTCCGTAAAGCTCTGAATATGAAGGTCAAGGATCTCTTCAGTTCAAAGAACGGAGATTTTCAACTCATTCCATTTCCGGCCGGACCTTATGAAGTTCCCGATGATGTTGGTGATGGAAGGCCATATCTGGTTCTGATCAATTACGATGCGTTTGCCGTTGGAGAAAATCCAGGCTCACTGCCAGATGAATTGATCCGAATGGGCACTCGTAAGGGTGTTAAAGAAGAGATCCGGCTTCTGCGGAACAATCTCGTATTCGTGGTAGCTGACGACCGCCTGCGCAGCGAGATGAAGAATGCTATGAGACGACATCTCGGCCTACAGGACCTTCTGGTCTCCGGACAAATTGAGGAGTTGGCAGACCATCAGCAGCGGCGCTTGAAGGAAGAAGCCGAGAAATCACGGACGATGGTTTCGATTGCGGCTCTCCAGTGCTACCGACATCTCTTCTATCCGAGTCATTCTGGTAGCTTCGGATCAGAAGCTCGCCTTGGTCATACAACTATAGAATTGCCGAGCGCTTCCGATTCACCTGGCAATGGTCAGCTGAGCATCCGTCGAGCCCTGTATGCCCAGAAAAAGCTTCTGGCAAGCGGGGATCAGCCGGATGCCCCTGCTTTTGTCCGGGATCAGACGCCAATGAAAACCAAGGGGGCGATGACGACTCTCGATCTTCGCAATGAATTCCGTAAGGCGGCGAATCTCTCGATTCTTCTCAGTGATGATCCGCTTATATCCTGCATTCGTCTCGGTATCGAACAGAATGTATTCATCTTCCGAGAAGGTGATTTGGTGTGGGGTAAGGGTGATCCGGCACCGACGATCAAGATCGGGGAAAATTCCTTTGTTCACACCCTGGCCGATGCCACTGAAAAAAGCCTATGGCCCAGAAAGCCGAAGGCCGAACCGATACCTGAAGAAACAGAAGTCGGAACATACAAGCCCGTTGATGCGAAGGGTGGGTCCAGGCCGGGCCGGGTGGCTACACCTGAACCGGCAAAGGCACCTTATGAACTATCCGCTGAAGGGCCTCTTCGACAGGCGCTGGG
>JADFYG010000010.1 GCA_015233155.1 Candidatus Rifleibacteriota bacterium
TCCGAGGCTCATGCTTAACCGTTTTCGCGACATGCACGGGCGTAGCTGCAGCTAGCTCGAAATTACCACCACCTGTCACAAGAGTTACCAGATCACGCACCATGCCCTGAATCTCGCGAGCCTGAGCGGACAATTCTTCGCTAGCCGACGCCGACTCTTCAGAGGCAGCCGCATTGCTCTGTGTAACCTTGTCCATTTCATTGACCGCAAGAGTGATCTGTTGAACCCCCTTGGCTTGTTCATCGCTCGCAATGGCTATCTCACCCATGAGAGAAGAGACTTTTTCGATGCGTGTAGTGATATCCCCCAGGATTTTAGTCACCTCAGCCGCAACTCCGACACCGCCTATCGCCTTTTGCTGCGAATCTTCGATCAGGGCAGCCGTATTCTTCGCCGCTTCCGCGCTTCGAAGAGCCAGGTTACGCACTTCATCCGCGACGACCGCGAATCCGGCACCCGCTTCACCCGCACGAGCCGCTTCGACCGCCGCATTCAACGCGAGAAGATTCGTCTGAAACGCGATCTCGTCGATGGTTTTCAAAATCCGCGCCGTGTCATCAGACGATTTTTTAATCATCTGAATGGCTTCGGACATTCTGCGAACCGCATCCTGACCCTTGACAGACGCATTATTCGCTTCCGTGGAAAGAGCATTAGCCTGCTTCGTATTGTCAGCGTTGCGGGTCGTCATATTAGACATTTCCTGCAATGAGGCTGAAGTCTCTTCCAGGCCGGAAGCCTGTTCGCTAGCCCCCGATGCAAGAGTCTGGCTGCTCGATGACAGTTCTTGAGAAGCAGATGCGATCTGATTCGCTCCGGCTCTCAAACTTTCCGTTATGCTGGAAATGGAAGAGGTTATGCTTCCCGCCAAAAATACGCCAAGGACCAAAGCAAAAATAATGTTGCCGACAACTGAAACCAGGGAGATCATGGAGGCCTGATGGCTCATTGCCTCGGCATCCATTGCGGCATCATGGTTTTCTTTTTGGGTGATCTCGAAGATCTTGTTGAGACAACCCATGGATTTGGCTAAAAGCGGAGAAACGTCACTAAAAATCGCATCAGTTTTTTGCATAAGGTCGATGTATTTACCAACCTCTTCGCGAATGCCTCTGAGGCTGATCATCATCTGCTTGGTATGTGGAATAAACGTCTTTTCCGCCAGTTCCCGGGCTTCGGTGGCATTGCCGGCTTTCAGGATTTCCTTGAATTTCTTGATGCTGGCATGCTGCAATTCATGGGCTTCTCCAAGAGATTTCATTTGAGCCAGAATGACTGGGTTGGTCGTCTTATATGAAGAGAGCCATACTCCAACTGAGCATTTGGAAGCATCATCGCCGGGTTGCGCTTCTTCTTGCCCCGTCAACATGCGATTGATTTCACTCTCAGCCTTGTAGATATCTCCGCGTAGCTCTTTTTCCGCGAGGACAGTCTCATAGGGATTGTCGATCCCGGAATCGACGACCTGCTTGATTACACCCAAAAACTCGTTGTCCTTGGCGAGGATACTGGCTTCTAGTTCGAGAAAGGATTTCCAGGTTTTAGTTGTCTCCTCGTCATTCGGAATCTTCGAAAATTCGTCCCTGGCCTTGTTTTTTTCGGCTCTGACCGATTCGACACGCTGAAGCAGTGCAACCCGCTCGTCCTTGGTAAGATCAGCATTTCTCAGCGCTTCTACTGTTCCGACTATCGATGTCATGCTTCGCATGAGCAAACCGATTTTCTCAGTCCCGGGGAGCCGGTTTTCAACGAGCTCGTCATGGCTGGACTTCATTTTCATCAGGTTGTTGTATCCAATCCATCCGACGAGTGCGGCTATAATGGAAACCGCCAGAAAAGCTGCGATCAGCTTGGTTCGTAAACTCATACCTTTGAGCATGACTACCTCCCCATGTGGTGAAAATTCAGATAGATTATAACATACCGATACAATAATCAGTCACTTAAATTTGTTGTACAGGCAGACAATCCGACAACTAAAAATTGTGATTCAAACTTGTTTCCCAACGGCGATACCGTTTGTCGGTGGCTATCGCGCCTTCAAGCCTCTTCCAGTCTAAATACATGACCTGTATTTCGGTCTTTTTTGTAATCCTCATCTTAACGTCCCACTGGAAGCCCTGCATATTCATGCGCTTGAAATACGAGACGAAGTTCGGCGGAACCGCCTGAGCACCAACTTTCAAATACTGCAGAATGCTCTGAAAATTCCCGTTTTGCTTAAGTTTTCCAAGAACCATAGTCGCATTGATCGCATCCCCGCCCTTATTTGACGCAACCGGTGAATTGGCGGCAAAGTTTCTTGATGCATCCACCGTCAAACGAATCTGTTGCGGCCATTCAACTGCGCCGTAAACATTCGTGGTGCGATATCCGGGCGCATAAGCGGCCACATTCACCTTCGTCTGCTGCTGCCATGAAGAAAGAGGATTGTCCTTCAAATTGGAAATGCCATACTGAAAACGATCGAGACGCCACTCATACTGAATGTTTCCGCACTTCGGCGTGCCGAACAACCCGATCAGATACATGTGATCGCCGCGCCATGCCAGATCACGATGAATCTCGAATGCTCCCCCATGAAAACGGGTTTTATTTCCCAGACCGGGAAGAGACTTTTCCACGTACATGCCATCCCAATAGTCGTCGTTGTCCCAAAGCATCTCGGATTTCAGCCTGTTAAAGGGATTCTGCGTTCGCCCGAGACGCACTGACCAATCAGATTTTTCCTTATATTCCACATATGCATTGACCGGCAGAAAATCCTTGTAAGAAAGAATATGATCCGTCTCACGGCCAAGCTCGACAAGAGAAGCCGTCAGATTGCTCGAACTGATAGTGGAAACACCAAGTTTCCAGTTCCAGTTTCCCTGGGTATTTTCGAGCTGCAGACGCAAACGCTCTGCAAAGACTCGCTTAACAGCGTGAACTCCTTTGCTGTTTTCAGAATCTGTTTTTACCCAGAATCGATGCGATAAATCACCAGAAACTTTTGTGTTTCCTTCGGATTCAGAAACCACTGCCGATTTTTTTATCCTGCTCAAAGATGTCGTATCTGAAGATGTCTCCGCGAAAGCGGTTCCAAATAAGCAACTGATCAGCACGCCAATGCCCAGAACACCAGAATATAGACGTCTCACTTCCCCCTCCTGCAGGTATTAATTTTGTATATAGACAGCAACTCGCAAAATCACCGTAATATGTTGTACCTTCCCCCACTTTTGATTGATCCGTTTTACCTGTTTCCGGTCTTTATCTGTGTCTATCTGAGTTCATCTGTGGTTTATTTTCTTCCCAGGAAAGTATGAATTTTTCTTCATACCCCGACGGATGATAACTGGATTTAGAAGTTCGTAACCCCTCGATATCCAGATCGGTTTCGCGATTGATAAGCCGGACCCCCGAAGGAATGCGGTTTACAGTGGCCCAGTTCAGGAACTGGTAAATCCCCTTGAATTGACGGTCCGCCTTTTCAAGTGTAACCACCCAACAATCTGAATGAATCGGAGACGCGACGGACAACCCTGCCGGACGCCCACCAATGCGCACCAACACACCGATTCCCCCTATTTCAGCAAGGCGGGGAAGCATCCGGCGGGCCGCGAGGTATTCCAGACACACCGAGAGATCTTCGCTCGGGTTTGCCGCATTCCATGCTTCAAGAACGCCAAGAGCCTCAGAAAGATTGCCGTCCAGGAGTTCGATCTGAGGATTTTCCTCCTGGATCAATCTGTTCACGAAGTTCTTTTTCTGATGAAAACGCCGTCCGGCAAGTTCCGCCAGGTCACTTCGTTCATACAGATAGTCGAAATCTCCCCGTGAAGGAATGGCTGAAATCGCAGGATATTCCCGACCGATTTCTTCGGCAAGAATGCGCGGTACATAGCGTAATAATGGCTTCTGCCCAAATACAGGAAGTTGTTTCATCAGGTCGCGCATAGGAGTGACAATAGATCCAATACCCAAGGGGGGAAGAAATAAGTGGCTCCCGTCAGGGCCTTCCACATCGATAATAATATGATCACCCGACCGGCTGATAAGCGGGGGACGCTCCAGATACCAGCCAAGAAGGTTGTACATCGCGAAGTCCGACGAATTGACACCCTTCTGAAAAAGCAGTCGGGAAACAATTTCGCGGTGGTGAGTAGTGAGTTCCTGTTGTTTCGGAAACTTACAAATAGCTTGCATTGCACGGCAGTTTAACATATCCGGGTATTCTCTTCCATAATGACTTGACCAGGCAGCGGAAAGCTTCTATCATCGGCTCCATGAGTATGCTCGCATTTACCCCGTTTCAGCTGCGAAACGTCACGCTGAAAAACCGTTTTCTTCTCGCGCCCATGGCGACGCAATATGTCGAAAAGGGCGGAATCATCGGAGATTCGCTCATCGATTATTATATTCATATGGCCCTTACCGGAGTTGCTGCAGTCATAGTCGAAGCCGCTGCCATTGCAACAGAAGGCCGCGGATGGTCCAGACAATTGTCGGCAGCGTCTCCAAATGATCTCCCCGGACTCAGCCATATCGCGGAGGCTATCCGTGAGCGCGGTTCCATACCATTGCTGCAGATCCACCACGCTGGCAGGCAGGGACTCCCCGCTGATGCCAGCGGGTATGTCGTCGGACCATCCGGAATTCCATGTCCTGTTCTTGGGCGTCCCGTACGAGTCCTGAATCCGAAAGATATAAAAACCCTGGTAACTAAATTCACTGATGCCGCCAGAATTGCGGAAAGAGCCGGCTTCGCCGGAATCGAATTACACGGAGCTCACGGTTACCTTCTGCATCAGTTCGTTTCACCTCTCACAAATAAGCGGGACGATGAGTATGGCCTCAAGAATCCGAATCCGTATAGATTTCCGCTCGAAGTTGTGAAATCAATACGAATGGCCGTGCCCGATATGATTCTCGCATACAGGCTTTCCGCGCGTGATTACCTTCCACGCGGTCTGACTCTCGAACACTCCGTTCCGCTGGCTATTGCTCTCGCGGACGCCGGAGTGGACATGCTGCATGTTTCCGGCGGTATGTATGCATCCCTTCATGGCCCGGAATCGATTGTCGGGCCTTCTACGCCGAGCGGAGTATTCAGATCGGACGCTCACGACATTCGTCAGGCCGTCAGGGTCCCGGTCGCCGTCGTCGGAAAAATACAAACCCCTGCCCTCGCCGAAGAAATCCTGCAAAACTCAGATGCTCACCTGATCGCTCTGGGCAGAATCCTGCTTCGCGACCCGCTCTGGATACAAAAAGCCCAGGGACAATCGGATGTCCCTGTCCGCCCCTGCCTGTTGTGTTCACGTTGTCGGTATCATCTGAAAGGATGCCCGGACGATCAGCAAAAACCAATTTGGGTCAAGTAAAATAATGACATGCAAGGTATTTGCAATATTCATAAATTTAATAACCGAGGTGTTCTGCGTGAAGCGTTTTTCCATCACTCTTATTGCTACTGTAGCCCTGTTTTTCTCAATTCCAGCTGTTACGCCGGTTCATGCCCAGGGCGTGCTTGATCTCATAGGGGCTTTTTCCGGGGCGCCGTCTGAAAACAAGCAATCCGTGACTTACATAGAAGGCGACAAAGATGCGACTGACGAGATTCTGCTGATCAGAATTCACGGAGTCATTTCAGAACCGGACGACGGAGACTCGAATATGCCTTTCGAAATAAAGAAAAGCATGATCGAGCGCGTCAAGAAAGAAATCGATACTGCTATTGAACGCCCTCAGATCAAAGCCGTCCTATTGGAAGTCGACTCCCCCGGGGGAGAAATAACAGCCAGCGATATCCTTCAACACCAGCTTTCCCGCATCAAAGCGGCGAAAAAACCACTCGTCACCCTGATCGGCTCCCTGGGGGCTTCCGGCGGCTATTATGTGGCTTGTGCTGCAGACCAGATCTGGGCACATCCGACATCTATAATTGGCAGTATCGGCGTTATCATGCACAGCATGAATTTCGAGAAACTGGCCGGCATGATAGGCGTTAAAGCAGTGACGATCATCTCTGACCGCACACCGAAAAAAGATATATTTTCGCCATTCCGCGAAATGACCCAGGAAGAAAAAACTATGTTGTTGTCCATAGTAGACAGCAGCTATGACCGGTTCATCGAAATTGTTGCAGCCGCCAGAAAGAAGTCTGTTAAAGAAATTACCGTCCTCGCCGATGGCGGCATCTATACCAGCAAACAGGCTCTCGACAAAGGTTTAATCGACGGCATCGGCTATCGCGAGGATGTAATGGCCAAACTCCGCGAAATCGCCGGGATGAAAACATCACAACTTGTACGCAGAAAAGCAAAGCGCAGCTTTGGGGAACTCCTCGGCGACCTCGCGGAAATGCAATCCGGAGCTCCCGCGCTGCTCAACCGCCTTGAAACACTGATGCAGAATTCCGGAACCGCAAAAATACTGTTCCAGATGCCCGGCATCGGAGAATCCCACCCATAACAAACGGCCCGGATTATTATTCGGCGCTCACGCCCCATTGAATGCAGTATTGGTGGGGCGCGACCGCCGAATAATATGGCCATGCCCCGGATTACATTTGCGCCCCATTGCTGTAACCCAGCCTTCGACGCATGTCCGGCACTTCAAGGCATCATCGTTAAGACAAATCTTTCCGGGATATAACTGGTATCTGGCACGATTTTCGATCGGGGAAATATTCGGCATCAGCACGTTTGCGCCTGCCTTCAGTGCCTGACGCCGTCCATCCGGATGAATAGAACCCATCGCAGAAGTAGCTGGCAAAAACGCGTCAGGGAGATATAATCGCAACAAGGCCAGAAACGTCAGACAGGCATCGAGCGTTCCTCCCGTTGCGTTCCCGAGCGGAGTAAGCGGATGCGGAATAAATGGGCCGATGCCGACCATTTCAGGTTGTATGCCAATAAGATAACGCAGGTCTCGCCCAAGGCTTGCTCCGTTCTGGCCCGGAAGACCGACAAGAACTCCCGAACCGACCTGGAAACCCAGCTCTTTCAAATCCATCAGGCAACGATGACGGGCTTCCCAGTTCGAATCCGGGTGGAGCTTTGCAAACAATTCGGGATCAGATGTCTCGATGCGCAACAGATAGCGATCTGTCCCGGCCGCACGAAAAGCCTCTAACGAGGAACGTGGCCACTCGCCAACGGAGAGTGCGATCGCAACATCAAACCGGCTCTTGATAGTTTTGACAAGAGCGACGATATCCTGTTCACGCCATATGGGATCTTCCCCTGACTGCAGCACAAAAGAACGGAAACCCATATCATAGCCGGCACTGAGCGTACTAAGTATCTCGTCAGGACTCATTCGGTACCGCTCAATGTCTGCATTGAACGCGGAAATTCCACAATAAGCGCATCGGCACGTGCAGTAGTTGCTGTATTCAATCAAACCACGCAGATAGACATCATCACCGACCATCTCGCTCCGGACACGATCGGCCGCCGCGTATAAATCGGTCCTGTGCGTATCGAAGGCAGGGGAAAACAAAAATGTGGCTTCGGCGTCACTTAGCGACGATCGCGCAACACACTTTTCAATCAGGGTTTCCGGCGTTCCCGGCAGGATCATGTAAGACCCCGCCGGCAAATGGCTTGAGCAGCCCGATTCCGTTTTGAGATGCTCATTCCAGCAGATCGCGTCGCCCGGCTCTGGTTTCGGCTAACTGCTTTTCGAGGCGCATTTTATTCGTTCCTTCGGGCATGGAGGTCAGGAAATCCACGATACGCGCCTCTCCGCTTTTTCGTGTTTCGGGTGAAGCAAAGTCGAGCAGATATTCCTCCAGAGTTATGATGGCATTCAGACTACATAAAGAGCCTATATGCTGCTCTTTCGCCATGTTCTGGAATTTTTCGCCGGTCCGGCCGCGACGGTAACAACCTGTACAAAAACTTGGAATAAATCCACTTTTGCATGTCGACCGAATGACCTCATCGAGCGAGCGATGATCCTGGACTTCAAACTGCGGTACCACATCACTGTTTTCTGAATAACCACCCGGATTTGTGATTGAGCCCGCCGACATCTGCGATACCCCTACCTCGAGAAGACTTTCCCGCATGCTCACGGTTTCGCGGGTCGAAAGGATAATTCCGGTGTACGGCACCGTCAAGCGAAGAATGGCCGTAGCCTTGATCAAATCCAGGTCTGAAATTATAAAGGAGGATGTTGTCAATACATCGCTGCCATCCGCCGGCTCCAGTCGCGGTATCGAGATCGTGTGCGGCCCGATGGAGAACTCTTTTTCGAGCCAGGAAATATGCTGAAGCATGGCCAGCAGTTCAAAACGATAATCGTAGAGACCGAACAGAATACCCATGCCGAAATCGTCTATTCCAGCCTTTATACAACGATCGAAGACATGCAGTCTGTAGTCGTAATCCTTTTTCGAGCCCTTTGTATGCATACGCGTGTAGGTTTCACGATGGAATGTTTCCTGGAAACATTGATATGTTCCAATGCCGGCCGATTTTATCACGCGAAAGTTCGCTTCACTCGTCGGCGCCACATTAACATTCACGCGGCGTATGTTTCCCTTGGGGAGCTTAACGGAATAAACAGCCTGTACCTGGGCGGCAATATCCTCGAAAGTCAGTTGAGGATCTTCACCGGCAACCAGAAGAACCCTCTTGTGCCCCATGTTAACGAGCGCCGTGGTCTCTTCGACTATCTGTTCCGGTTTCAGTCTGGAGCGTAGTGATGACTGACTTGCACGAAAGCCGCAGTAAAGGCACTCATTGGCACAATAACTCGAAGTGTACAGCGGCGCAAACAGTACAAGCCGACGCCCATAGATCTCCTCTTTAATTCGCACGGCGGTTTTCGTGAGACGCTCGATAGCATCGCGATCTGAAAGGGCAAGTAAAAACGCTGCATCTTCGAGGGTAACTCCTTTGAGTTGAAGAGCACGGGCAAGAATCTCATCGAATCGCGCAGCGTCAAAGGTTTGTGAAACGGCAAGCAAACGCTGAATCTTGTTTTCGTCGATGATCTCAGCAAATGCAGTGGAACCGGTCCGTGATTTAATCATCTGTTTGAATGCCTCATTTATCGGAGATGGGAATCGATTCGTGAAGACGATCGAATTGCACCATTGCTTCGATCTCACTACCAGAAAACGCATTTGGCCCTGAAAATGTGATGCCTCTGTTTTGGAACACTTCAACGATGGCATTATGGTAAACGCCGCCAAAGTTGTCTTTATCGACCTGGAGCATAGCAAGAAGTCCGTCGACAAAATTCGGCTCAGCCTTCATGACAAAATAACTCTTGAAAATAATCAGATCACTGACTGAAGCGCCTATTTTATTTCTCAGGTCCCAGAGGGTGGCGCTCCAGATTTGGCCATCATCATGCGGCTCATGTTTGATATCTTCAGGATAATGCGTCTTGTTCTCCACCGTTCGAAGATATGGACGGTTCATCTTCGATGCGACATATTCTCCGATGCGGGGTTCACCTGAAAAAGAACAGGCAAAATAATCGGCCTGACCCTCGTTCATTGCATCGCCCTCGTTGCCGCGCAACGGAACGATCTTGTCAACTACGGCGTGGGCATATTCATGATACATGACTGATTCTTCACGGGCCAGAGGATAGAAGCGATCACCACCGTCACCTATGTAAATCGCGTTCGCGTAGGAAGTATAGTAGGCATTATCGAGATCATACCCTGCATGAACCAGCACTCCTATTTGTGGGCGATCGAAGCCCATTGTCGCATACCAATCATGCATACGCGAAATGTGAAAATAAGCGTTCACCTCATCAAAATGAGTGTTGCTCGGGTCAAACAGGAAAACGCCTTTCGTCGGCCATGCGCCCATATGCCCCTGATTTTCGACTGAACACGATGTTCCGCTGCCCAGATTGCCTGTGTTCAAATCGGCGAGTGGCTCGATAGTCAAAGGCGATGAAAGAGGATGATGCAGATAAACCTGGCCGGAAAAACTTGCCGTATCGAGGAACATGGCGCGGTTGCGCAGTTCCAGAATTGTACCGTTGCTGCCATCGACGGTTACTTCCCAATCTCCCGGGGGGGTTTGGCAGGCAAAGCACACTCGTCTGGCTGGAACTCCATGTCTCTTTTCAGTTACGAAAATCCCGGAATCGCAATTAATATCGGAGTCCGCTTTCGTGACCCCGACGCGTCGCAAAGCAACTGCCTGTGCATCGGCCTCAGAAATCGTGAAACTGCCTGCGGCGTCAACTAATCCCGGAAAAGTGTTTCCGACAAGTTCCACGACGCCGGAACGGCCGACGTGAACATCGATGCGCGCATCGAATACGGGTAATCCGGCAGCCATGGGCTGAAAAATAAAATGAGCTGAGTTTTCGAGGGAACGTGATTCTGAAAGGCGTAAATCGCTTCCGCTGAATGTATCTGAGAGTCCGAACAGGGTCGCATTGTCACGCATGAATTTCAAGGCCACTACACGTCTGTCGGTGGTTTTCACCGGACTGGCAAGCTGTCCGGCAAGACTTTCAAGCGTCTTCCCGTCTGGGGAAAACCGCGCGTAGGTGACATGCCGCGTCGGGCCGACCAGACCGGCGAGTCCACGTCGGGCCTCGATCGAAGGAGATGCGATGTTTTCTTTTGAGCGTGCAACAACCGGCGCCGCCACGGAACAACGATCGAAACCGAACGCTGTGTCAGCATTATTTCCAACGCCGAATACTGTGAGGATCAGACCACCGATTATCGTGCTGATGAGACTTCGTTTCATAATCATTCCAGTATTTCTCCTTATGCACACACGATAAACTCTTGTAACAGTCTAGTCTTTTGCGTCGTTTTTTTCAATGAATTTGTTTACAATGTGTGGTTTCGTTGATGTTTTCCATACTATAGGCTAGAATGAGTCTTGCAGGAAAAAGAAGAGATTTAGTGAAAATAAATCGATTGACCGATTGCGGTTTTCCGTGAGTTTGGTATAATTGTTAGCAGGATGTAGGGGTACATCCGGGTAGGTTGTGATTGAAGTCTCGGGTAAGGCTTCAATCCAAGGTTTTCAAATCATCAGGTTTATTTCGGGTATATGGAAAGGGAGGTTGTTAATGGGGTTTCGGGTAAGTATCCACCTCAAACATCGGGAATCATTTATGAGGAGTATCGTATGAATATCAGGAAACTACGGTTACTGAGCAAGCTTCTGTGCATCATCCTGATTGCCAGCTTCGTCTGCGAAGGGCCTCTGATGGCGGCGAGTCAGTCCTTCGAAGCAATCAAGGTCAATGTCAACGGTCAGGTTATCAACGTGACCCCCGGCACATGGATAAAGGCTAATGGGGTCGATTACAATGTTCGTTATGTGAACGGTCAGCCCGTTGCTCTTACGGCGACTTCGTATTACGAGCTCGTTGGCGTGAAGCCTCCGGTTCCTGCTCCGACCTCGGGCGAGAACACCGGCACCGTCAGTGAACCCTCTGCAAAACCTGCAGTTCCCGCTCAGACCTCGGGGAACGCCGGCACTGTCAGTGAGCCATCGGCGCCCGCCAAGACCTCCAACTGGGATCCCGCAGCTCATCCTCGCGATCCGGTCACCGGCAAGTTCGTTTCCGCCAATCCGGCTCCAGCCGCTCCGGCAGCTCCGGCCGTCCCAGCTGAAACAGCAGGTCCGGTCGGCGTTGGTGCAGTGGCCAACAATCCCGCGACTCCGGCACCGGTTGGCAACAACCCCATCGAGAAGGCTGCGGTTCCAACTTCTATCGATGCCGACATGAATGTCGCTGCAGCTCCAAGCGCACCGAAGTTGGCTGACGCCCCCGTCAGCAACGCCGCTCAGACTGCTGCTGCCGCTGCTCCGAGTGCAGCTGCTCCAGCCGCCGCTGCTGCAGGCGCTGCGAAGTCCGGCTCCTGGATCAAAGACGAGATCAATAACTACGGCACGGCGATGAAAGACAACTTCACCGCCGGCAAAGACAATGGTCAGGCCTTCGGTACAAAGACCGTTGAAGGCGCCAAATCCGGCATCAGCGCTGTTGGTAGTGGCGTTAAGACCGCTGGTTCCAAGATCGGCGACCTGTTGAGCGCCGCCAAGGATAGAGTCGCGAAGATCTTCCACAAGAATCCACCCGCTGCCAAGCCCACTGGCTCTACTGAAGAGCCGACTGGTCAGCAGGGTCAGAACCCGAAGCCCGGCCAGAATGGTCAGAGCGAACAGCAGGGTCAGACTGGTCAGGCTCAGCAGGAACAGCCCGGTCAGACTGGACAGCAGGGTCAGACTCCGAAGCCCGGCCAGACTGGTCAGGTTTCTCAGAACACCCAGGAACAGCCCGGTCAGGTCGGACAGGCTGGTCAGGTCGGACAGGCCGAACAGTCGGGTCAGACTCCCGCAAAGCCCGGCATCAAGCAGGTAACCTCTGAGAAATTCCATTCCGGTTATACGGCTGGCAAGGGCATGACCAATGAAGGTCTGCAAAATGTAAAGAATAACTTCAAATCCGGTTTGGCTCCGAAGAACATCCTCATGACCGCTGGAATCACAGTCGGCGTCGATCTGGCGACCGCGATCATGAATGGTGAAAAGCCCTCCATTAAGAAGGCTCTCAAGACCGTTTGCTCGGCTGAGTTCGCCGGTGGCGTAGCCGGTTCCGTAGTAGGTGCTGCGGGCGGCTCCTTCTTCGTCCCCTTCCTCACCGCTATCCCGGTCGTCGGTGGCGCTCTCGCCGCTCTCGCCCCCGTATTCGGTTCCGTAGCCGGCAGTTCAGTCGGTGCTTATCTTGCCGGCGACCTCAAGAACGGCAAGTTCTCCATCAAGGATGCCTTCAAGAAGGTTGACTGGATCGGAGTTGGTGGTCAGGCTATCGGTTCGACAATCGGCATGGTCCTCGGCGCAAGCCTGGGTCCCGTCGGATCAATCGTTGGCGGTATGGTCGGCGGTTACCTCGGTAACTGGGCTGCTCACAAGATCGCCGGACTCTTCGGCAAAGGCACCACCCCTGTGGCAAGCAACAACCCCGGAACGATGCCCGTCGGCACCAATCCTCTCGGTGCTGATGTCGGTCCCGTCACCATCGGCAATGTAGCCGGTAGCGAGATCCCAGCCGCCGGAACCCAGAGCGCTGCTCCGGTCGTCACCATCGCCGGGAATTCTGAAACCACCGGAACATATTCTTCCGAAGTTCAGCTCGCCTTCGCCAAGTACCAGGAACTCTATAAGCTGTATGGCGAAATGATGACTCAGGGACGTCAGGATGACGCCGCCAAGGTCGGTGTTGAAATGAACAAAGCCAAGGGTGAGTATGAAACACTCAAGGCCAAAGCCGGTCAGTAAGCTCCCGTTCTGAAGACCTAGCCCCCCAGGTTCGCCTGGGGGGCTTTCTATTTATTCTTCTGTTGAAGTCTGAGGCAAAATCTTTTAGTATTACTGAAACGCCCGCATGTTTCGTTTCGTATCATTGAAGAGGGTTGGCGCAAAACTGTTTTTCTGTTTGCGTCGGTGATGTATGGATAAAAAAAAGCTGATATTCATCGGCGGCATGCTTTTCGGGGGTTTGATCGCCCTTGTTTTTCTAACCATATTTTCAAAAGGAAAACATAAACCACCTGTCGAAACCGTAAAGACAACACCCTATCGGGAACCAGTTACAGCTGTCAAACCGCGTCCTTCTAACGTTATAGCCAGACCGGCGCCTCCGGCTGCCACATCAGGCGGAGGAGTTTCTCCCGAACTTGTCCGTGAGATCACTGAGGCCCGCGAGGCCGCCGCCACCCATCAGAAAAAAATGGTAGAGCAGGGAAAAATATGGCTGGACAAATATCTGAAAGATGACAGCGTCTCCAGTTATACAAAAGAAGTGTACCGCCTTAGAAACAACCCTTTCATCCAGGCCGGAAATCTGTACTATAAACAGGGGGATATTTCAAAAGCCAAAGAAGAGTTCCAGAAAGCCCTCGACGACCCGAATTCAACACCATCAATAAAATATTCTTCATACATGTTCTTAATGGGTATCGCAAAAACTCAGAAAAACAGTGAGGAGTATTTCATGTTTGCCAAGGCAATGGGAAAACTCATTGCTGAAAACGATTTCACCTGTTTTGACCAACCTAAATCCAAAGCTTTTCTCACCGAAATCACTGAAAAAGAAATCTACTTCAAGGCCCGAAACAGCCCGGAAATGCAGGATAAACTCGCAAAGTATCTGATTGATTACGTCGGACTGAACGAATTCACCAAAGAACAGGCTCTGAAAGAAGTGAAAATCAGAATCAAACGCGTAGAAAGAGAGCTTCTGGGATGAGTAACCGCAAATCCAGACGTGGTTCAGCTTACCTGATAGCCCTCGGAATCCTGTCGGTACTTGTAATCGTTGTTTTCATGTATTCAAGAACAAGCATTGCCAGACGTTGGTCCACTAAGTTCATGACCTCTGAACAAAATGCCGAAGCCGTAGCCGAAGCCGCTATTGATCTGAAACTTCTCATCGTAAGAGAACAAATGAACCCGGACCCGGCAAACCTCTCTACCCCTTTGAAAGAGTGGGGTGAGATCCTGCGTTCCCCTGGAAAACTCAGCAACAACGGGTCTGAACTTTCCGCACCCAATGGCACGGATATCCCCATAGACGCCGACAATCCTTCTTTTCAAGCGACTACGCAAGTCGTCAACACCAAGGGAGGAGCCACCGGCGACCTCGCTCCGCTTCAAAGTCTAATCGATACGGTTCCCGGAAGTCTGACCGTATGGCTGGATTCACGCATATCGTCGGCATCGGCTTTCGCAGCCAAGGACGGCGGTTTCCACCAACTATATCATGTCGTAGGAATCAATAAACAATCTCTACCGGTCTCGGGTGACCCCGCAAAATTCCTGGACGGCCTGAGTAACGTCGATTCCAACTGCAATACTGTTTCTACACAACTCATCAGCGATTATAAACTCAACCTTCGCCTTCCAAACTGGCCTTCATTGACCGACAGTCACACCATGATGATTGATGTCCCTTTCTTCCCGAATCTCCCGATCGATATCACACTCGATATTCTCGATGGCCAGCCGTCCGATCATTTGAGAATCGTCGCAACGATTCCACTCTTCGGTTTTGAAGTGGGAAAATTCGAGTTCAATATTTACGATCAGTTTCTAAAGAAATTTCTGGATGGCGATACTAATCCAAGCACTCCACCAAAAAAATTCTATGCGCAGGACTTCGCGGAAACAGTCGTTGCCGCACCCAATACCTGGAAACAGTTCATCTGGTCTTCCTCGCGAATCGTCCCCTTCATTTCTAATGCCTTCGCCAATCTTCCCGCCAGAATAAAGACCAATATCCCATCTACCGGAATAGCTCCGGAAATGATCGTTGAAAAAACCGGGCTAATAAAATTAACCGCCACGGTTTTTTATCAACCGCATCTCGGAGGAGAAACCATAAAGAAAATTCTTTCGGCGGAAAGAGATTTCAAGGTTTCAGATATCCAGCCGATCGCTCCGGAATATGTTTTCTTCGTCGCCAACAGCAAATGGCCCTATGAAAACACCGCCGATGCAGCTGCTACCGAAAATGACGTCTACCAGTTCAGTCCCACCAGTACCGGCATAACGATGGCCACGAACACCGTTCATCCATTTCCGAAAGATCCGACTACAGCAAGTATTTCATACGCCATGCTCAAGGATGCATTTTCTTCTTCCGGTACAGTGAGCAATAAAACACATCTCCCTGGAATGCTTCGTCTGAACGGTACAAACCCCAGCAATATCAACGTATTTTCCGGCACTCTTGAAGAACTTAAATCGACTATGTACAATGTGTTTTTCGTGAACAAGAAGGGTACTGCGCCAAACGACGTATATGGTGTTGTTGACCCTCGCTTCAACTGGAAAAGTCCGCTTACAAGTAACGCATGGACACTTCCTTACATCCCTTTTCCCGTTGGCTACACAAATCCTAAAGGTTTCCTGGCAATGTTCGATATTTTGAAAAACCATCCGAAGCTTGATTCACCAATGCTGTTCTTTGGAGATTTCGCCGCGGAATATCCCCTTTCTCTTCGCCTGGAAGGAAATATTCTGATGAACTACAGTTCCATGGTTATACAAGTCGAACCCATCATCGATGCAGTCGAAATTGCCAAAGCAATCCGCCCCAAACTTGGAATTCCTCCATTTACGATAGATGTAACAAAAATCGACAAGGCCAAAGCCGATGTGTCAGATATTACCTGTATTCATACGGTTAAATCCGACCTTCCATTCGGAGTCCACGATTTCCCAGCCTGGGATTCGACGACTCCCCCCGCCACCGCCTGGGATCCGGTAAACAGGCCGGAAAGCATGCCAGCCAATCTTTACAGTCCATTGCAGTATGCAAAAAAAGCGACATATTATTACGCCAACGAGTCAGATTTTCTCGCCGATATGCCCAATCATGGCGGGGCCGGCGATTTCCAATGCGATGGGGTTTTCTTCATCAAGGGAAGCGTGACCCTCCCGGCAATGACGATATACGGGCGCGGTCTCATAATCGCCAGTCAAAATATCACAACAGAGGGAGATATCGTCAGAAAGGCCAACACTGATACGGTTTTTGGTCTGATTGCACGCGGTGGAAGCATTCTCAATGGCGGAATCACAGCTGGCAAAGAAGCGAAAAGAATCGAGGCAGCGTGCTATTCCAATTACACTCTTCAAAATACCGGCGGAAGCAAACTGACTATCGATGGAAACCTCGTAATAAATCACTTTGACCGGGCTCTGATGAACAGCGTCATTGTCTTTTATAACGGCCCCGCCTGCAGAAATACTCTTCTTTCCATGATAAGAGATGTTGGAAAATATGAACCTTTGAGGTATTATGTCGCTCTTGGAAAACAATGGGCGCGCTTTGAATATGAAAAACGTTAATAACAAGGCCGGCATTTCGATTCTTGAAGTCGTTGTCGCCGGTTTTATTTTGTTATTGGCGATCATTCCGATATACAAAAGTCTGACAGCCCAGACCTCCTCGGAAATCGAGACAACCAAAATTGCCATGGCGAAAGACGTCCTGAAGTCACTCCGCCAGGAAATTATGGCGCGAACTTTCGATGAGGTGACTTCTATAGTAAGCAACCCACTGGCCCAGCCTTATCCGCTGACGCTCGACAAAGTCCTGAAAATACAAAAAGAGTTTCAGAACTTCGACTTGGCTGTAGTCGCCAGTTTCACTGATGTCGCTAAAAAGGTTGCCCAGTTCACCGGTACAGTGACCTGGAAAAACAACAAGGGCCTCGAGAAAAAAGAGACTTTAACTTTCATTCAAATATCCCAGAAATGAAACAAATACGCAGAAAATCAGGTGTCACGCTCGGTGAGGTTCTTGTAGCGGCTTTCCTGATGTCAATCATGTGCGGTGCTCTTTACGGCATCTGGAGCAGAGTAAGTTATACAAGGTCCCTCACAACAGCCCGCGGAATTGCCAAGGATGAAGTCGAGATATGTCTGAAACAGCTCGAAAGAGATATTTCGATGGCCCGGGCCACTACATTCACCACTGCTGGAAACACTATGACGATGGATATTTCACAAAAAGACGGGGCTTTGACATCAAAAAAAGTACCGATTGCATACTCCTGGACGGGTTCTAAATTGACGCGCAAAGACAATGTCGGCGAAAGGGTTCTGACCAGCCATCTCGCTCAGAATTACCAGGGCCTGTCAGGTGGAATCGCAATTTACAGAGAAGCAGCCTCTGGGTCAGTTAATATAAAAATAGCGGCAGAAGTCAAACCCGAGGGCTATGCCAATCTTCCACAAACGCATGTCCAGGATATCCTGATCACGATCAGGGAAGAGGCGGCCGGAGCAGGCTCGGATACGAGATGGGTAAAGCCCGTCAATCTTGATCCCACTAATTTCTGACACTTCTGACACATTTGACCATGACTAACAAAGGATGCAAACCGATTCGTTGAGATTTCTCCCTTCGGTCGCAATGACAGCATTGTTTGTTATTCCGAACGAACGTGAGGAATTTCGCTTGGCGTAAAGAGCCATGAATATTCAGGCTTATCTGTTAATCGTACATTTGACTATTTAAACGAATGTTCGATAGCAGCAAGTTCGTCGGGGCTAAGCAACAGAGCTTCGGCGACGGCTTCCAGAAGCCCGCGTTCCGCGGGTTCTATGCGCCCGTCCTCGAGAGCTTTCGCGACGAGTCGGCGATAGAGGGAAAGAGGTTCCAGCGAACCGGCGGAATTTTTTTGTCCTGTGCCGGAACGCGTGCGCATCTCGGCTTTGATACGTGCTTCTTCCATCAATACTGAATACACGCTATTCTCGATCATCAGACGATCACGGACGGCGCGCAGCAACTCGCTCTCGGCACGATCAAAGACTCCATCGGCGAGGATTTCCTCGAGCAGAATTGAGAATACGCCTTCCATGGTCAGCCGGCCTTCACCCGCAAACGGCGAAACCGGCGGCTCGACATCGCCAAGAAGTGAGCGCAGCTCACCCGGAGCAGGCAGTCTGTCGAGTGTTTCCACCATCCATGGCGCCAAAATATCACGCGCGGAACGTGGTCTTGCATCAGGAACGGCGGGATCGGCAAAAAATCCGGGTTCAGGAATGAAACTGCGGATATTCACTTCACTGCCCGATGCGGTCCAGGCAAGATGAATTCCCTCCCCTTCATCAACCATGAACTTACTGACTTCAACCCCTCCCTTCCAGACAACAATGTGCTGGCCGGGAGTAACATCCATACTGATCGAACGGGGCATATCCAAATCGACATCGACGCCATCGAGCGAAACGACAATCGCCGCATCCGGGCCGGTCAAGCGTAAGCAACCGCAGAGTCGCAATTCCCGGGGAACATTTCCATGCATGAGACTTCGACACTGTTCCTGATATAAGCGGGCGTTTTCGGGCAGACCGGCTATCATAAATAGACGGGCAAGGCCGTGCCATGGCTCCGGGAGAATGGGAAATGTTCTTGCCGTAAGCAGATATAAAGCCGCGGCCCGGGCGAGATGTCCACTATCCGCGGCGGCATGAGCGGTCATGAGCAAAATTTTGGGGTCACCCGACTCGAATCTGGCCACTGCGGCAAAATCCCGCAGAGCCAATGAATATTTTCCAAGCCTTGTCCAGATGACTCCCCGGTTGGTCAAACCCACCTTACTTTTGGAATTAGCCCGAATCGCCTGTTGCGCGAATACAAGCCCCTTCTGAGAATCAGAGGCGAAATGCGCAAGGAATGCCCATGGCAGATCAAACGAAGGGTCTATCGCACCAGCGGCATAATAACAGGCTTGAGCCCAGTCGGGCTGCGGAGTTTTCTCCAGATGCGTTCCGATGGAAACAAGCGCGGAAGCACGGTCGCGAGGGCCTACTTCAACAGGACTCCTGGACAATCGCTCGCGCACAGGTTTAAAGGAGGGTTCTTTCCAGACTGCCTCCTGTGCCAGGAGCAGCTCAATCAGGTGCCCCGGGTTGTTGGCCACCGACTCCGGCGGGAAAGGCAAGGCGCCGAGGGAAGGCATTTCAAAATCACCACTGACAATCGGCGTGGGATTCCCCGCGGAACGCTGAGCTGTCTGAAGCAGATGTCCGGCGGGAACCAGTTTCGGATTCGAACACTCAATCAGGTCTTCGGCTATAAAGCCAATGTATAACCCGGGCTGGCCGGAAGCAACCTGTGGCTTTCCCGGTAAAAGATCAACAAGCGTTTTCACGAGATCAAGATAGTATCCGCTGCGCTTTTCCAGATCAGTGACACTCATGTATGATGCGCGCAGAATAGTAAACACATCGTCGAGTCTGGAATCGGCAAATGCGTCACGCAATGCCTGAATGATATCCCGACAGGCAGCCACTTCAAGAGGAATTTTAGTGATAAGAAGAAGTCGGATATTTTCAGTTTTCATGCGCTTGCCTCCAAGTCTCTGATGCCTGTGGTCGGTTAACCTGATTCATGATAGCATAACAATATAATAGTTCGCCCGAAATGGGCGTGTGTCAGAACGGTGAAGGAAAGGACGGTTCCATAATGAATTACTGTAGAATCATTCGGACAGGTTGTTGTGCTTTACTATTGACCATCATGCCTTTTGTAAGCCAGGTTAATGCAGCAACGCGGGCTGAAGCCACATCAATCAGACTTATCGACAATAACCATGTCCCGAAAAAGATCGTTGTTGTCATGACTTCAGGTACCACTTCGTTCGTCAAAAATCTCTTTACGATCATTAAACAAATTAATGTTGAAGAAAACCTGTCATCCGCGAATCGTCTGAAACTGCATATCATCCCCTCCGGTGGGAATCCGATTTCCAGCCTTGGAATATCCGCGGAAGACGCTGATAAATATGTTGAAGTGAATCCGAAATACTCTTCAGATGACATATGGGCACAAGATTGCATGGAGCTCTGCGCCGCCCGCACCTCAGGAAGCGACACACTTGTTCCCGCCGTCTTCGACACAAATCGCGGGCGCGGTCTTGCCGGTCTTCCTCGTGCCCTGGCTGATCTCTGGGGATTAGTTTACGCTTTGAATCCCTCTGACGCGGAAGCCCACGGTGACTACGGCGGAAATATCGAAGTGACGCCTTTCGACAATGTCATGGTTTCAGGTAATACGATCACTCCGGAATGCAAGAGTTTTTTCGAAAAAATGGGATACGCGGGACGCATGTTCAATCCGGATACTTCGTGGCTGACGGTAGGACACATCGATGAGAGCATGAGTTTCATTCCAACCTCGCATGTATCCGGTGGATACAGCATAGTAAAAGCCGATCCGGCATATGCCCTGGATCTTGTAGAGGCCGCAACCGACGCGGATTTCGCGAATCTCGGCAACGACGCCGCTTTCCTGAAGCGCGTGAAGGCGGTTCTTTCCGCTCAGCGTGATAATCCCGAGGCATCTACAGGCACCCCGGAAGACGATTTCATCAAAATGAATCGAAAGATCGGCGAAATAGTCGAAAAGAATGCCGGAGACTTGAAAAACTTCATCCGAAAAGTAACCAATGATGAAAATCGTGAATTCGGGGAAGTGTCCTGGCCAGCCCTGTATGAAGGCCGCAATGGCCCCAGACCATCGGGATGCTGTGCTTTTCTTCCCGGCGTCGTGAATTTGACAGTCCTTGGAACCCATCTTCTGGTTCCGGCCTGCCATTTTCCTCCATTCGACCGTATCATCGAAGCCAGGTTTCGCGCTCAGGGCAACAAAATCCATTTCATCGACGATTCCGCATATCATACGAGCATGGGAGAGATCCACTGCGGAACAAACGTTCTTCGGGATCTTGAGCACACCGTCGTCACCCCTGCACGCATCCAGGCGATTCAGCGTGTAAAAGAGCGGTTCGAGAGCCTCCACACCACCCCGAATCTTCGATAAAGCCCATGACCACAGTCGCCATATTTGATCGTCGTGTTTTCCAGGTTCCTATCCAAATCCTGAAACTTCAGAGAAGTTCATTGCCAATGAATTGCCATGAGAGTATTATTCGCAACACGAGTGGTTGCCTGCGGGAAGCAGTATTTTACAATTTTAAGGAGACACCATGAAGCGAATGTGGAAGTTGATTGTTCTGACAGTGACCGCCCTGGTTTTTGGGATGGTAGCCATCGGACAGGCGGCCGAGCCGGTGACCCCAAAAGTGAAAACGGAGATTCCCGCGGATTTGTTGAAAGAAGCGAAAATTTCCGTGGAAAAGGCACAGGAGATTGCCGTCAAAAATGCCTCGGGAACCCTGGAAAGCATTGAATTGGAGAAAGAAAAAGGTGCTTTGGTTTTCACGTTCGGCATTCGGGATGGGAAGATTCTCAATGAAGTTCTCGTGAACGCGGTTGACGGCAAAGTCGTGGCCGTTGAAAAGCTGGATGAAAAAGCCCAGGCGGAAGATAAAGCCAAGGATGAAAAGGAAAAAGGGAGCGGCACTTCAAAGGAAGTGGGCAAGTAAACCGCTCGGGTTCAATAATTCCTTATCTCCATGGGAACCATTTTCCAGGGAGATAAGGAATGTAAGCTAGGATTCTTGGCAAATGGAGGCAATAGTACATGTTGGATATCTCTAGGATTACCATATGCGCAGCTATATTCTTGGCAGTCCTTTCTATTCAGGCTTTTTCAGCTGATAAAATCTACCTTGGCGTATTCGATAATGATAAAAATAAAAATCTTGACGATTTATCAGGTGTCGAAACATTTGAAAGGGATGCTGGTAAAAGGGTAGCGATAATTCATGTGTTTCAAGCTTGGGGAGCAAATCACGGCAAGAATCAATTCAATGTCACTGCGATGAATGCTATTCGCTCACATGGATCTATACCACTTTTAACCTGGGCACCACGTGCTCTTCATGAGAAAGAGAATGAACCTGAATATGCATTGAAAAATATAATTGATGGAAAATATGATGGTTACATCATCAAATATGCTTCTGCTATAAAGGCATGGAAACATCCGCTGTTTTTGAGATTCGCTCATGAAATGAACGGCAACTGGTATCCATGGGCAGAAGGGGTTAATGGAAATGTATCTACTGAATATGTCAAGGCATGGCATCATGTTCATGATCTATTCAAGCGCAATCAAGTAACAAACGTTACTTGGGTGTGGTGTCCTAGTCGAAAAAATAGCAAGCATAAAAAATTGAGTGAGCTATATCCCGGCGATGATTACGTTGATTGGCTGGGTATTGATGGATACAATGATACAAGATTCAAGGGATGGCAGTCGTTTGAAGAAGTTTTTGGTGATGCTTATCATGAAATGGTGAGATTGTCAGGAAAACCGATCATGATAGCTGAGTTTTCCTCAATGGAAGCGGGCGGAAAAAAATCTGTCTGGATTTCAAAGACTCTAAGCTCGACAATAACAGCAAAATTTCCTAGGATAAAGGCTGTTGTCTGGCTAAATCACCAATTCAGCAGTGAGCTGGATTGGAGGATTGAATCATCCGTATCTTCGCAGAGAGCTTTTGCAGAAGCAGTTGCATCACCATTGTATTGCGATAATAAATATGCTTTCCTAGATGTATCTCCGATTTCAGCACCCTAGCATAAATTGGTTGACATCCTGGCAGGTTCACACAGTTCGTCGCGAAATCACCGACGTCATATTCTTGTAACGCAAAGCAGCTCATTATTTTTATATAATCGTTGAGGGTCCCATTGGGAATACATGTCCGCCATCCACTTCAGCTTCCAATAAGTTTTTCGAGTGCTCGAAATTCCTTCAGTGATTCCTTATCAGATTCCGCTTTAATTGCTTTCTTTATCCAGAATGACGCCTGTTTGCAATTGTTGCTCTTGAGATAGGCCTTGGCCAAAAGCCCTGCCGGCTTGGGATCCAGTGGTTTGATATCCGCGGCTCTCCTCAGATCCGCTATCGCAACCTCCGGCTTGTTTGCCTCCAAGTATGCTCTTCCTCTTTCGAGATAAACCCAATCAAGATCGGGATTTTTTTTAAGCGCAAGATTATAAAAACTTATCGCCTTTTCCGGCTGTCCCATGGCGAGGTAGGTATCTCCAAAAAAGCCATAGGCAATCCAAGAATCCGGGTTAATTTTTTCAGCCTTCTCAAGGTTAGATATTGCTTTTGCCCAATTTTTCCGCGTTCCCAATTCGCATCCTACCGAGGCATATACGTCACTCAAGACGCTTTTCATTGGCTGAGCTGTCAGATATACCCCGGTCTTCACCGCCTCCGTCTTTATGCCGAGGTCCCTGATGTAATCAGAGTCTGGCATGGTTCTTCCCGAGGTTATCTCCCAGTTAAGATATAATTGGTTTCTTTCATCCACGGGGGGCACCCAACGCACAAAAATATGTCCTGGTGCATATACCGGCAAAAGATTCAGCGAAAGTTCCTCAGCTACTGATAAGTATACTAAAGATAACGTATGGCAACTGGCAAAATGGAACAATTCATCTGAATGCACCAGCGCGTGCAGCTTGCCTTTTCGTCCAATACCAAGTGCCTTGTGAAAAAATGGTTCATCCGCGACGTTAGTAAACGTCATCTTCTCAATATCTTTCGATTTAAGATTATCGATGTCAGCCGGGGAAAGTTTCCGTGACTCGAATATTGCGTAAAACCCCCGATGTTCGCCATACACGAAGTTGTGCCGAATCAGGTAATCATTGATTAACTCCAGGACGGCTCTAGCGTAATGCCGTGTACCGGGCTTAGGAAAATTTTTCAGGGTTTGAATTTCTTCTTTTATCTCGCGGACAAATCGAGCGAGTACAGGTTTTGCGACTTCGCTATTTTCGATCTGTGACTCAATTTCGAGCGCCTTTAAACCGATGTTTTCCGGAGCAAAGTCAGCATATAGAGAGCCTACTCCCATCGCAATCGAGAATATGATAGCAACATTTAACCGATTCATAGACATCTCCGGGTGTGCCAGTTATTTGCTTTTCACCTCAAGTTATCACATACAATGCACAATGACAAAACGACGTCACTATATTCGGATGTAAAAGCTGCACGACGACTTCAAACCGAAGATGTAAAGAGACGCCGTCTCGAAGAAATTTCTCGTAGGCCTGGATGGCCCGGTCTGGTCGTTTCATCCCGTCGCAGGCGATGCCGATCATCATTTGAGAATCCTGAGCCAACCTGGAGTTGGGCAGCATTTCGATAACCCGCTGGAAGAGAGGTATGGCCTGGTCGAATTTCTTTTGTCGGAACAGTGAAAAGGCCGATTCATGCAGATCCTGAGGGTCGTCGACTCTGGCGGAATGAGAGGCTGGGGGAAAATCGGACCCGGGCGAGGACCCCGTTGCGACAGTCATCGATGGACGGATGGTGGCAATGAGTTCTTTTCCCCAGGGCGTATCGGGATAGGATCTGACAATCTCCTCGTAAATCTCGACGGCTTTTTCCTTCTTTCCTTGGCGTTCGAGGATCTGCGCGATCCTTCCCTTGGCCTGAGCGCAAATCCAGCGTTTCCGCTCGATCCGGCGGACCGCCATAGTCAACAGTTCCACGGCTTTGGCGTCGTCGGCATCCTTGAGCTTCAGGGGGGCGGTGAATCCTCCGTAGGCCTGCCCCAGATACAGATATGCCGATTCCAGTTCAGGGCTCTCGGGATAGCGTTGGATCAACTTCTCGAAAGCCTCCCTGGACTTTTCCAGAAGGGCGGGATCCTTTTTTTCGGCGGCCAGCAGGTCGAAGTTGATGCCCACCATCAATTGGGCTATGGAGGCCTCCGGAGCATCGGGGAAGGTCGAAACCACTTTTTGATACACCTCAAGAGCCTCGGCATATTTCTTCCGGGCATAGAGCTCATTGGCATCTTCCTTGAGGGATTGGGCATCCTCCGCCATCCCGAGTGCAACTGAGGCTCCGAACAACAGAATGGTAAGAATCAACCTTTTCATTTTTTCCTCCTATGAGAAGCTGAATGATCAGAACATTTCAGGACAAACCCTCGGATATACCCGGATTGGAGTGCCGTCATTTCCTTATCAGTTCTTTCAACGATTCCCGGGAAGACCTGATGGCCCACCCGCGCGAGAAATGGTCCGCGATCACCTGCTCGAACACTGCCTTTGCCTTCTTGAGCTCGCTGGCTTGTTTCAGAGAACGACCGTAGTAATAGTAAACTGATCGCCTTGGTATGACGTGAAATTTTTGAATACGTCTCGAAAGACGCCACGGCCTCCTGGTGTCTTTTCAAAGGCACAGTCCGATCATCATCTGGGTATCCTGGGAATGCACCAGTGAGACCTCTGACACGATTAGCAGTATTGTCAATAAGAGCTGTTTCATGAACTTTCTCTTTTTTTCCGTTGTCAGTTGTTTCGTAATGAATACCGCTTGGTCAATATCCCGATCTGGCGAGGCGGAATCCCATGGCATACCACTTCCCCGAGAGTGAGCAACCCGGACCATTTCGACGCGCCGGGCGGCAGGTTTCCCGAGGACAGAAAAAGCTACCTCCCCGGAAGACCCGGTGAACGCCATCCACCGGACCACGGGGATCGTTCTGGGAAGCAGAAGAATATGATCCATACCAATCCCAGCACCATTCCCAGACATTCCCGAGCATATCGTATAAACCGAAGCCATTTGCCCGTTTTGCGCCAACGTTCCAGGGCCCATGTCCGGCTATATCCGGTTTCAGATCTTCCGCCTGGTACTTCATGACGTAGCTCACTTCGCTGTTGGCCCGATATATGAAGGAATCTTCATCGTTGGAGTTCCCCCAATCATAAGAGGCATCCGCTCCGCCCCGACAAGCGTATTCCCATTCGGCTTCGGTCGGTAGCCGAAAACCGTTGGAGGTCCAGTTGCAGCTTATCCAGTCGCTGTCGACAATGAGTGTCCGGTTAGATGCATTTTGATAGCAGGCGGTCAGTCCCTGGGTTTCACTCAGCGTATTGCAAAACCGTATTGCATCCCACCAGGAAATCATGTTGACAGGCTGTTTCTGACTGACCGCGTGTTGGAAATGGGAGGGATTCACTCCCATGACGGCGCGATATTGCTCCTCCGTGACTTCGCTCGTCTGCATCTGAAAACCCGAAATCGTCACCTGATGCTGAGGTCCTTCGTCCGGCTCGCGCCCCCTCTCTCCCGAAGGGCTTCCCATCATGAAAGACCCGGTCGGAATCTTGGCAAAGCTGATTTTCACTCCGCCGCCCAGGTCGATGGATGTCGTGGCGGGGATGTCGGCCGAACGTGCTTCGACTCCTTCAATGCGGGTCAACGGGAGAATGAACAAAAACAATAACAGAGCAAAACAGGGATGCTTCATTGGTTTCCTCCTTTATTTTTCCGATTCCAAATGTTTAGTGGCGGAAACCTTTAAAAAGTTCACGAGAAAAATTCGGCTGATTGTTCTTGATAGGAAGTTCCTTTTTCATGAATCGAGGAAACTTCCGTGTTGATTTTCACTGAGTTGTCCCGGTATTTTCTCAGAGAATTTTACCAGTGCTGCACCTCCTGATTTGTCAGATGGCGTTCTTTGAAAAGTTGATTCTGAATGTGAATTAACAAGGGGCCTGCCAAGTAGCGACAGACCCCCGACGATGAACCGTCTACCGCACGGGATATTCCTTGATGCCGGATTCTCGAGGCCATAAGTTTTTCACATGGTTCGGTCTTGAATCTGGCAAATGTGGCTCGTGAATGTCAGGTCGAAAGAAAAACCGTTGCCAACTTTGTTCAGGTTTTAGAAGACCTTCTGCTGGCTTTTTTGCTATCGAAGTAAAGAATTCTACAAAGGTCTTTCCGAAAGACCTGCACTTTTTAAAGGCGTTCAAGGAAGATTATCCGCAAGCCCGGACATACCTTCTCTATCGCGGAAAAGATCGCCTGAAAATGGGAGATATCTATTGTCTTCCGGTAAGCGAGTTTCTCATGGCCATCAATCCCCGAGGGCAAAACCTTTTCCAGGTTGAGTAACAATATGGAACAAATATGGTATGACCCCGAAACGAACGGAAACTCATCCTTCATTAAGGAAGTGAATATCCGACTATTTTTCCTGAAGAATCCTTTTCGACCTGGTAATAGATTGGCTCTTTGGTTGAATCCAGTTGGAACGTCACGTCCTTATCTTTCTCAACCGAAACAATATTGCTGAATTCTCCGCTTGTACTAACCTGGGAAGCCGGATCAATAACAAAAGGGCGCCCTGCCTGTTGCTGATCACCCATTAGAAAAAAGCAATAACAATAGGGGTCTTTCTGGCCCTTCAAAGGCAAATTAAGCGAATACTTCCCGGTTTGATCGGGGGTCATATCATATTTGTTCCATACGTTCCCAATCATTATGCAGAGTCGAACTCCCTTAACAGGTTGCAACAAAATATCTACCGTTTTGTCTTTTCCATCTGTATTAACCAGATCCACAAAGCCAAGACAGTAGCCAGGTTTAGAAACAACGACTTTGTATGTTCCAAGGCGAACTGATTTAAAGGAAAAGCTTCCATCCTGGGCGGCAGAACAATCGCCAAAAGAGTAGTATTCCCGGCCGTCTTTTTCGAACAAAATTACTTTCGCGCCCACGATATCGGGATTTTTTCCTGATACGGCGCATAATGGATAAAGCGTCACGTCATACCTTTGCCGATATTCCTGATCTCTCATTGAAAAATAATAGTACTTAAATTCAGGACTATATCCTGCCTTTGTAATCTGAATTGTAAAATCTTCTTTTGGAAGATCGTTTAAACAGTAGCACCCGGATGCATCAGGTGCCGCCTCAATAAATTTCTCCATGCTGGATTTTCCATTTACTGTTACTCGTTTGTAGCCTCGAACAAATGTTCCTGAGAGATCTCCATTATAGGCAACCTTGATTTGTCCCTGGATACAACACTCATTTTTCAAATCAACATTTTCCTGAACTGTTTTCTGATCAGTTATAGTGAGGGTTTCCTTCGCTGACGAATATCCCTGAGCCTGAACCTCCAGAACATGCTTTCCAAAAGAGACTTTTTCAATAACGCATGGGGTTTCACCCTTGGGAATGCTGTCAAGCAATACTGTAGCGCCGGAAGGATTGGACGTGACCTTTATACAACCCAGTGCCTTGGAAGGAGTTTGAGTCTGTGTGTTTTGAACACCTGTAATATTCTTCTGGAGACTGATAATTTTCGTAAAAATCCTTGCCTGGATTCCATCCTTGTCCTGAAGTTGAGCCAGATTAAAACGCATCTTGTCAGAAACGGCCTTTAAGACAAACTGGAACTGAGCTATCGCGGAAGGATTTTCCTTCAATTGCCCCTCGAGAACCGAAAGGCCTTCTTCAATATCGCCGAATTTCCCGGAATCGACCAGGCTTACAAAAAACTTCCTGATCTCCTTTTGCCGTCTTTCCATGGATGTCTGCAGAAAGTTATAGTCCCGCGTAAGTTTCTCGAAAACAGGACCATCGCGGCTGGTCTTTGGAAGATATACTTCAAGGTCCCGGAGAGCCTGATCCAGGAAGACGAGTTCCGCAATTTTATCCTGAACAACGCTTTTACTTCCCTTTATTGGCAGTTGAATAAAGCCCTTGTTATCTGAAACATCGGAAACATATAATCCGGGAGCTGCGTCAAATGGAATTTCGACTTCTTTTGGAACAAGATTTTTGGCGGAAATAGTAAGTTGAAGCTTATTTTCCTCTTTAAACCGCAAACAGGCTAGAGCACCAATGACTGGGGCTCCGTTTGCGGAAATATTCAAGGTAAGTCGTGAATTTTGGGGGTCAGGCTTTGTTGTTACTAGCAGTTCCTGAGGTTCGTCGGTCCAGACTGGCATTTCCGGGTCACCAAGAAGATTCATTCCAAAAACGAGCCATCGATACTGTCCATCAGTGGCCATGGCTTCGGGAACATATTTTGCGCGAGCCCTGGCAACGGCCTCGCCGATATGGTTGGAAATGTTTTTCGGATCGTTTAAAAGAAGGTCATAAAAATCCTTGATCATCAGGATGGTGTAATAATGGCCTTCGTTCTGTACTTGGTACCATCCCTCGCGACTGCATGCCCAATATGCGACAGCCCCCCCCTTGGGATTGTTCATGAAATGTTCTGAAAGGGAATCCTTGTCAAAATAATTTGTGAGACAGGAAATCGATGTGTAAATGAAGGGAAAGGAGTTGGACAAAGCATCCGCATCTTCACTCTTAAAAAGTCCATTGGCTGCAAACAAATTCACGTTTCCGTGAGCCCCGACATATACAAAATGCGGGTTAAACGTTGAAAAGCCATTCTTGATCTGATCAGGATTGGCTCCCTGGGAGTCATAAAACCGCTGTATCTGATAATCCTTGAAAAAGGCCCCGGCCAGTTGTTCGGCGTCGTGTTCTCCGGGAGTTTGTTCGTCGTGGTCCATGCCGACAAGCAGAGCGCGCTTTACCCAATTTTTCGGAGGGGACTTTTCGTAATTCAGAACCTTCTGGACAAATGTTGAAGCGTCTTCCCGCGAATCAACTGAGGCCCGTCCGATAAAGACTTCGGGGATCAGATCGCAATTATCCTTTGGCTCTCCGTAAATTCCGTTATTATTGCCATCCCAGGTTCCATCGAGATTCGCGTAATACAGATCGGAAGGGATATCGGTTCCGCCTCTTATTCCTGATCTTGCGTATCGAACAGGAATTAAGGCGCCTTCCTTATCTTCGGTATCACCACCCAGCAAAACCCACTTCACGTTCCAGGTCTTTTTGGCATCTTTAATGAATTCTCTTATTTGAACGGGTACATCTTTCCCCTGATAGTTTTTCAGTACCCACTCAAGCGAAATGACTCTTGTTGGAACTCCTTTTGCTGTTTTCCAGTCGGCAAGCTGCTGAAAAATTGAAGCATAGCGCAGGGGAGTGATAATAACGTATTCAACGGCATTTCCAAGTGTCAGGCAAGCTGAGGTTGCGTCCTTTGCCTCAATCCGGAAAGCCCAGCCAATGGTCAATATTGAAAAAACGAGAATAAATATTTTTTTCATAATAATTCTCTTTTCCCACGAACTTTAATAATGGAACAAATTATGATTATATCAAAATTTCAGATAACAACAAGATTTTGTTGATGCCATGAACTTAACGTGCCATTCGGCGTTTACATTTTTTTATACTTTCTATTTTTTGGCAATTTTATTTTTTGGCTGTTGCAATGGGCTTTGTTTTTCCTTAGAATGTCGGCACCTTGGAGGGGCCCCTCCAGAAAGAAAGAAGGAGCCAATGAACTTCGTTTATCTCTCGCCTCAGTTTCCGCCACACTTCTATCGTTTTTGCGTAGAACTCGCCAGACAGGGCGTACAGGTCTTTGGTATAGGTGATGCTCCGCTTGAACAGTTGCGTCCTGAGTTACGTGAGGCCTTGGCCGATTACTATCAGGTTAACTCGCTCCATGATGAAGATCAGGTAAGACGTGCCTGCGGATATTTCGTCTGGCGTCACGGCAAAATTGATCGCATCGAGTCTCATATAGAAATATGGCTCACTCTCGAAGCGGTCATGCGCGAGGATTTCAACATGATCGGTCCGAAGATTCCGCAGACCGATATTTTTAGACGGAAATCGAAGATGAAGGAAGTATTTCGCGGAGCGGGAATTCCGGTCGCAGATGGAGAGTTGTTTCGCGACCGCGCACACACGGAAGCTTTTATCAAGCGTGTAGGATACCCGATCATTGCAAAGCCGGACATCGGAGTCGGCGGTCAGGACACCTTCCGAATTGAGGGCAGCAATGATATTGACCGTTTTCTCTCACAAAAACCATCTGTAGATTATTTTCTCGAAGCTTTCGTTTTCGGTGATCTGTTTACGTTTGACGGCATCACTGACCAGCAGGGAAACATGGTGTATCACACATCGCACACATCGGCAACGGGAGTCCTGGAGCTTGTCGTTGACAATGTCGATTTGAGTTATTATTCCCTGAGAGAGATTCCGGAAACACTTCGGTCATATGGAGAAAAAAGTGTTGCGGCATTCGGAATCCGCGAGAAATTTTTTCACTTCGAGTTTTGGAAAGAACATAAAACCGGTCGTTATATTGCTATGGAACTAAATTGTCGCCCCCCGGGCGGGTATACAACGGATATCATGAATTATAGCGCTGATATCGACGTATATCGCGAATGGGCCAATGTCATAGTCAGGAACAGATTTGAATCTGGCGTTAAACGAAAATACCATTGCGCACATGTTGCCAGGAGATTTGAAAAATCGTATCGTTTGAGCCACGAGGAGATCCTCGCTCAATATGGCGCGAACATAGCTTTTGCCAGCGAAGTTCCTCTGATATTCGCCCCTGTCATGGGGAATATGTGCTATCTGGTGAGATCTGAAGAAGAGTCAGAGATAAGAAAGATGATCCTGGCCATACAGGAAAAAGCCTGATACATAATGAATTTCTTCTGCAATGGGTTTGCAAAATGATTTGGAAGAGGGGGCGGGTTTCAAACCCGCCCCTACATGAAATGTCGTAAATATTGCATGCCCCTGTGTTTATTTGCACCACGGATTATTGTAACCATCTTCTGTGTTATATTACGGATTTTGTGATTGGTAAGAGAGTGTAAACAGCAGGAGTAATAATCAGTGGCTGTCGTTCGAGATGAAGACTGGAAATATGTTCTTGGCATTTTCATAGCCGAGAGCACGGAGATGCTCGACTCGGTCGAGCCACGCCTCATGCAGCTGGAAACGCTTCCGGCGGGCAGAGATGATACCCAGAAGCTTTTGAACGAGATCTTCCGGCTTTTTCATTCTTTGAAGGGGGGAGCGGCATCATTCGATTTAAACGTGATTCGCGATGTCACGCACCAGATGGAGAATATGCTCGAAATATTCCGGTCGCAGCAGAAGCCGGTAAAGGCTATTCATATCGATCTGATGTGCAAGACATGCGACCTCATACGAAAGTGCCTTCCGCGGGTTGCCGTGGAGTTTGCAGATGTCGAATTCACCGGTGAAGCAACTGAACTTCACGATCTTATAACCCGTGAACTGCTCATCCTAGAGGGCAAGAGTCCCACGACCGCGTCATCCTCGAAGAAAAGCGATTCGACTAAACCCGCAGCTACTGATAAAAGTGAAGCGACAAAAGCTTCCGCAATAGATGACCTCCCGGAGCTTTCGGCATTCGACACGTTTTTCACACCACCACATTCCAATTTTGCCGGGTCTCGTGCCGATCTGAATCTTTTCCTGACTCCGACTATGCTTGCGCAGTTTATCCAGGAATCAGAAGTCAGCTTTTCACAAATCGAAGCGCATATCGAGTTTGTCAATAAATCTGGTTACAACTCGCAATTTTTTTTGGAAGCTTTCCGGGAAATTCACACCTTCAAGGGCATGTCCATATTTTTCGGTTATCCAACACTATCCGACCCGGCCAACCTCGTTGAAACTCTAATAGATCTGATTCTGCTAGGCTCTGTACCCAATCTGTCTGACGTGCTCTCCTTGCTGAAAGAATCAGTTGCCGCACTGCGAAGCGGTCTTGAATGCCTGAAAAAGTCGGAGGAGGTTGTTGTCGATCCGGGCAATCTCGTCGCGAAGCGCCTGGAATCCGCTATATCCAAGGCAAAAGCTACAAAGCCTGCCCCTCAGCTCACCCCCATTGTTGATCGAGTTAAAGAGCAAAGTAGAGCCCCGGATTCACCTGATGTGATATCGCCAACAGCGGATTCCGGACTAACGCCGACACAAGCTCCAGGCCTCACTCTTGTTGAAATGCAGTTGAACGTATCGCCGCAGATGCTCGAGGATTTCCTCGGTTTTGCGAGAGAATTATTCGACGATGCTGATGCGGCGCTCGTCATTCTGAAGAATGACACAACCGCCATAGATAAGATAGAGAAGGCTTTTCAGGCCATACACAGTTTTTCCGGAACCTCCGGCTTCTTTGGATTCAAGCCACTGATGGATTTTGCCAGATTATGCGAATTAGTGCTCAACCATATGATCAGGCATCCGATTGCCACGGCCACAGAGGTCGTAGCAACGGTAACGGATGCAGTCAAGGCGATGCGCACCGTTGTAGAACGCTTAAAAACCTCAGGCCCGGAACTGGGCGAAAACGAAATACCGGTACTGAAGCGACTGAGCGAAATTCTTGCCGAATTCGGAAAGACCGAAGGGATGGCCGAATTTTTCCCGGCTGGAGCGGTTCTCGAAGAAGTTTTCGATCCCTCCCATCTGAAAACTTTCCGGGATGAATCCATGTCAGGAATCGCCGCTCTCGAACGGTTATTGAGCAACTGGAGTCGCGACCCGGAAGACACTTCCTTTGCCCCTGAGGTCAGTTCAACCATTCATGCATTGAAAAGTGGAGCGGCGACACTGATCACCCGGGCGAAAAAGCCTCTTCCATCGAAACACCCGCTGCAATTTTTCCGCGTGGTGGCACACGGCGCGGAAATGATTGTGTCGCGAGATCTCGTCTACGAAGAGTCTTTAATGGGAATCGATGAGTTTGAAACGCTTTTCAAAAGTGTGGAGACGCTCAAAAGCCTCAGGGAAGCCTTTTTCGCCCGTGAATCAACTGTTTCCATCTCCGAGGAGCTTCTCGCAAGGCTTTCGATTAATGCCGCCCAGTTTCGCGAAACCGATCTGGCCCTCATGGAAGCCTGCCTCAAGAATATCGAGCATTCTCCGGAAAACGAAATTCCTGATGCCGTGCGGGCATATTTACGATCTTTGCGAAATCTGGAATCAGCCTGCAAGCGACTGATTCGTCCTGATGTGGGGCAACTTGTTGAACGGCAAAAGACGCTTCTTGATTCATGGATTAAGAATCAGGCCTCACATTTCTCCACCCTCCTCCCGGAAATAAAAAAAGAGTATGCCGCTCTTCTGGAATGCATCAACGCCCCTCCACCCGCAGGCGCTGTCCCCGGAGCCGTTGTCAAACGGGAGCACAAACCTCCCGAAGCTGCGGGTGTCACCAAAGGCACGCTACGAATCGACGAAGAGAAAATAGACAGACTGCTGCGTGCGGTCGGAGAATTGTTCGTTGTTTGTGAATCATTTTCGTTGCTTGAAAAACAGCTCGCAAACGGAAGCAATCTGGCGGCACTTTCACAGCGTATGCGCGAGACAGGCGAGGGCATGGCAGGTCTTACCAGTGAACTCGAAAAAGGGCTGATGGCGATTCGACTTGTGCCCGTCAAATCAGTGTTTCAACGATTTCCCAGAATTATTCGAGATCTTGCGCGCCAGCTTGGCAAGGAAGTTCAGCTGCAGATTCGCGGCGAAGATACCGAAATAGATAAGAAAACCCTGGAACAGATAAATGACCCGCTAGTGCATCTGATTCGCAACTCCGTTGATCATGGCGTAGAGCTCCCAGACAAGCGTCGCGAAACCGGGAAACCCGTAGAAGGGGTGGTAATTCTTTCAGCGTCAATTCATGGCGACCAGATCAATATCGCTATTTCCGATGACGGCAAGGGACTTTCTCCGGTGGTCCTGAAGAATAAGGCGATTGAAAGAGGAATAATCACCCCGGAAGAAGCCACCATCATGACGGATCGGGAAGCATACAATCTGATATTCGCGGCGGGTTTTTCCACGGCCGAAAAAGTTACGGATGTTTCAGGTCGCGGTGTAGGCATGGATGTTGTCCGCAACAACATATCCGCCCTCCAGGGAACGGTCGAGATCGAGAGCAAGGTCGGAGAGGGCTCAACCTTTACGCTGAAACTGCCTATTCAAAAACTTTGTCTTATGGTATTTCAAACGGTACTCGTGCAAGCCGGTCAAGAAGAATATCTGCTCCCCATGGAAAATGTTGCCTATCTGGTTAATATTCCAACCTCTCAGATACATGTTTACAGCAATATGTTGTTTGTTCCCATACACGAAAAATTGTATCCGATGGCCTTTCTGGACCGCCTCCTCGATACCCGGCTTCCAGCCCCCGCCGGAGCCCCAAACCCAGATATAAGCATTCCCAGAGACGGCAAAGATCTGGCAGTAGCGCTGATTCGCTGCTCAGCAGGAGAATACGCTCTGGGTTTCGATCGCTTCATCAGTGAAGAACGCGTCGTCGTCAAGCCGCTGAAAAGCCGTCTGGTTCAATCCCCGCTATTCTCCGGCAGCGCAATAATGGGCGATGGCAGGGTTTCACTGGTATTAGAGCCAATCAATCTCGCCGAGCATTTTACCCATTATTCCGAGTACATCGCGGATAAAAATAATTGCGCGGCAATCCCGGCGCCACTTCCCCGAAAGCGCTGACTTTTTTTCGCAGATGAAAAATGCCACTGAGCTGTGAACGCCAAAAAAGAGTCCTAGCGGAGTTTTTGCCACAGATGAACTCAGATGCTCACAGATAAGACAGCTGGGTTAATCTGTGGAGTCATTTAATTCTCCGCAGGTGAATAGCTTGAATAGCACGATTTCGTTTATTAGGTAGGGCGGGACCGCTGGGCCCGCCGAGAAAGCTCTTGGCAAAGCACACGGCGCGCCCGGCGGTCGCGCCCTACCACAGAGCTTTTAAGTGCGTTTGCCCTGGTTAATCCGTTAATTTGTAGTTAATCGGTGGCTATCTGTGTTAGTCTGTGTCCATCTGTGGTTCATTCGTGGTTAATCTGTTGTTAAGGTGTTAATCCGTCTTTATCAGCGATTCACACATAGGACAGTGAACAGGAGACTCCCATGAAGCGTATTTATCCAGTAGCGCTGGCGGTATTTGTTTGTCTTTGGCTATCAGCAGCCGGTTTATGTGCTCAGCCTTTGTCCGGCGAGTTGGGAGAGCTCTGTTCGCTGTTTGCACGATCGATGGCTCTGGAGCAGGAGTTACGGCCGGGAGTTGCGAAGATTTCGCCCGAGTCGTCCCGCATCAGGCAGGATTTCACCGACTCTGTTTCCCGAATAGAATTCCTGAAATCGATCGTATTGCGTGACATCGCGGCCGGCCTCGAAAAGGGCGATACGGAAGCCCTGGATGCATTTGTTTCCACTGTTTCCGCGCTGCCGTCGAATGATCCGGTACGTCGGCAGTTCATCCCTCTTACACGAGCCTTGCGATCAAAGCTGGTTTTCCTGCGACTGACAAGCGAACAAGCCCGCCATCAGGATATCGAATCGCGACTTGCAGCACTGGAAGGCATCAATGAAGCACTTTCAACGGCCGCTGCCCCCGGAAACACAAAATCGCCCCGGACCGCCCCGCCAATATATATTTCCTTTCACTGGCACATGCATCAGCCAATTTATTGGCCTTATGAAGACATCCTGACAACTGACCACCGCGGCGTCTACTCATATTCCGTCGTCGACGTTTTCAATCAACGCATGGGACCATATACCTCATGGCCCTGGGACGCAGTCAAATCTATTGCAGATGCAGGTTTACCTGATGGCGGCGCGCAGGTGAGCTTTTCCGGCTCACTCATGGAAAATCTGAATGTAATCAAGGGAAATTCCGGCTGGGCCGGTTCGTATGCTGCCGGTCGCCATCTGAAAACAGTTCGCGGAAATCCGCGTCTTGACATGGTTGCATTCGGGTATCACCATCCGCTCATGGCTTTGATAGGTTATGAGGACATTCGACGCCAGATAGCCGCGCATCGCGACATGCTTCTGCGCACTTTCGGCGATGACGTTCCGTATTCCAAAGGAATTTTTCCACCTGAAAATGCGTTCGCGAAATGGATGATTCCGGCTCTCGTCGACGAAGGTCTGGAATGGGTCATGGTGGATAATATCCATTTCAATCGCGCATGCAAAGGTTATCCGTGGGTAAAAGGCGAAAACCTGTTTCCACCAAACCCGGCTGATCAGCGAAATGTGAACCCGGGTTCATGGCTGCAACTGAATGGGCTCTGGGCGCCGTCGAAGGTTTCCGCATGGGCTGACCGGCCACA
Source organism: Candidatus Rifleibacteriota bacterium (assembly GCA_015233155.1). Taxonomy (GTDB): domain Bacteria; phylum Muiribacteriota; class Ozemobacteria; order Ozemobacterales; family Ozemobacteraceae; genus JADFYG01. Next base: position 37,266 of record JADFYG010000010.1, read on the forward strand.
CTGGGTCGAGATGACAGATCCCGCAACCGGGAAGACGGCGACCACACCCGGTGGCAAACCGGCGCGCATGATTGCTGTTCCCACTGAGCGATACCTCGGAAACGAAGACGGCCGTGGCGGCTTCGGAGCTTTGAACTACGAGGCTGTGATGTCTCAACTCCTCAGTGAAAATAATGATCCGGATCATCCGATTTTATTGGTTCTTCACCACGACGGCGATAATTACGGCGGCGGCTCAGATGGTTACTATCACGCCAATTTTTCAAGATTCGTCGAGTGGGTGAAAGCAAACCCCGATCGTTTCGTCTGCACAACAGTACAAGATTATCTCGACCGTTTTCCGCCGGCTGCAAACGATGTAATTCATGTTGAACCAGGTTCATGGGCCGGCGCCGATAACGGAGACCCGGAATTTCTGAAATGGAACGGGAATCCCGACCCCAAGACCGGCTATTCGCCCGACAGAAACTCATGGGGCGTCATGACAGCATGCAGGAATATCGTTGCGACCGCCCGCGACCAGAAAGTTCCGAGTGCCGCACTCAAAGCTGCAGAACGCATGCTGATGGTTGCTCAGACCAGTTGTTATGAGTACTGGGACGGCACTGAAATGTGGGACTCTCACCCGACCAGAGCATGCAATCAAGCGGAAGAAGCAGTTGTTTCGCTACTGTCAACGAAGGAAAATGACGTGACACCACCTGCAATCTATATCCCACAAAGGGAGCCTTACAATCCGGGCGGCCAGGAATGGGGAACGAAGCCTGAATCAAGTGATTTTACCATCTGGACCTACGCATATGATTTCGGCGGCATCGGGAGTGTTGTTCTCAACTTACGAACTCATCCGGGAATGACAGCTGCCGACACCTCATGCGATGTATTGGCTGGTGGCGAATGGAAGGCATTGCCCATGGAATCCCGGGCAATTCCGGCCCAGACGAATCCGAAACCTCTTTTCAAGGCGGCGGAGTACTCGGCACGCGTTACCGGCCTGAAGGATGCGCTTGTCGACTACTATGTCACCGCCATGGATAAATCGGGGAATAAAACAAGTTCACCCATTTTGCACGTCTATGTCGGTAACGGAGCAACCAGTGACAGCGGAAACGGGACGGACGACCTGACCTGGACTCCGCTGCAACCTTCCCCGCGAGATATCGTGACATTCACCTCATCCAAGCACGGCACACTTCATTGGGGTGTGAATGGCTGGATGCTTCCTCCAAGCCCTGTCTGGCCAAAGGATACGGTTATCTGGCCGGATAACAAGGCCGTAGAAACACAAATGATCAAAAACGCATCAGGAACCTGGTCCGTAGATGTGGGGCCTTTCGGTGACGCCAGTCGCCCCATTCACGAAATCGATGCAATCATGCATTTCGATGGCAACGCCTGGGGCAAGGACGCTTCCGTGTCTATCAATGACGGAGCGGCTTCAAGATAATACCTTCGATTATCAGGCGGGGGCGCGGCATGCCGCGCCCCCGCCTTCCGTTTATTGACCTTCGAAATGCGTGCAGGATGGAAGTGACACGGAAAAAGTCTCAAGAAGCGATTTTATCCGGGGAATGATCTCTTCATCCAAAGCATAGAACGCCACCCTGGGTTCTGGTGAAATCAGGCACGCATCAGTGAATACAAGATACCCGAGCAGTTTCCAGTTCGTCGGAAGCACGGGAAAAACTCCGGGGTAAACCATGGCGAAACGCACATTCCGTTCACGGGCCAGATTGTTCATCCAGTCGGGGGATGCGCCTGGTCTACGCGCCTCGAGTGCCCTTTTCGAAGCAAGACCAAGCAGATCAAGGACATAGGAATTATTTCCGTACACGACTAACCCCAGATCATTCACCGCGATCGGAGCGGCATAGAATTCCTGCGCAAATCTATGCATCTGGTACTGGTGACCGTATATATTATGAGCCGCCGCCGGAACAGCCAATGTGATCATAAGATAAGGCATACCGGTGATTGTAATGGCGGCGAAGCCAAGAAGAATGCTTTTATAAATTGGTTCGTAATCAATAAACGCCACAAGCGGATTACGAAAAACCCATATCGTGATAACCAGAAGATTCCCCCATAAATAAATTTCGTATCGGGAAAACCACCCTATTTTTCCAAAAACCAGCAGAGAAGCCGTTCCTAATACTGCCAAGAAAGCAATCAGGCGTTCGGTCACGTTTGGCGCATCAAGGCGATTCTGAAAAACAACCGCCAGCAGCAGCACTGAAAAAAACGCAAGAATCGTTCCCTGGCGATTTACGAGATTTTCCACAAGGTTCTCAACGACTGATCCATGACCGCCGTTGCTCGATAATGGCGGTGGATTCAGAATTTTTGCGATCACGGACGTGGGTAGAACACCCAGGCCATGCATCTGCAACATTCCGGAAAAACCAGCGACCGGAAGAATAATGCAAAGTCCGGCGATGACGGCCGACTTTCTGTAACCGCGCAATCCGATAACAATAATTGCGGGAAGGGACAATGCGAGATTTTCATAACGAATCAGAGGACCAAGAACAATCGCCGCTATCAGCCACCATGATGGATGGCCGGTTTCCCCCCAACGTAAGAAACCGAAAAAAAACAGTGCCGTCAAAAAAAACTGAACGGAATGCTCCATGCCGGTAAAGGCCAGACCAACAAGCTGAATCGTCGGAATCAGGATTATCAGAATCAGGGGATGAAAAAACCTGCGTTTGACATCATTCAGATTCAGAAGTGATCGATGAATGAACTCATTGAATATGCAAATTACTCCTATCGAGGCTAAAAAATTCAGGATCAATGGAACAAAGAGACCAATGCGTGTCGCGGCAAACGGGGCAAGCAAAAACGGCCATAGAATGCTCGAACATGGAGCTGCCCACTCACCCGCATTAACGCCGTATTCGCCATGCAGAATTCGCGACGCGAGAGCCAGATGTATATATGGATCATCCAGAGTATAGGTGAATATACCATTATTTTTCAGGAGTAATGCCATCAAAAGGCCGATAAAGAGCAAAACGAAGACAATGAGAGCGGGAAAAAGGGCCGCGCGGGAAGACCCGGAATCGCTCGATGTTTTCGGGCAGAAACCGGCGGACTCAATCATAAAAATACAGTCTGATACCATTCACGATAAATAGGTGCGTAATTGATGCGTGGGAGCGATCAGGTGGATCTTCCGGGTAGTGTGCACAAACATTTAGTGATTGGCTTGATAATAGCGCTAGCATTGTTATTCTCCGGGTTGTGAAAGTCATCAATCGAAATCAGACTGCGAGACGTTTCAAAAAGATCAGGGAAACGTCATCCGTAGCCGCTGAGCTTCCGATAAAGGCATCCAATTTTTCGAACAGTGCGGCAACGGCTTTCTCCGGCTCAAGGCCGGCGACATCATCCAGCCATTGGCGGGCAAGGTCGTATCCCAACACCACTCCACCAGGGTCTGATGCCTCAACGAAGCCGTCCGTGTAAAATAGAACGATATCACCGGGGGCAAGCTGAATTTCCTTAACATCATATTCTATCTTCGTGCGCGTACCAAGGGGCATTGCGATCTGTTCAAGCATTTCGATCTTTCCGGTCGAAGCACATCGAAAAAAGGGGAAATTGTGTCCGGCATTCGAATATCGAAGAATATTGCTGACAGGGTCGATCGAATAGATAAACACGGTCATCATTTTTTGCCGTTTCAGGGCGCTGAGCATGAATCTGTTGAACGAGCCGAGCAGATCCGGGAAGGAACGATGCATGTTTTCCTCGTTTGCGAAAACGGCTTTGGCCATCCCCATCACAAGTGCGGCCGCCACACCATGTCCGGAGACATCGCCAACGAGACCCGTGATAGAAGTTTCACCTACATTGAAATAATCGAAGTAGTCGCCCCCCAAATCCGTCATTGAGCGGCTTTTGCCAAAAATATGGTAGTCGCTGAGTATCAACGCCTGCCTGGGAAACAGGCTTTCCTGGACGATACGGGCGATTTGCAGATCACGCATTCCTTCGATAACGTGATTCATCAGACCGGCCATTTCGCCGAATTCGTCCGCGGCATGAATCGGCACCTGATGGTCAAATTTTCGCTGCTGAATAGCTTCTATTCCCAGATTAAGATCGGAAATGGGGTTCAGAAACTGCTCTGACAGGAACATGCCTATGGAGGCGGTCGATACAAAAACAAGCAGTGACAATAACAACAAGCCACCCCAAAGATACTGGACATGGCGCTGCAAAGGCTGAAGAGATGTATTCGCGGTAAGAATGTAACTTGTGAGATTCTGGCCCTTGATACCCAGCCAGAGATTATCCCCGTCGGGAGCACTGACGATATTGCGAATACTCGTTTTTGTGATCTTCAATTCATGCACGACACGATCAATTTGCACCTTGTCTTCAGGAAATGAAACCAGTGTATGGAAAAACGTCTCTTCGCCGACCGCATTTACACGCCAGGAAAAATCAGACTGTCGCAGAAGCTCGCTGATGTGCTTTTTCATAAACTCATACTCGAGATCATAGCCTGGAACATTGACCATAACCATATAAGGTGCTGTTCCATCGGGAAGAAAAAGAGGATTCACATAAAGAAACGAAACTTCATTTCCTGTCTGGAAACGAAAAAATTCGCCTCGTTTTCTCAGTATTTCATCGACAAGATTTTTTGTCCCGCCAGTTGAAATGGAGCTGAAAATTCCCGACGCTGCTTCTGCTGCGAAAGTCCCCGAATCTATATGGCTGTCATTGTTTATTTTTTTCAGACCTTCGCGCGCAAGGAGTGAATACATCCGGGCAATTTCAGATCGTCGCTTCTCTTTCAGCTTTTCGTTGAAACAAAAAAGCGTATTGCCTTTATCATTTATGAGAAATATGTTGCTGATAGAAGGTTCTCTGCGAAAAGGCTCGAAAAAGCGTGAGATCTCTTCCGGGGAAGAATGCAAGTCGAAATTTTTAATCATGCCGGTTATCCATGTGGTCAGTCGCAACTGCTCTTCGGGAAACCTCTCGTCGAACTGACGGAGCTTCAAACGCATCCGGGATTCGAGTTCCTGGAGCATGACCCGGCCATGGTCTTTCAGGGCGTAATACCCGCCTACGAGCAGGATTAACGACGGGATTCCCACGGCAAACAGGAAAAGACCGACAAGTTTGGACGGAATACGTGCCGCGAAGCCGCTTTCCCTGTTTTGAATTTTTACAAAAACAAACGCCGTCCAGAGCATGCCGATACCAAACAGGATCAGTCGCAATCTGTTGGAAATAAAAGCCGGTTTCGGGGAAATTGCAAGCAGATAGCCGCCTCTGCCTCTAAGCATGACGGTTCCGTGAAAGTAGCTTCCCTCAAAATTGCGATCATATCTTGAAAGCGCGGCAAGAACCTCATGTTTCAATTCGGAGCGGCGATTCCATTGTGACGGGATAAGGTTAATCGTTCCCGAGGACATTTCGAACATGCCGACTTGCAGACGCTTTGTGTGGTGTCGAATCATAGCCATGGAACTCTGTAATGCACGATTTTCGCGAATTCCCGCCGGATGGATCAGAGCACAGTAGCCACCGATATCGGCTGATCCTCCGAGATTATAATCCCAGGTGAAATAGCCGTCACGGGGACGATTATCAAGAGCTAACACGCTTCCCCGGAATTTTACAGCAAGCATCGGCTCCGGCATGATCAGAAATCGGCTCAGAATGCCCTCCTGAGTTTTTGTCACATCACGACGTTCTGAAGCATCAATCAGAGTCCCATAAGCACGTTCGACGACTCCGCGAGTGTGTCGGGAACTACTCATTTCAGTGATTACACTGCCCTTCTTATCGAATACATAAAGGTCGAATGTTTGGGGAAACAAGCTAATCAAACGTTCGACCCCAAGCTTTTGAATTGATACAGGGCGAGTCTTTACAGCATCCATCATCCGTCGAATGGAGCGTTCAACCATGGCTACATCATTATCAGCGGTCTGCAGTCGCCCAAGAACACTCTCGTGAAGCGCTCTCTCAGCAGATATGACGCGCTCGACCTCAAAGATTTCCATGAAATACAATGCCGCAAGGAGAACGGCAACTGGAAAAACGGCAAAAACCAGAACAGCCATAACTGTGCGGGTCATCATACGTAATCTGGGAAAGAGGTCGGCAAAATTCATGCTCGTTACTGATTTCCCTCCGAAACTTGTGTATTATTCTTCTATAAGGCTCATAATGCGCCCTGTCAGTTAGTACCGTCAAGCCTCAAATAACCAGACATTTATGTACCGCACACAACCGACCATTGTTGGCAGGGTCATTTAATTCTCGACCGTAGAATGGCTTGAATAGACTGATTTCAACGAATGGTAGGGCGGGACCGCCGGGACCGCCGAGAAAGCTCGTGGCAAAAGACGCGGCGCGCCCGGCGGTCGCTGCCCTACCTGTCGAGAATTAAATGACCCGACCATTGTATGAATGGACCTACCCTGAAGTTCATGACGATGGTATACTTGATACAGTAAGTCTAATTTGAGATATCACAAATGCCTTTGGAAAAGCAGATAATAACACCGGAAAACATTGTTATCAGGTATCAGCTGGCCGGGCCGGTCAGTCGGGGTGTCGCCTGGATGAACGATTTTGTATTCCAGGGAATCCTGATCGGAATCGGTGTCCTATTTATAAATATCTTTTTCTCCGGTTATTCGGTGAGATCCGTGAATGAAGTGCTGACAGTTATACATGCCTGCATCATTCTGTTTGGATATCACACTTATTTCGATATTTTTGCCGAAGGAAGATCACCGGGCAAGAAGTCTGCCGGCATAAGAGTTGTACGACTCGACGGTCAGTCAATAGATTTTTTTCCGTCTATCATTCGCAATCTTTTGCGGATCGTAGACTTCCTGCCGATAGGCTTCCTTCTTGGAGTTATAACCATGCTGATGAACGAGCAACATCAGCGCATCGGTGATCTGCTCGCCCAGACATTGGTAATTCGGGAACCATCGCGGCCTCCTGATAAAGAGCCAATCGTGGGCTTCGTAGCCAGCGACAAGCCCCGTTTCAGAGCAACGCGTTCGACAAATAACAGCTCTGCCAGACCGGTGGTCCAGAAGCCAATAAAACGCTCTCCATCACCTGGAAATAAACCCCCGGCTCCGACGGCAAAACCGACAAATACAGCAGATTCCGACTCCGACGCTGTTCTTCCTGACACCGATTCTGAGGAAAAGCCATGATTGTTCGAGACGACAGTCCTTTTGCTCAAGCGCTTATGTTCGTGGAAAGCCGTGATCCTCAGGCACGCCAGGATGGGATAGCGCTACTTGCCGAAATCGGGGACGCGCGCAGTCTTGAGGTCGTGCGCGTGCTTCAGAACGATGAGGATCCCGATGTTCGCGCTGCCGCCCGACCGGTATACCAGTCGCTCATAGATAAGGGACTTCATCCGCGTTTACGGCCTGGTGATGAGCTGCAACGCGAAAAATCCCCGCTCTCGCACCCCACGGAAATCCTGGATGAAGCCTTCTTTCTGATCACGCGCAATTTCGACAGAATCGTCTCGGCCTCTTTGCGAAGCGGAAGTATAAAAATCTTAACGGGGTTCCTGTTTATATGTGCCCCATATTGGCTGAGCTCCGCCGATTCTTCCTGGCTCCAACAGGAAGCATACAGCATATTTATCTGGTTGTTCGTCATTCACCAGGTGCTGGTACGCCCATACGCCTGGGAGACAACCGGCCGTGCCATACTGGCTAACTATCCTGAAAAAAGCGTTCGCAAGGCTGCCATCGGCGAGTTTTCCAGCTATCGCTTCCAGCAAATTTTCTTTGGAAACGCATTATTTCGTCTGGTGATGTTGGGCCCCATACTGTTTTTCTGGCAAAGTCTGCTGGTTCAAATTAATCATTATACCTCTCTCGATCCACTCTATGTAGCACTTGCCATAGCCTTTATGGCTTTCATACTGTATCTGAATCCTTTTTTTATGCCGCTTCATATTTTAAGCGGCAAGCCTGTTACAGCGACGATTTCAGAGAGCATCGAACTGGGCGGCCAGAAGCGCTGGGTGTTGAACGGCATATATTTAAATTTCCTTGCAATGACACTGGGCCTATATATCATGCTTGGCATGAACGTATTGTTCATTTTACAAATGTTATTTAATGTAGATCACAGCGGATGCATTGTCGGCGCCATTTTAATTGCCGATGCCATCATAGACCCGCTCTGGATGTCCTGTCGTTTGCTCATTACGCGACTCTGCATGAACAGCTCGTCTCTGGAGGGCATATGAAACTATCTTCTAACTCTTTTAGAGCCTGTCTTCCGATCATTTTTCTGTCTGTCGCAACTATGGCATCAGCGGTTTCTTTTAAGGCATTTGAAACCATAACTGAGAGTATTCAGACATCGCATGACAACTCAGGCAGTATCACCACCGGAGCCACCGAATGGGCAAGCCTACTTGGGAAGCTCGCCAGAATAAAAAGCATTTCGATCGACAAAAACGAGTATCCTGCGGATTTCGAGTGGGTGGAATCATCCTGGATCGAGATCAGCAAGATAAAAAATGATGTTCAGCGCAGAACAGCAGCAGAGGCCTTTTTCGACACGATCGATGGCCTTGTACGCGCCTATCATGCTCCGATCAACAAAACCTGGAACCCCAACGTAATACGTGCGAACTTCCAGCAAGCCATAAAAGATACCCGACCCGTCGATGAATCAATTATCGCCCAGGGTTACAACATTTCCATCCGTGATATCTGCCCAGACGGGTACTATGTCCAAGGTATCATGGGAGAAGTAACCGCAATGCGGTTGATTGCGAACTCTTTTAAAGCCTCCTGCGATGTCAAAGAAACCTCCAATAATGTCACCACGCACTATTCCTCATCCGGTTCGACAGGCGGGGCCGTCTATTCCGGCACATCGGGCGGACGGGTGACCTTTCCGACTTCCGGCACTGGAACAGGCACAAAGACCAGCACGAATCAAACCAGTCTACCAAACCCCGGAAGCATCGTGGGCAGTTCGATTGCAACAACGAATCAAAGCGGGTATTCCGGCGGAAGTGTGAATTCAGTTTCTCCCGGAAACTTAGTCAATACGCCATTAACATATGAGGGAGGGAGTTCAGTTTCACGCCCTAACATCGTGGCAACAAAAGTGACTCCACCAAGCTCCGCGCAGCCATTCCATTCAACTCCGCCGTCATCCCCACCGTCATATCCGACTTCATCCCACATTCCGGAAGCAGTTCCCGTTGTTATAGGTCTTGGCCTCGGCGGCATCGGAATGATCTTTTTCATCTCCATTCTGGTGTCGATGGTGCTTTCATTTTTTGGACTTTTGTATTACATCTTCAAAACCGCGAAAAAAAATCTCACATCCCCTGCCCCTATTACTGTCGTAATGGAGCAGTCGATCATCTCCGCGGAACATGTCCATATTCCCACACTTCATGAAGACGCCGTTTTGCTGGCCCGGCAAGGAAAATATGACCATGCGATTCGGCTGCTCACAGTTGGATCCATGCTTCTCCTCGATGAACGCAGGGTGCTCAACTTCCAAAACTCCATCACGAATGGCGAATATCTTAGAAACCTCATTGAATGTGAGCATGAAGAGCTGCAATCTCTCTGGCGTATTCCACTGAATCTTTTCGACAATCTCATATATGGTTTCAAAGTACCGGGTTGGGACGAATTCGCTGTTTTTGAGACACTATATCTCAAATTACGCGACATGAAAGGCATCTGAATCATATGGACAGACTAAAAGGCTATTTCATACTGATCCTTTCACTGTTCGTTTTTTCGATGTGGGGCATCAATCTGATAAGCCTCGCTCAGATTGAAACAGAAATTCCAGGGATTCCTTCCAGCGAACGTACTGAAACACACACAACCGAGGTTGCTCCAAAACCATTCCTGTATTTTTTCCTCAAAAACGCAGGCTTTGAAGTACGTCTTATATCCGGTGTCCCAACAGTAAATCAGCCACTTTTGATCGTCGACCCGCCCGTAAAACTCGATGCCACCTTTAATCAGGCTCTTTTACGATGGGTGCGGGCAGGCGGAACGCTTGTAATAGTGAACTCGAGCTCATCCACCCCGCTGCAATTAGCGTCTTCTCTCGGTGCAGAGCCGGCTTCCCAGGATTCAGTCGAACGGCCGATCGCCACGGGCTTATTTCCAAATATGAAAGATGTGGGAACTCTGAATATCACGAGCGGATATAATACCCCTTCCACGAATCCCTTTCATCTGTTTTTCAAGCGTGATGATGGCGCGTCACCTGTCATGGAAACCTGGCGAGGAAGCGGAAACGTCATTTTGATTAATGGATCTGATTTTTCCAGTCCCAATGGACTGAAGCAGGCGGACAATGTGATCTGGCTGGTCAGATTGCTTGAATCGATCTCTCCCGGCCATCAACTGACAATGCTGGATCCGAGGATAATCATAAATGTTGTTTCGCGAACCACGACTGGTGTTGCCGCAACTCCCTCCCGAAAAATTTCCAAAACCTTTGTATCGCTCTGGAGTCTGATCAGCTCGAATCCTATAAGTTGGGTCCTGGCACAGCTTGCCTTTGCCTTGCTTGCTTACTTCTACGCTCTGGGACGCCGATTCGGCCGTCCGATTCCACTTTCATCAGCCACTACCTCCCATGATTCCTTCATTACCGGCATGGGACGCCTTCTGCACCGCAGATGCTCTTCCGCTTTCGCGGCACAACACATTCAGCAATCGATTATATCTTCCATGCGACCACGTCTGGGGCTTCCGCCAAATGCCGATATGACCGCTGTTGTCAGCCGCTTCGGAGTCCTGTATCCACAACATCTGAAACAATTTCGGGCCTCTCTGCTGGGGCTTACAGAGTTGAGTACCAAAGGAGTCGCGACAGCCGCGACTCAGGAGGACGAAGCAGCATTACTGAAGCATGTTAGAGGTTTGGAGACCATTCGAAAGGAATTGAAGATACATGATTGAAATCCCACAGGTAAAAGAGCTCATCGGCCAGATGAAGGCCGAGATCAAAAAGGTCATAGTCGGCCAGGAAAGAGTTGTTGATCTGATTATTGCGGCCCTTCTGATTCGAGGACACGTGTTGATAGAAGGCGTCCCGGGAACCGCGAAGACGCTGACCGTTAAAACCATTTCCCGAATCATCGGCGCGGGTTTCCGGCGATTGCAGATGACTCCTGATCTGATGCCATCGGACGTTGTCGGAACGACTGTGTACGATGTAAAGACAGGAGAATTTCGTGTCCAGAAGGGGCCAATCTTCAGCGATCTCATATTGGTCGACGAAATAAATCGTGCTCCGGCGAAGACTCAGTCGGCTCTGCTCGAATGCATGGAGGAGCGCCAGGTAACCATTGAGGGGAATCGTTTCGATCTTTCTCCTATATTTATGGTGCTTGCCACCCAGAATCCGCTCGAATATGAAGGCACATACGCGTTGCCAGAGGCCCAGCTGGATCGTTTCATGTTTAAAATACTGATCTCATACCCGGAAGGCTCCGAGGAAAATCAAGTACTCGAAAAATTCGAAGCGGGTTTCCGCGCTGATGAACTCAAGAATGTCGGTCTTTCCGTTTTGGCCGACGTTGAGAAAGTTCGCGCCTGTCAAGAAGCCATCCGCGCAGTAAAAACAAAGCCGGGAATCATAGACTATATAACCGGGCTTGTACGTTTAACCCGCACATGGAACGACCTCCAGGTTGGCGGTGGAGTGCGCTCCTCTATTGGCTTGCATCTGGCATCAAAAGCCGTCGCCCTGATGGATGGCCGCGACTTCGTCACACCGGACGACGTAAAAGCAGTGATTTTCCCGGTGATGCGTCACCGTATCATTCTAAAACCGGAAGCTGAAATCGAAGGAATTACCCCGGACGATGCCTTGAAGGCAATCGTAGGGCAGGTAAAGGTTCCGCGGTGAGCGAAAACGGGAAACCGGAAAAAGCAAAGCCGAGTCGTCTGACTCTCGGCTACCTGACAAGCATTCTGGGGCTTGTCGGGGGTATTTATGCCGCCCTCACATGGCCGAATATAGTCTGTCCGGGGGCTATTATCATTGCTCTGGTCCTGAAAATAATCGAGCCATATCTTCCAGAGGCTCCCAGGTTCAAGCTTCTGGATAATTTGGCCAATGTTGCCGTAACAACTCGTGTCATTCTTTTGGCGTTATGTGGAACATTACCCCTGATGCTGGCTTCCTCCCATACCCAGGCGATATCGTTCATGATCGCATACGACATCCTGCTTTTTCTCATGATTTACATAGATCTTCGTATTTCCCCGAAACTCGAAGACATTGAAGTAAGTCGTGTTATATCGGGCAAACTTTCTCTCGATGAACCGAATGAAGTATTTCTCCGGCTCAGGAATCACTCTGGCCGTCGGTTGTTTGTGACTCTGCGCGACGAGTATCCAAGAGGTTTTCATGCAAGCCATCGCGAACTTGATACTCCGGTGGAACGACGTAGTGAGGCGGTTGTCAAATATCGCGTAACTCCCTCGCATCGCGGGGATTTCCTCTTCGGAAATCTGGTAATACGCTATCGCGGGATTTTTGAACTCGTCGAACGTCAGAAAGTAATCGAAGCGCCAACCAAAGTCGAGGTGTATCCGAATTTAAGAAATATCTCGCGATTCGAATTATCCGTGAAACGCCGGCACCTCGGAGAAATCGGACTCAAACCCGAACGTCGGCGCGGCTCCGGAACCGAATTTGAAAGCCTTCGCGAATATGTCCCGGGCGATGAATTCCGTAAGATTGACTGGAAGGCCTCCGCACGCAAGGGCAAGATGATTTCACGTGATTATCAGTCTGAAACCAACCAGTCCGTCGTCATTGCGATCGACTGTAGTCGTCCGATGGGTGCCCACGCAGGGAAGTTGACTTTGCTCGATTTTGCGGTGAATGCCTCGCTTTTGCTGGGCTGGCAGATATTGAAAAAGGAAGACAAAATCGGTTTGCTGACATTTTCCGATCAGGTGCATTCCTTCACGCCCCCGAAACGCGGGAAGCGTCACTACCAACAGTTCCTTAAAAGTATCTACAATCTTCAATCCCGCCCTGTAGAGCCCGATTATGATAAGCCATTGCGTTTTCTGATGGGAGCTCGCATGAAACGCTCACTGATCATTATTTTGACCGATCTGACTGCGGGAGATGCTGCTTCGCGGCTCCGGGAGACAATCGGGCTGTTGAGTCGCAAGCATCTTCCGATCGTTATTTCCATAGTCACTCCTGAGGTATGTGAATCGGCCGCCAAACTCCCGGATTCAAATGAAGATGTCTACAGAAAAATCATCGCCATAGATATGCTCAATCGTGTAAAACAATCGAAGAAGGCCATGACAGCACTTGGTGTGACCGCCATTTCAATGCAGCCACATGAACTATGCTCCGGCCTGTTGTCGAACTATATGTCAGTCAAGCTGCGGGGGCGAATCTAGATATAAGACACTGTTTTGTCGTAATAAGAGCCTGTCAGAAAATAACCGAGGCACAAAGGTTAGTTTCCCGCAGGCTCTTATTTCATAACATAGGGGCCTATTTTGCGACTGATGCGCTTCCCTTGCCCATTTCCTGATCGATAAGGCCAATAAGATCGTCCAGTTCCGGTTTGGCGAGACAGTGATCGGCGCCGACCTGCGTGCATTTGCGGGCCATTTCGTCATTTATCATCGATGAAAACATTATGATAGGCACTCCGGACGTTTCCGCATTGCTCTTGATATTTCTGCAGAAGGTCAGTCCATCCATGATCGGCATCTCTATATCAGATACGATCACATCGAGAACGTCGATTAGCTTCTTATTTTGAGCGGCGCCTTTTTGTTGAAAAGAGTGAACAATTTTCAACGCCTCTTCACCGTTAGCCGCGACATTGACATGTTTGAATCCTGACGCAGTAAGCTTGTTGATGATCTTTGTCTGAATCACCTTGGAGTCTTCCACTATAAGCAGATTTGCATTAGCACGCCTGTCTGAACCGTCACCCTTGGAAATAGCCGAAGGCGCGTCGGACATTGCACTTCCGGGAAATATATCATTAATGATGCATTCAAAATCAAGAATGAGAATTTCACGTTTTTCTATGTGGAAAGAGCCGGTAATGAATGATGAATGATGGGTCAGAATGGGATGCATAGGAGTAAAATCCGCCCAGGAAATACGGTGAATACGAGAAACGCCATCGACCAGAAAAGCATTGATCGACTGGTTGAATTCAGAAATCAGAATGACCTGGCGAGTTCCTTCCGAAGCTGGTGGAAGATTAAGTATCTTATGAAGGTCAATAAGGGGGACTGCATGGCCGCGAAAAATTATAGTTCCGAGAACTCCGGGGGGCTCACCTATCAGGAATGTGACGTTTGACGCCATATAAAGAACAATTTCGCGAATCTTCGCTACGTTGATACCGTAGCTTTGTTTTCCCATATAAAACTCGGCGACTTCGAGTTCGTTCGTACCACTTTCCAACAGAATTTCAGTCTTAGCCATGGTTGTTTCCTCTCTTTGAGAAGATTCAATAACAACTTATCAATCCCAGGTCAGTAAATCGACTATCATTTATTGATGATAACACATCTTCACGCTTTTGGCATGATCATGAAAGAGATTCCCGTCATCTCAAAAGCGGGCTGGCTGCATCGACAGATTCGGAGCGCCTTCGGAACAACTCTTTCAGGCGTTCCAGCGAAATCCCGCCCATTGCCAGATAAATGAGAATCAATTCAATCAATAACGCACCGATAAGATATCGCCAGATCACATCGATACTCACCAAGGGGGTAATTTGCGCCTCGACAAACGCCGCAAGTATAAACATGGGAAAAGCCCCGGCAATGATTTTCACGGCATCGAGTCCTTCCTGGGCCAGCCAGTCCCGGCGCCGGTGCGGACCGGGTTTAATAAGAGCGAACGCAATAATGAAGCCTGCCCCGCTACACAGAAAAATGGTGATCAGTTCAATGCTGAGATGGGGAAATATAAGAGAACCGGTTGAAGCGAGACGGCCGGCCCCCTGAGCCATCGACACGATGCCTCCCAGCATTATCCCATTTATTATAAGCATATATATTGTGCCCAGACCGAAGGGTAATCCTCCAAGAAAGGCAAGAATCGCGACCTGTATATTGTGCGTGAGAGTCGCAGTTGTAAATGTCATCTGATCTGTAGAAGAACCGTATTGATAAAGACTCGCCTCAATACAAGATTTTAATTTCGCAGGAATTACCAGATCTAGAAGCTTCGAATCGTGACTTATACAGAGAAAACCTATGGAGAAAGAAAAAGCGTAAATCAAAAATGCGACCAGGAAATAGTGAATTCTAGCCCGCACCAAACGAGGAAATTCAGACCAGTAAAATGTAACGATATCCATGACGCGAAGCGACGGCTTCCGGTAAATCTGGGAGTAGGCACGCCCCACCAGGCCGTTCAGGTTTCCCGCAAGAATTGCATCACCCCGCGCACGCGCCTTTCCAAGATCGGTAAGAGTCTTTTGGTACAGCATCCCGATCTCACAGACATCCTGCGGAGTGGCGTCGAACAGGGAAGTTTCCATGCGGGTGAGAATCTCGTCAAGGCGGTCCCAGCGTCGCTCTGGAAGCTCTTCGGATGCCGATGATGATTTTTTGCGGGAGGAGAATTCTGTCGTCGAACTGCTTGAACTGGTCATTGTATCATTACTCCTCGACTGTTCCATGAATTACGCAACTGATGCGGCCTTTATCGGTGGAAAGATCGCCGATACTGTAATATGAACAAGATATCTCAACATGAGAAAGAGGCGCTTTCAAATACTTCTCGTTTACCAGGAATCCGTTGTTCATAGCATCCGAATCAGAAATTTTATTAACCATCACGGAGTGATCCATGTTGTACATTTCTACTGCACCCAACAAGACACGCATATTCGCATAGCAGGCTTTTTTCCGGGCTTCCTCGCGCGCTTTGCCAAACCCCGGGTAGGCGATAGAGGAAACCACCATCAATATACCTATTACAATGAGTATCAATAACCAGGGCCCCCCGGCTTCAGAAGAGACGCTACCCGGGGGTGGGAAAAAGATAACCTGGTCAGTATCAGAATCAACATCCGCTATCTCGAAGCCGCAGGAACGACAGAAATGATTAGTTTCCTGTGCAGTCGCTCCGCATCCGTTGCAGAACCGATCCTTGAGGAACATCGACATTGCAGGCTCCAGAATGCTACTTTCTTATATTCTAGTCTGATTTCCAAAAAAACACCAGATTACTTCACCCATTCCACGAGATATATGCACAACACAATGACTCCGACAATAACACCAAAAAAAATATTCATGAGAGAAATTCCGGGTTCTTTGACTTCCTGAGAGATGTCGTTTGGGGCAAAGTTTTCCGGGGTTGGAAAGAAAGTAACCTGATCAATGTCCGAATCCGCATCTGATATTTCGAAGCCGCATGAACGGCAGAACCTATAATTATCCCGCGCCAAAACCCCGCATCCGCAACAGAATCTATCCTTGAGGAACAGCGTCATGTCTGATGACTCCAGAATACTATGTAGGTGTATTGAATTTTGTTTTATCGGGCGGGTTTGAAACCCGCCCCTACGATACAAATGACCGAATACATAAACAAATTTCTTTGCGCTTCTGTATATCTGCCTTTATTCTAGTCCAATTTGCCTGAAAACGCCAAATCAGTATCGCTTCGCGGGGCAAACGCATTAAAAATAAGGAATTGGCCTATAGCGCAGCTCATAATGAGGGAACTATGAGTAAGGTAGGGCGTGACCGCCGGGCACGCCGAAGCGCGAAGCGGCGCGCCCAGCGGTCGCGCCCTACCACAGAACTTTTAATGCGTTTGCCCTGTATCGCATCGTGCAATGGCCGCGCGGCGGAACTGATCATCGAGAGTACGGGCAAAAGGCATAAACCTGTGTCGCTCCCGCAAAGACCGGGTCTGCCGCATTATATTGAAACCACAGGCCGAGAAAATGCGTTCCGCGCTTTCGAACATTGGATAAGCCGGAAAAATATCGATATGCGCGATATCGGAGGGAAGTGCGGCGGGGCGGGGGCCTGGGAAAACCGCTGCCATGGCCGGGTGGCTTCCCTCAAGACTCGCCGTCTCCCGGGCGTAAGAGACCAGTTCGATCAGCTCCTCGTCTGAACCTGCGTGAACTATCAACCAACTATGTGCTGCATCCGAAGCGCAGGAACCTTTTGTGGCATATTTTTGCGATTGAATGAAGGACACTGGAGGGTCCTCGAGATCAAGCTGCTCCATGTGTCTGGAAACTTGCCGCAACCCTGCAGTATGTTCAGCATAAAGCGGTTCAAGAAGATACGTCATGTCGAAACGGGGCATGGCGGCTCTTATTCGATTATTATAAACCGGCCATCTGAGAAGACGCGCAAGATGCAGGCATTTACATTTTTCCGGAATTAGCGAATCGTCGATTTCCCCCAGAATACCTGCCGGGAATGCATCTATAATTAGCATGGACGGCTGTACAAGATCAAAAATATCTGCCAGCCGCGCTCTCAAAAGCGCACGGTCACGAAGACGCTCTGAAGCAACGGATATCACGCGGTTTCCCGGATCGATGACACGCGGATCACTTGCGAAAGGTGATCCGGTAATCAATGTGACGGGCTTGTCGATGCCCAGGGTGTGTATGACGGCGGCGGCTCTGGTTAAATGACCAAGGCCGCCACCGACCGCATAATAGCAGATCATACGCAAAAATTCAGAGTCAGCGCTCCCGGGCAATGAGTTCAGAAAGAATGACGTAACGAAGTGTTTCAGGAATCTCCGTGAATAAAAGGATGGCCGGAGCATGCATAAATGTGGAGGAGTGACAGGAATACAACTCGTTTTCGGAGACATCCTTCACCTTTATTTTCCTTGTATCCGCATGGAATTTGAGTTTCCCCAGCTCCTTGCCGCCTGGTCCGGTAATTGAGATCTTATCAGATTTTTTTTCCCTGATTTCGAATACATTTTTTCCGTTGGCCGCATCAATTATTTTAGTCAGACCTGGAACCACATTTATTTTCCAAAGGGGTTTGCCATCGGGAGAAACCAGATTGAATCCGTTTCCATCTGAGATTATGAGAGCCTCAACTGTACCGTCTATTTTTCCGGAATGATAGGCACGCGTTCCATCAGAGCGCTTTTCGACGAGAATCGTTTTCATTTCCATGCCCATGAAATACGTGACCGTCTCAACTCCTGAGGCGATTCCGCGCACGAAGACTTCGTGTTCATCAGGGGCTTTGATTTTGAATTTCCCCGGTGTTTCGACGGACATGTCTTCCGCCCCCTTTTGCGGAGAACTTTTTCCAGGCGCAACATATTCGGCCTGAATGCCCGACTTTGAAGACTTATCTTCAGCTCTGACACCTGAAATGAATAGAGCAGTAGCCGCACACACCGTGAACACGAGAACGCCAATAAAATTTTTGTTCATGACAACCTCCGAAGGTATATAAAACGACAAAATTTATGACATCTATTTAACAAATTTCAATACCTCTTTGTATGATACGAAATAATGATATATAAGCGAGGCATTTATTCTGATTGTACCCGGTCGCACGGCTGAACGTCCCAGGGAAAAGCCTTCGGGTTCGTCTTTATCTGTGTTCATCTGTGTCCACCTGTCGTTAATTTCCTCTTTTCCTGGTGTAAGACACCGATTCGCATTCATGACAGAACTTCTCGAAAAATGCGAAGATATGAATCGACCTCACGATTATGCGTAAACTCAACTGCAATGCGTTCTCTAAGCGCCTTCCCCATAGTGACCAGGCGTTCGGCCGGAATATCCACACATTGCCAAAGCGCTTCGCAAAGGCCCTTCGTATCGCCGGGATGAAACAGAATCCCATCAACTCCATCACGAACTATATCGGGGATTCCTCCGGCACGCGCCGCCAGAACAGGAAGGCCGAGCCCGCCACCCTCCAGGATTACATTCGGCATACCATCATAGAAAGATGGGACGGCTATAAGATCACAGGCGGAATACCAGGGCAAAAGTCTGTAACGATCTGTAAACGGTACCATACTCAAAGAAAGCCGGCTTCCATGGCACGCGAGCCATTCGGTGAGTTCCGGGGCGGGTTCCCCCACCATCAGGACGTGGATTTTTTCTGAGAACCCACATTTTGCGAGAGTTTCGAGAAAAAATACGCCCCCCTTCTTGGCCTTCAGATGGCCGAACAAACCGATTACGCGTCGCCCGCCGAAAACCTCCCGCTCGCGCCAAGTTGTCGCAGTCGCACGCTCGGACGGCAGAGGATGCCATTTATCGAGATCGATTCCGTTGTGAACACATTCGATGTGAAGTTGCGGAAGCCAGTCCCGGATGCGTCGTTCGTGATCACGTGACACTACACAGATGCGGGCAGACATGGTTAACGCCTGCTCAAGCGAAATTCTCCGCGTCGGAGAAAAAACGGCGGCGTCAAAATCGTTACCGCGAATCATCGTCACGAAAGGAACATGTAACCATCGGGCAATAACAGGCCCTGCGATCAGAGGAATACTGCCGCCGAAAGCAACAACATGCGTCAAAGGGCAAGGATCGAAATATGACGATTCATTGAGCTTGTTCCAAAGCAGATTAGCAGCATGCGCAAAATCATCCCCGATACCAATGGAAAAATGCTTTCCACCACCTGTCCCCGATAAACGTGAATCTTTATGACGCACTGTGAAATGCGCAACATCGACAATAGCCCCCCGCAGTCGAAGAGTCTCCGTTATGCGATCACATGACTGCGCCATTCCCCCGCCATCAGGAGGAAAATGCTCGGTCATCAGAAGCAGACGTAAACGCCGGCAATCCTCCCGGTTCAACTGTCGAATCCGCCATCGGGAACAGATCCGGAATCAGAATCTTCGACAGCTCCGCCGTCGGGTCCGGGATCAAAAGATCTGACGTCAAATTCATCGTAATAGGTATCGCTCACGGAAGTGGAACCAAAATTGATCGGACCATACCTGGTACTCCGATAAAATCCTGTTCTGAATCGATGAAACCATGCCCCACCGGTGGATGAAACATCAACATCGATGCTCTGCTGGCGCTTCGCCCAGCAATCATAACAGACTATTCCTTCACCCGGCACGTCGGATTCGCCGTGTTCGCGACAGATATAGCGTCCGCAATCCCGACATTTGAGATCAGCGGGTGCGTCGCAGTCAAAAAGCAGGAAAAAACCTTTTTTTACCTGACATCCAGCCATGCAACTTCATCCTTTCGATTCGCCCGAGATGGGACGAACCCGCATGAATAGCTCTCCGAGCGATTTAACAAACAAATCTTTCGGAAAAACATGGTCGATCTGAGATTCCATGTGGAATCTCTCTGAAGTCAGCACATGGCGGTTGTTTCCCAGGCGGTGGGCGATTCTATCCCCGCTGGTGACGCCTGAGTCACCCTGCGCCGACTCCAACTCCGGCTTCCCTGAGCCGGGGCAGGCAAGCACGTATCGATCATGTTTTGGCGCAAGCCGCAGCTGCAGCATTTGTCTGATCTTGTATTTTGTTTTGGTCCTGATTTTAGTTTTAGAGACGCCGGTTCTTTTGCTGGTCACTTCGCGCTTTCGAATGTGATCCGTGATCTTCCAGGATAGGGTTGTTCCGTCGGCGAGACGAGTCTCTCCTTCAAGCCATGGATCCTGATACTGGTTTTCAATCGTACGCGGGTACGGCGCAAACCAGCCGGTGTTCTCCTCGCGATGAGAAATTCGCTTGGAATCAATATCGAAGCCCCGAAGATCAATGCGCATCTTCAAACCGGCATCAGAATCCATATCCTGACTTAAAATTTCGACCAAAGGCAAAATGAATTCCCGTAAATTATTATTTAGATCCCGTTTTGCCAGCATACGATAAATTATCCATATGACAAATGTTGCTATCCACAGGAGCACTCCCAGAGGCGGAAACAACACCAAAGTTATCATACCGATGAAAAAACAGACGAAGATGGAACAGCCGAGACCACCACGCATTCGATCTCCCGCCATGTCAAATTCAGCAAGCGGTCGTAAAAATTGAAACCACTCTTTTTTTGTCAGCACACAAACTCGCTGACGCGAGTTGATGAACTCTCGCTGACGAGCATCGAGGACACGATATTTCGCCCATGTCTCAATAAGACCCATATTCGTAATAACTCCCTGCGAGTATCTAGTCTATTACACGAACAGGTATTGAAATCATCCGCCCTTTCTCTGGCGGCATAATCAGCTTGTCATAAACCGCGTAAAGGGAATCTCGCGCGCGTGCCCATGTAAATAATTCGCGCACTTTCCTGCGACCGGCTTCCCCCATTTCGGCGAGTGTTTCCGGATGTTCCAGCATAATCCGCACGGCGCGGGCGAGATCCGTGGGGCGATTCGGCCGGACAAAACGTCCTTCTACACCATCGCTCATCAGTTCACGAACGGATGGAATGTCGGACGCAAGAACAGGCACTCCCGCCGCCATTGATTCCAGGATCTTCAGCGGGCTACAGCCCTGAATCATATTCCTGGGAACGTCAGCGAGTGGAACGATTGAAAGGTTGGCGTGAGCAAGCCACGGAAGGAGTTCCTGCTGGGAAAGATTCAGCATCCAACGTGTACGGTCAATTATTCCGAGACGGGTGGCAAGTCGCTCCAGGACTTTCAGTCGAGCTTTCGAACCGGAAATACAAAGAACCAGTTCGAGATCCTGGAAGTCAGCAAGCATGGAGAATGCGAGAAATAAGGTTTCAAGGCCCTGCCATGACTGAACTGCCCCGAAATATATCAGGTGGCGACTCGGAGCATTGCCCGGAAGCGGCGGCACAGGACCATCAACAGGAACAGCCCCATTCGGAATGACCGTGATTTTTTCCGCATCCGCACCGACGTTCAACAAACATTCACGAATGGTTCGCGAAGGACAAACGATATGGTCCGACTCATGAATGCAAAGTTGCTCTTCAGCTCTGATTTTTTCAAGAGTCCTATTGGAAAGATCAGGATAAAGAGCCGGAAGCTCAATCGATGGCAGGCCATTCACTTCATATACAGCCCGAAATTTACGTTCAGGGCAGGCGAGGAGGGGTATGCCTCCCCAGGGGTCCCGGAATTGGACAAGGGAAAGAGTATTCCGGCATTCCTCCGTCGCTTTGGCCACGAATTCTCCGAACTTCATGGCGCGTTTCAAAAAATTTGGTTCAAAAGCGAAAAAACGACGGATTTCCCATGACCCTTCACGCTGTAAAGCAGGTGATGACTGGAGACCCAGGACGGCCAGGAGACCGCCTCCCATGTAATTAAAAAGAGCGCCGGCAGCCTCCCGAATATGAATTGCAGCTCCCTTGGCGGCCGGATACACATCGAAAGCAGCATACAAAGCCGGTATTTGATGGCCCATGGGAACTTCTGCTAGCCGAGACCCTGTTTGTCGGCATAATAAATTCCGCCGATTATCAGCATTGATATAACACTGAGACTGAGAGGGCTTTCGACCACATAGGACAGCCCCATGAGGGCAATGCCTCCGATGAGAGACAGCATATGCGGTCTTTTTTTCCCATATATGAAAAAACCAGTCCCTATGGTGCCCCAGAACATCGAGGCCATCAAAGAATTGTAATCGAAGTTCATGATGCCATCTCCTGACATTATCGTTTCATGCATAATCGCTATATTACTGTTATATACAGCAGATTCAGTGAGTACACACTTTGCTTCTGACATTCTATCATGAATTTTTATGCTTTTGCTGCGTCTCATTCCAGAACAAGCGCATTATGATCTTGTATGAGAAAAATAAAATGGTGTAAAATCAGGAGTCATCCGCTGACTTCTGATGACACATTGAACGAAAGCAAAGGGAAAATGTGAAACGGACGTTCTGGCTGACCGCTGTGTTCTGTATTTTTTCATTGGTCCCACTCCTGGCATTGTCCTGCCGAAACTGCGGCGCTCATCTTCCTGACGGGAGCAGGTTTTGTAATTCCTGCGGGGCTGTCCAGAACTCGAATTCTCCGGCACCGATAAAAAAGACGGGAGCCACCGCTTCCGCTACCCAACGTCCCATCGCGGGAGAAGAAATAACCAATCAGCAGTTTATGAAGCTGTTTGCGCCATTGGAAGCCTTTGAACCGGAGCTTCGAATTTCCCGCCTGAACTCGCCACAGGTACGCTCCACCATTCAGCTTACGCTTATTCCCGGCCTGGAAAAACTGAAAGAGAAGATGAATCAGCGGAATCTGCGCTTTTCCAAACCCCAGACAAAGTTACTGGCACTGTTTCGGGAGCGATGTGCAACTATCCTGAAATGGTCATCCACCCTTGGCATGGAGCGCAATATCGTCGCCGACAGGGTCAGTCAGCTTGCCTGTCTGCAGGAATATCTCCGGGTATACCTGGATGACGAAACCCTGGCCGCTATTGAAGTGCTCGAAGAGGTATACAGCAAGGAACTGGAAAACATGAAGGAACGAATCGATAACATGAATGAAAGTGCCGGCTTCGAGAACCCCGGAGCCGCTTATCAGATAAGACAGAAAGATTTGGCGGAGCCCACAGATCAATTCACGTTTTCTTTGTTAATGGCCAGCTCCGGCAAAAAGATCGGTAATCATATGCAGGTGTTCGATCATTCCCACAAGCTTTTGGGGCAACTGAACCTGGTACATGAAGAAAAAGGCATCCGGAATTTTTCCGGAAAGATTTCCCGGAAAGCATTCGAAGCCATGGATTCACGTCAGGTCTGGATTGAATACGCGGTGAGAACAAAGTTTTCCACATCCTGGCAAAATCAGAAATTGCGATTGTATCTGGTTCCATGCCAGAAGCGGGATGATCCGGCCGGATATGAATACGAGGCTCTTCATGGAACAAACCCGGAAATCGTTCGCGTCCGGTTTTTGCAGGGTATCGGTATATTCTGATACCAGAGGCGGTGTAACCAAGGTCATTTAATTCTCACATAGCAGGGCGCGACCGCCGGGCGCGCCGAGTCCTATATCTGCAGATTAGCTCGGCTGGCCCGGCGGTCCAGCCCGACCAGTCGTCGAGTTCGGGCAATTCAAGCCATTCTCCCGGGGAAAATTAAATGACCTTGCGGTGTAACGCGCGGGTCTTGCAATTTTTTGTGGCATGATCTAATCTGAAATGGATTTATTGCACTCTAATTTTCATTCGGGAAAATCATGACCCTGGCCTCTGAATCATTTATATTTCCCAGTCTGTCGATCATTTTGCCATGCTATCGGGCCCGCGATTACGCAGGAGCAAGCATAGACGCCGTAGGAAATGCCTTCACCGGAATTGCGGGAGGCTTCGAAATCGTAGCGGTCGAAGACGGAAGTGCCGACGGTTCCGCGGAAGCATTGTTCGAGCTGGCGCGTTCCCGCCCATGGCTTCGCGTGGTCGTTCATCCTGAAAATCGCGGGAAAGGCCGCGCAGTGCTGTCAGGCTTTAAAGAAGCCCGTGGTCGCTTTGTAGTGATGAACGATATAGATCTTCAGTATGATATCGACGATATGCGCCTGTGTTATCAGAATCTGTCGAGCGGAACTGCTGACCTCGTCATCGGATCCCGCATGCACCCGGCCTCAATGTATCACATCCTCAGCCGGCAGATTCGGTATATATTCACGCGCCATGTCTACAGCCGAATACTCAATTTCGCGATTCGCAAATTTTTCCTGCCGGGGGTACGTGACACACAGTGTGGCCTCAAGGGGTTTTCCCGATCATTCGTTGATATCGTGAACCGTGGCCTTCCTATCATTGAAGGGTTCGCTTTCGACATCGAACTACTGGTCATTGCACGGGAAAACAATTTGTCCATCACGGAGATTCCGGTGCATTTCCACTATACCGACATTCCTTCGACCGTGAAGTTCGTGAAAACCGCCGGCCGTCTGGTCAAGGACCTCCTTCGTATCTTTGCGCACCGGCTTGCCGGCCGATATGTCAGTTCGTAGTCATTCGTCTCCATGCCTCAACGCCTACTTTTCATAACAGCCGATGATTTCGGCATGGATCCGGGTATCGATGATGGTATCCTGGAAGGCATTCAGGCGGGTGGAATCGGCAATGTCTCAATCTGGACAGCCTATCCGCATCTTAACGCCATCCCGGAGGCGATCAGATCGGTTCTGACCAGGGCCTGCACGGGCATTCACTGGAGTCTTTTTCCACCTGAGATTGACATAAATCGCCCCCTGGATTGGGCAAGCGCTCTTAGTCTCGCGTTTCCCGACCGCAGGCGTATGGATGCGGAGAGAACGACCTGGGACGCAGCATTCGATGCCCTCGATCGGCAGGGAGTTCGTCCGGCATTCATCAACGGGCACCAGCACGTCCACTTGTTTCCGGGCTGGGTGAAAGCTGTCTGCTCCTGGGCTGTCATGCGCGGAATCACGGTCATGCGCCGTCCAGTGGAGGTCGGCTCCGGCGGCTTTTTCGCGAAAGTCAGACGGCCGGCACTAATGGTCCTGGAAAGCCTTGGCAGTCTGGCTGTCCGCCTCGCGCGTCGCTTTCCCCTGATATGGGTTCCGACGTTATGCAGGTGGGGGCGTTCGTTCACATTTGAAGCCGTGTTTGACGGGCTTTCCGAAACATCCCCGGACATTAAAATAGAACTCATGACGCACCCTGGCCGGCCATCTGACAGATATCTTCGCGAGACCCGCTCCCCCTCCGACCACCTGGGACAACTTACCCAGGTGTGCCGGCATGATCTTCCGGCGATCATTGCCAGACACGGCTTCAGACTGGCTCGACTCGACGGACGCCCTCTCAATAATGGCTGAATTATCCGGGACGCAATGACGGAGTATGAAATGAATGAGTACAATTTTTTTACACCGGCACGTCTGACGATTTTTGCAGCCTGCATCTTCATGCTTTATTTTGCCGGTCTTGGCTCCGTGCCCCTGTTCGACCCGGACGAACCTGTATACGGTGAATTCGTCAAAGAGATGGTAAAAACCGGAGACTGGACAACTCCTCAATTTACCGGCACTATCTGGTATGACAAACCCCCACTTTTTCACTGGTTCGCCTCATTTGCGGTCACGCTGCTCGGTCCAACCGAATTAGCGATCCGCCTGCCTTCAGCCATCATGGCTACAGCATTGTCACTGCTTGTTTTTGCCTGGGCCTCTTTTGAACTCGGCTCCTTCGGCGGCATTCTCTCAGCCGTGGTAATGGCCACCTGCATTCAGCAGATTGTTCTGGCTCGCGCAGCCGTGACCGACGTCACCCTGGTTTTCTTTCTCACGCTCACCGTCTTTGCCTGGCGTCTGGGACAATCCGCGGACCGCCGGCTCACCCGCATCGGCTGGCATATTCTGGCCGGAGCGGCGGCAGGACTGGGAATGCTTACAAAAGGTCCCGTGTCGCTCGTGCTTCCAGGCGCTGCTTTCTTTATCTTCATCTTCTGGAAACACGATTTGTTCGTCGCAGTCAGGACATTATTCAGTCCGGAAACCGGCATCATGCTCGCCACAGCCCTCCTGACAGGGCTTCCATGGTTTATCATCAGCTGGAGACTTCATCCTGATGCTTTCTATCACGACATGATCCTGGTAAACCATATCCAGAGATTCCTTAAACCGGAACACCCGGAGCAGACCACCGCCTGGTATTCCCATTTGATGAACATTCCAGTTCTTTTGTTATTCTTCTTTCCGTGGAGCATTTTTCTACCACAAAGTCTGAGCGATTTCTGGAAACATCGCAAAACTCATGACGGACTCGTTCTTGCAGCCATATACGGCGCGACTGTATTCGTGTTTTTTTCCATTTCCAAGACGATACTGGTAACCTATATTTTTCCAATGTATCCCGCAGTTTCACTTCTTACCGGGTCATGGCTGATGTCATTGACATCTTCTCCCGCCTTGGCATCGTCGTCCGCTTCGCCGTCATCATCCGCATCGATATCTGAGTCAACCTCCGATTCTCCATCTGCGACCACATCTATTTCAGTTTCAGCTATTGATAAAGATGCAGTTCCGGGAAGTTCCGGGGAGTATCGTCTGAAATGGTCTTTAAATGCCGGTCTCGCTATGGGCGTCATTTTTACACTCGGTCTTACGGTCGCCGCCTGGAACAAGTTTCCGGAAGCCATTGCCGCAGCTCCGGTATGCGGCGTAATTCTGATCGCGATTTTCGTCACTGCCCGTCGAGCCATCGACACACCGGCAAGCATTCCCTGGGCAATAGCGGCAGGCATGGTAATCTTTGCTCTGGGTCTTGCCTATATCGTTTTACCATTTGCCGGGCAGCGCGGTTCGACCCGGGAAATAATCGCTTATCTCCCTTCCGATGCCCGTCTGGCCGCATTTCGTCTCGACCGGCCGAGCATGCCCTTTATCAAGACTCCAAGTGTGATTTTCTATGGTCCGCCAGGTGTTATTAACGCATCGGACGCCTCCGGTATCGAAAATTTTCTCCGACACACTGGGGCCTCCGGGCCGACTTTCATCATCACCCGGGACTCATACACCGCCTCTCTGACGCAACAATTCGGCGTGCATGAAATCGCTACCCTTGGTGGCTTCGGCCTGACGGCATTCTATCCGGACAAGTGAATTGCCGATAGCATGATTAACAAAGGATGCTAACCTGTTAGTTGATGCGCAATCATTTTGTGATTGGCATAACCACAAAATGCTACATGGATACATGAGTTTTTCCAGCCATAGGAAATTTCCCGAGTGAGTAATTTATCTCGTCGCTTCCATTCGGTACCCTCTTGACTAGATGATCACAACATGATATTTATACATAAATCTTTTATATAGGAATAGTTTAATGCCGCATGAATCTATAAATTTATTTCACGCTCTCCTCGGGGCCACCAAATCAGCAGTTAAAACAATCTGGGCCTCCGAAGAACTCGCAGGTCTCACCGGCCCGCAGTTCGGCCTGCTCAAGTCTCTGCACCACAGAGGCGCCATGACACCTGGAGAACTGGCGGAAATACTGGTTGTATCTGCCGGAAACATAACCGGTCTGATCGAGCGTCTGCGAAAACAGGGACTCGTGGAGCGTCGTCGCCTTGCCTCCGACCGTCGCTGTCTGCGCATCGACTTAACCCCTGCGGGTCGCGCAAAGCTGGACGCAATAACCCCTGTCTGGGAAAAAGCTGTAAAGTCTTGCTTCAAACCTCTTTCACCGATCGAACGCAAGCAGCTCACAGATCTGTTAAATCGTCTCCACGGACTGCTTCCGGGAGGGCCACACTGCTGTCATACCAAGGATTCCAAGGAGTCTGGTTCATGAAGGGTTTTCATCGCTTTTTCTATTTCGTATCCGGCATCGTGATCTTCTTCCTGGCGCTTTCTTCCAATGTTTCCGCTGATCCTGAGAAAAATATAAAAGCCGGGGATCGCGCATCCGAACTCGTGACGGCATATTTCGTCGCGATTCCCAAGATTCTCACGCTGGAAGATTGTCTCGATCTGGCAGTCGAACACAATCGCTCCGTTTTGACTTCAAAATTCAAAACGGATGCCGCCGTTGCTCATGGAAAACAGGTGATCTTGTCCCAGCGGCCTACCGCTGCTCTCACAGTTACCGATACAAGGCTCGGCGAGGTTTCCGCTCAGACTGTGGGCACCCTCCAGGATTCAGTTCGTCTCACTTTAACAGAGAATTTATCGCCTTTTGGCCGGTATCACAGCCAACGGCTTGCGGCAAGAGCGACAATTAACGCAGCGAAGGCTGAAGAGCGCCGAGCCGCCGTGGATACCTGTTTCAATGTAACCCGAGCATTCTACGATCTGTTGCTCGCTGAAGAACAGATACGTGTCGCATCCGCATCCGTCGATCAGCTTCAGAAACATCGCGACCACACTGATCAACTGGTAAAAGCGGGAACCGCTCCCCGTTTCGATCTGCTCCGCGCGGAAGTCCAGTTGTCATCGGCACGCCCGACGCTGATCAAGGCCCAGCATCTGCGTTCAACCGCTTTGGCCGATCTCCTGCATCTGATCGCCCTGGACCCTGCCGCTGAACCGGTAGCTGTCGGCTCCTTCCCCGTCTCTTTGGCCGACCTTCCCCGCAATGAAGAGCAGGCGGTGCTTCTGGCAAGCAAGGAGCGCCCTGATCTGGCTTCCGCCATGGCGTCTGAAGAAGTGGCGCGTCGCCAGATTACACTCTCACGCCAGGCTCTTCAGCCCGTGGTGCAGGTCACAGGAATGACCGAGCAGGCACGGGGCTCGCGTACTCCCATTTCGATTTACAGAGATAACTGGTCGGTAATAGCAGGTCTTGTGTTTCCTGTTTTCGATTCGGGTTTTTCCCGCGCGCAAACCCGCGAAGCCCAGGCAGGTCTGTCCCAGTCAGTAATCAATACCGAGAACATTTTATCAGCCCTAAGAGTAGACATACGCAAGGCTCTTTCCGCACTTTCTGAAGCGGAGGAAGTTCTCGCAAGCCAGAAGAAGAACGTCGAACAGGCGGAGGAAGCTCTGGCAATAGCCCAGACCGCTTACGGCACCGGTGCCAATACGGCGCTCGACGTTCTTGACGCAGAGCTGGCACTTACCCAGGCAAAAACGTTATGGTTTCAGGCCATGCATGATCGCGTAGTGGCATCTGCGCAACTAGAGCATTCACTTGGCATCCTGCCTGTTCAATTTCGTGTACAAAAGCACTGAGTCGGCCGAATGTCACCCCTTGTGCATTAAAAGGAAAACATTATGAATACACATTTTATCCGTGTCCGCATCACCTTTCTGTCTTTTATTTCCGCCTTTTCCATGATTTTCACACCTTTCTGCACGGCAGCTTCGGCTGCCTCGCCTGACGACGCCGTCACTGCATCAGCAGCTGTTTCAGCGACAAATGAACCCAAAAACACTGATGAATCCATCAATCTGGCCGTAGGGGAGCTTATCGGGGAAGTTCTGCCGATGCGCAAAGCAGCTCTCGCAACGAAAGTCAGCGGCCGTTTGGTTTTCGTGCCACTTTTCTCCGGCGAATCCGCCGCATCGGGAACCATTATAGCCACGATAGACCCGCGTGATTTCGAGCTGGCCGTGGAGCAGTCTCAGGCTGCTCTCGAGGCGGCGCGTGTGCGTTTGAAACAGCTCGAAACAGGCTTCCGGCCGGAGGAACGGCGTTCGGCGGCCGAGACTCTTAAACAGGCGCTGGCGAATCGCGACAATGCTCAGGCTGATTATCTGCGCATGCGCGACCTGTGCAAGGCGGGAGCCGTTTCCCAGCAGACGCTGGATGCCGCTGAAGCACGTGCAAAAGTAAACGAAGCCCAGTACATTGCCGCTCGCGAACAAAAATCTCTGGTCGACCAGGGGCCGCGACTGGAGGAAAAAGATGGTGCACGCGCTACGGTCCGACAAATGGAAGCCACCCTTGATCTGGCCCGCCTGCAACTCGAGTTTGCAAGCATTAAAGCCCCGTTCGACGGTGTCATTTCGCAACGCATGCTGGATGAAGGCGCCTATGTGACGAGCAGCAATCCGGTCTATACCATCATGCAGATCGATCCTGTGATTGTCGCCGTAGACTGCCCCGAACGTTTCGTTCCAAGTCTCTCAACCGGGCTCAAGGCCGTAATCAGTCTTGATGCATTGCCCGGAAGGAGTTTTTTCGGCACGCTTGACCGGCTTCCGGCGTTTCTTGATTCTAAAACCCGTGCAGCGCGGATAGAAATCACGGTTCCGAACCCGGAAAAGATTTTGAAACCGGGGATGTTTGCGCGGGTCCGGATTTCACTTCCGGGGGAAAAGGCACCAGTAAAATGAATCTCGCTGATATATGTATTCGTCGTCCTGTTTTTACTCTGATGATCATATCGGCAATGGTCGTACTGGGGGCGTTTTCTTACAGCGGCCTCGGTCTCGATCTGATGCCCAAAATGGACTTTCCGATCATACGCATCGCGGCAACGCTTCCGGGTGCGAGTCCGGAGGAAATGGAAACCCAGATCGCCAAACCAATTGAAGAAGCTGTCAACACAGCAGGCGGAATTGACGAAATCAACACAAAATGTCTTTTCGGGGCCGCGCAGATAGCCGTAAGATTCAATCTCGAAAAAGACATCAACGTCGCCGCCCAGGAAGTGCGCGATCGTATAGCCCGTATTCTGAAAGATTTTCCGGAAGGCACTGATCCGCCAATCATCGAAAAACTGGATCCGGATGCGTCACCAGTCATTACGCTCATCATTTCAGGAAAAATGGCGCTCCGTGAGCTGACCTTTTTTACGAAGAAACATATCAAGGAACCGCTCGAATCGATTGAAGGCGTAGGTGCAATCCAGGTCGTCGGCGGACGCGAACGTGAAATACATGTCGAGCTTGATGCAAAAAAGCTTGGAGCCTACAATATATCGTCCACGCAGATACGCGATGCACTGCAGTCCCAGAATGTTGAAATACCCGGTGGTCAGGTAACCGAAAAAGACCGTGAGTTCGTTCTCAGAACCCTGGGACGCATTTATGATCCGGTCAAATTCGGGGAAGTGGTCGTCACAACACTGAACAACACGCCAATTTGCGTGAAAGATCTCGGAACAGTATATGACGGTGAGGCCGAGCCACGAACACTTGCGCGTCTCGACGGCGTTAACGCTCTTTCCCTCGTCATTCAAAAGCAGTCCGGAGTGAATACGCTCGATGTCATAGGACGCATCAAGAAACGCATTAAAGAGCTTTCCGTGAATTTCCCGGAGGGAATGTCGGTCGTTCCGGTTCGTGACCAGTCGGAGTTCATCGAAAATTCTCTGCATGAGTTGAAGAAGCATCTGATACTCGGGGCCATATTCGCATCGCTCGTGGTTTTCCTGTTCATGCGAAATATCGTCTCGACATTCATCTCAGCCACGGCCATTCCCGTTTCGCTGATTTCAACGTTCCTTTTAATGCGCCTGATGGGCTTTACACTCAATAACATGTCCATGCTCGGCCTGACGCTGGCCGTTGGTATAGTCATTGATGATGCCATCGTTGTGCTAGAAAATATATTCCGTCACATGGAAGAAAAGCAGTCTGATGCGGTAACCGCAGCACATGAGGGAACAGCGGAGATTTACCTTGCTGTTATGGCGACGTCGCTTTCCCTGTCTGTAATTTTCGTTCCGGTTGCTTTCATGGAAGGCATCATCGGAAGATTTCTCAACAATTTCGGACTTACTATAGCCTTCGCCATTCTGGTGTCCGTCTTCGTTTCATTCAGTCTGACCCCAATGCTCTGTTCGCGTTTTTTCAAATACAAATTCGCGCGTGGGGCCGGACACAGTAAAGATTCTAACTTCTATGCACTCATCGACTGGTCATACGGCAAATCTCTGAAATTTTCCCTGAAATATCGTTGGACAATAGTTTTAATTGCCGTCTGCTGTGTTCTTTCTCTCAAACCCATGGGAAAATTTCTGCGTTTCGATTTCATTCCTGCCGACGATACGGGTGAATTCAATGTAAGTTTCCGTGCAGATGAAGGATCATCACTCTATGGCACCGAAAACATTCTCAAGGAGATCGAAGCGAAAATCGGGAAACTCCCGGAAGTGAAACACGTTTTCTCCACTATTGGTGAGGGTGTCGGAGTTGGCGTGAATGAAGCAAATATGTATATTCAACTCAACGGCATGGAGACGCGTAAACTCACGCAGTTCGAAATCATGGATCAGGCCCGGAAGATCATGAAGGATTACAAGGATATGCAGCCATCCGTTCAGGCAAACGGGGGAATCGGCGGACAAAAAACGATAGATACTACATATGTCATCACCGGACCAGATCTCGACAAGATCAATGTTTATACAAAATCAATTATTGAGAAACTACGTCAGAGCCCGAAAGTCGGCAATGCCGATTCCAGCTTCATAGAACGGAAGCCGGAAGTACATGTCCGGCTCGATCGCGAGCGCGCGTATCGCATGGGAGTAAGACTCGATTCTGTTGCCGGATCACTTCGCACACTCATCGGGGGTGCCGATCAGATAACACGCTACAAGGAAGCCGATGAATTGTATGAGGTGCGCGTGCGCCTTCGCGCGGAAGACCGCTCAAATGCGGAGGCAATCGCCGGAATTCTGCTTCCGACAACTGGGGGCGCCCTGGTAAGGCTGGACACCATCGCTTCCGTGACACTCGGCTTCGGGCCGGCGGAAATCGATCGCAAGGATCGCCAACGCAGCATAGCTGTCAATGCCAATTTGGCCAAGGGAGCCGCATTGAGCGAGATCAACGAGATTATTTCTTCCGCTGCAAGCATATTGAATATGCCTCCGGAATATGCAGGCGGATTCACCGGCCGTTCAAAAGAAATGGCCAGAACGGTCAAAGGCTTCATGGTCGCATTTTTCATGAGCGCGATCTTTATGTACATGATTCTTGCGTCCCAGTTCGAAAGTTTACTGCATCCAGTGACTATTATGTTTTCCTTACCTCTGTCCGTTCCTTTCGCGATCCTGTCGCTTCTTATCACCGGTGGAACGTTGAACATCTACTCGGCGCTGGGTATATTCATGCTCTTCGGCATCGTTAAAAAGAACGCCATTTTGCAGATAGATTATACCAACACGCTTCGTGAGCGCGGATACGACCGGGAAAAAGCCGTTATCGAAGCGAACCACGCACGTCTGCGGCCTATTTTGATGACGACCGTCACCCTGGTTGCCGGCATGTTGCCGATGGCCCTGGGAACAGGCGCCGGAGCTGCAACACGGTCTTCCATGGCCATCGTAATCATAGGCGGTCAAACGTTGTGCCTTCTTATTACGCTTCTCTTGACACCGGTTGCATACACGCTGTTCGACGATCTTATGGTATGGCTGACAAGCATTATGCCAAAACTGAAGACCTGAAATTCGGTAATACTACAACGGCACGTCTCACGGAGCGCACGGAGAACGCAGAGAAAAGATCCGGAATCAGCTTTCTTGAAAAACGCTCTGTGGGCTTTGTGTCATTTGTGAGAAAAACAAAGTGCTGTTGAAGTAGTCAGAGACGGGGATAAAGGTCTCAGAAATATCGACAGTTATCATACACGCGCCCCTACATTCGTCGTTTAATCAGTACAGTGAACTTGTTTCCATCACGATCGTCTATAAAATCTATAGCTTTGTATTCTCTCAATGCTCTCTTGATTCCGCTTCCAAGTCCACGATACGGCAACATTCTTGAAGCGAATGAAGCAAGAATTGGATTTCTTATATTTGAGTTTCCATTCTTGATATTTTCAATTGTTAAATTATTCGGCAAATGCCCCGGGCTAATGATTTCGATTCTATCTGCAAATACCAATAAACGAATTGGAGCCGTTATAAAATAATCTCTGTGAATCAAAGCATTTGCCACGAGTTCCTCAAAAACAATTCGTGGAATTTCGTCGTCGCCAACAGAATTGAAGCCTTGTTCGCCTTGAATGCTCCTCGTATTTGTCAAAAGAAATGCTAGAGAACGTTGAAAAACATCTGAAAGCCTGCCTGCAATGTCTTTACTATCCACATACTTTGTCTCTTCGATATCAGTGCCAGAAAACGCCACGGCCTTAACAATGAATGCGGGGAGCCTGAATTGCGGAGCTTGTGAAAACATTAATGCCCCTGCAACATTGAATACATCGCCATCAGCAAGATTCATATTATGTAGTAGTTGCGTGAGATTCGTTTCTGATTTATCCAGAGAAATCCCATACTCTTTCTCATAAAAAGAAGAAAAGAAGTCCATATCTATACTGGCTATCGAAATTCGATTTGCCGCAATCTCATCGCCGTGGACCAACCCGGACTTCTGGAGCATTCGCTGGATTTCTTCCCGAGACGTCACTTTTCGTTTATCCGAACCGGACTTTACCCAAATCGCTCCTGAATTGTCCATGTATGGTTTGCTGAGTCCATCAGGTATTGTGACCACCATGACGATGCCATCAGGAAGTTTGACATTTTCGGTGCCGTAGTTAATCGGAGGTCGAACCGATTGTGAGCTTGCATTGGACAAAAGCTGATTCAGTCGCCCAATGTCATCTCTTTGAAGCCCTGCTATGGATCCGTCATTGTTCACACCTATGAAGATCCTGCCACCGCCCGTATTACAGAATGCCACGATTTCTGCAGCAAGTGAGTCAACATTCGTGATGTTCGCCTTGAATTGATTCTTGCCGTCTTCTTCACGGCTGATTATTTCAATTAATTCCGAGGTTTCCATATCTCGTATATCTCCTTGCGGCGCTCGAACGCCTCCTCGCCACCTTCCATGATGTTGACGATTTTCGCCTGCATATATGGATCATCAATACTGCCGGGGAAAGGATTGATTTTGTTGTCTGAGTATTCGCAGGCAATGACCATTTCCGCATCACCAAGAACTGGAAAATTTGGGTTATGCGTGGCAAAGACAAACTGGGTCTCACGCTTCAATTCATGAATGAGCTTTATGACATCCTGATAAATCGTCTGATTGTCCAGGTCGTCTTCAGGCTGATCGATCAGAATAAGATCATTTTCACGTTGACTCAGAACGAACAGCATGAGAGCGGATGCCCGCTGCCCAAGGGAATGGTCTTTAAGTTCTTTACCCCCGTATTTTATGGTGAACTTATCAGGAATCCGCCATATTAACAATGTCTCGAGTTGTCTGAG
The DNA here is from genome assembly GCA_015233155.1 of Candidatus Rifleibacteriota bacterium. Taxonomy (GTDB): domain Bacteria; phylum Muiribacteriota; class Ozemobacteria; order Ozemobacterales; family Ozemobacteraceae; genus JADFYG01. The sequence goes on from JADFYG010000010.1 coordinate 72,879, forward strand.
AAAAAATTCCCAAAACTTGAAACTGCTCTCTCCGAGTATTTGATCAGCTCGTTCTCTTTGCTCGAAGATAGCCCCCATATCAGGAAATTCGTCAACGAGCTTCTGTATTGTCGTATCTCGAAGGGCGCTTCCCTTGAGGGTTTCACGAAGGAATACCTTGAAGGCTCCCTTGTCAGCCTTGAATTCCGTTACGATGGCAAGAGAGGAGTGATTGTCGTTAACCTTGTTCATTTCCCCTTGGATAACCTGAAACTCCTGGTGCCAAAGACTGTTCAGACTGGAAAGCTCTTTCGCCAGCTCCTGGCGGATTTCATCAGACTTCGCCTGTTCCTTCTCAAGTTCGGCAAGAATTGCCTTCGATTGCTCCAATACCTTATTCTGTTGTCTGAACTCGTCAGGCCGTATCGTTGGAACCCCGGCAGCACGCAGTTCATCAGAGATACTGCGTTCGATAGAGGCAAATTCCTCCTTGAGCCCCCGAAAGATTCGCTCGAATTCCCCCTGCTTCTCACCCAACATCGCTCGCGAGGTCGCAAGAGAATCGCGTATTTGTTTGACCGAATCAATCAGCTTGACGATTGAACCATAAGCCACAAAGTAATCGGCAAAAAAAGGCTCGTTTTGCTTCGTCTTGTAGCGCGTATGATTTCTGAGAATGTCTTCATGCTGCATCAAAAGGTCGGATATCGCATCATGGAATGCAGTCACACTTTCGGAAATTTCTTTCAGTTTTCGCGAATCGGCGTCGAAATCGACCTGTTTTTGAAGCTTCTCTTCAAGGCCGTATTTCTTATAGCGCTCGAGCTGGAACTCGGCATTCTGCTTTTTAGCAGTATACTCATCCTTTCGGGTGGCAATGTTCGAAAGCTTCATATACCGACGCACAGCGCCCTGAACTTTTTGTTGCTGTTCTTCAATTTTTTGGCGAAGTTCCCGGGTTTTTTCGCCGATTAGTTTCTCGACCAGGTTTTTCTCGAACCCTTCTCCAGAGTTCGATAAGTCCTTCTGGCCAAAATACAGGGGCTTGTGAACAACGGTCTCGCAAATTGAAACTCCCGGCTGAAGCTCTCCATTTATCAGGACTTCAGGCCGGTGGTCCCAAATTCGTCGAACTTCGTATTCTTGCCCGAAACGATCGACGGAGATGATGGTTACCTTTCCGCCACTTCCCAATGTATGTTTGAGGAGCTTTTTCTTGTATTCAGCATCCGCTGGATTTTCACCGGCGGGAACATCCAAGGCAAAGCGTATTGATTCGACGATGGAGGATTTTCCGCTGCCGCGAACTCCTATCAACGAGTTCAGTTCGGGAGAAAAATCAAGTTTATGCCCATCGAGTGTGCCACCATCGAATCTAATGGACCGGATGTAGGAACGGGTATGCTTTGGGATTTCCCTAGCGACCCGATGGAAGTGATCGCATAGAGCAAATTTCACCGCCTCGAAGGAAAAAGCGCCGATCTTAAGAAAACAGGGGTCACCTCGGCCAATTTCATCGTTATTCTTTGGGTCTGAGCCTTCAACCTCTGCCGGATATGAATCTCCAAGCCACATCTTTGCCTTCACTCGACACGGAACATCGGATTTGTCATGCGTTCGCACTTTCTGGAAGCCCCGGGCTCGTCGCTGAAAATACTCGGTCTTTCCCAACTCCGTTAGCCTTCCACCATCCATTTCTTGCCAAAGCCCGCTCGATTGTTCAACGTGCGCGAATATGATGAAAAAATCTCGATTGAAGCCCTCAAGTTTCTTGATAGTCTCGATGATGTTATCTTGGCTTCTTCCGTTCTCGCTCTCATAGTGAGAAGGCGTCTTTCCGGCAAACGTTACATTGAGAAACTGGTTGATGTAATCTTGCCCTTTATCAAGCCAATCATCGCTAAATGTAACAACGGTGTGAATTCCATTTGATCCATCGTTGACCGACAACTCAACACCGGGAAGCAAAAGGATTTCTTGCTTCTTGGCTTTTTTTCGAAGAGAGTCAAATTCGGCTTTATCGAATTTGTTATGATTGGCGATGACGCCAACACGGATTCCACACTTTGTCAGCGCATCGACGAAGTTGCCATTGTAAGAATTCTCATCGCCTGAAAATTTGAATTCCTTGTCGGCTTTCGTGTGCAAGTGAAAATCCGCTCTGACCCAGCGGGATCCATTTATAAAAATCTCAGGAATCTTGATCTCTTCGTTACTCATGCGATTACTCTCCGGAATTCGTTGTCCCTTCCTTCGAAGGCCTCTCTTAATACAGCTTGCATCAGATCATTAGATTTTTCTTTCCGATCGGCGATTTGTGCTTCGAGATCGGAAACGATGGAAAGAAGTCGGGTGACACGCTCTACAATCAACTTCTGCTCAACCATGGAAGGAAGAGGTAATGGCATCCTGAGCAAATCCTCTCGCGTGACATTGTTCATGGATGTGCTTTTCTGAGTGCCAAGTGCATCAAAATACTTGATGCCATGACTTGATTTGTTATGGATGTCGATCAACCGAGCTGTTCGGGCGTGGAAAATAGAAATACGAATGCTTTTGTCGCTAAGCAATAAATTTCGGCTGCATTCATTGACCATACAGCATCTACCAGCAAGTCCTTTGCTCCCACTGGCACGACAAAACAGTAAATCACCAATGTTTATTTTTTGCTAACATCACTTGGTTGGTTATCGGTGAATAACTTGTTTTCTGACTCTAAAAATTGGCCGGAGGTGATGGCACTTGTCTTGATAACCCCCCATGAACTGCCCTTAGCCTCTTTTTCTTTACACAAGAAACTTTTTCCAGCCTCCGCATATCGAATCAGTTCTCCTAAGTGACACCAAACCCAACCTTCCGGAAGTTGGAATGGCATTTCATCCAGATTGACCAGAGGCAAAGGCTTTTCTTTCTTGATCTCACCTTTGGCTATCAACTTCTGTTTTTCAACTTTGATTTGTTCTAGAAGAGCCGCTGCATCATATTCCGAGTCACCTTTTCTTACCAAGTGTTCCTCTCGCCACTTCGCGGTCAACTTGCCTTCGATGGCGTCTTTGAGAATGGCTTGTCGAAGCCTCATAAGAATATCCGCATCCTCAGCATTTATGCAAACCATTGAATTCTTAATTTCTGAAATACAAGCAAGTTTTTTTCCGAATTTCTCTTGATGTTTTATTTCAAAGTAGGGGAGCCGATAATTCCCCAAATTTGTTTGATTAATAGATAGTTTGGCTGTACCGGTTGAAGTTTTTTTTACGATATCTTCCCTTAGAAAGTTAAATACACGATGATAGAATTTTAGAATAAGTTTTCGATTTTCCTTTGGTGTCAGAATAAAACACAAATCACTAGAGATAAATTTTCCTTTGAAATAGTGCGTTCGTCCAAGAGAGCCAGACGCGGCCATAGCGAATATCAATGCCTCACAATCATGAGAAAAATGAGTGTGAGTCTTCCACTCCTCCGCAGCAGTAATGAAGGTGTATTGGCCCGGAGTGCATTTTGAACTTTGAAGTGTTCCTTTTTGAAAATCAAACAATTCACTAATCGGAACCCACTCAGCCATTTCCAAGCTCCTTCTTCAAGGTCTCAAGGAGTATGTCACTTTTGCGGAATGACTCATGAAGCAAACTCAATAGTTCAGCGCTTGTGGATTGATATCCCACGTCGGATGTGTGCGGGTTCTTACTATCCAAACTGAACCCGTTCGCTTCCAGAGACTCTAATGAAACTTTCCACGACTGATCGGATGGCTTTCTATCTCCCCACCAATCCTTCAATGCCGCAAATTCACTCTTCTGAATGGGCTTGGTTTTTGAATAGGCTTTGATGTCACTGGGAAGTTTGTGTTCCCAATACCAGATTTCCTTTGTCGGGTGCCCCTTAGTGAAGAAAAGGAGATTGGTTGCCACGCTGGCATACGGTTGAAACACGGAGTTGGGCAATCTGACAACAGTATGCACATTACAGGTTTCTGGCAGGTGTTTGCGAATTCTCTGTTTAACCCCGTCACCCATAAGTGACCCGTCGGGAAGTACAATGGCTGCACGGCCGCCGTCCTTCAAGTATCTGACCATCAAAACCAGAAATAGATCTGCACTTTCGATTGTGCGATAGTTCTGTGGAAAATTCGTTTCAGCCCCATCAGTCACGGACGCACCGAACGGGGGATTGGCCAGGATGACGTCAACCCTGTCCTTTTGACCGATTGAGCTGTATTCCCGATTGAGGCTGTCAGTATAGTCGATATTCGGAACCTCGATATCATGGAGAATCAGGTTTGTCACGCAAAGCATAAAGGGGAGGGGCTTGAACTCCATTCCGTGGATGTGGGTTTCGAGAGTCTTGAGGTCTGCAAGGCCTTTTACGTCCTTCTTACGGATGTTCTCTATGGCAGATGTGAGAAAGCCTCCCGTGCCGCAGGCCGGATCAAGTCTTTTTTCCCCAAGGCGAGGGTCGATAATCTCTGTCATGAACTCCGTGATGGCACGCGGAGTATAGAATTCACCATAGTTGCCGGCGTTTTGAAGATCTCGGAGGATTGTTTCGTAGATATCGCCGAACACATGCCGGTCTTCGGAAAGATTGAAGTTTATTTTATTCAATTCGTTCAGCACCTGCCTAATAATGGTGCCGTTCTTCATGTAGTTGTTGGTGCCTTCAAAAATCTCACGAATAATTATTGAGCGCTTGTTTCCAGCGGCAACGTTGAGATTTTTCAGCGTAGGAAACAACTCTTTTTCAACAAAATCCCGAAGTGCGTCACCGGTAATTCCTTCATCATCAGCCGCCCATGCCCGCCATTGACATTTTTTCGGTATTGGCGACCGGTACTTGTCATTCAACAGTTCAAGCTCTTGATCCTTATCATCAAGGATTTTCAGGGAAATAAGCCATCCAAGTTGTTCGATACGTTGGGCGTCGCCAGATACACCGGGATCCTTCCGCATAATATTCTGCAAACTCTTGATGATATGCCCAATGTTTTTCATTATTTTGAAACCTTTTTCTCACGGAGCGCACAGAGGACCCGGAGTCTTTTTAACCAAACCATTCTATATTTTGCCATTTATAACCCTTTTGATGCCATCTTTTACCAACACTTCATTAAAATTAATCAGCAAACCAAGTTTGATTTTAGATAATTTTAGGTATGAAAGCAATTGCTTAAAATGAATATCTTCAATTTTCTTTACTGACTTAATTTCAATGATCACGCAATTTTCGACCAAAACGTCAGCTCTAAATCCCTCATCGAAGACAATGTTTTCATAAGAAAATGAAATAGGCTTTTGAATTTCGATTCGCAAACCGCATTTTTCCAATTCATAGGCCATTACACGTTCATATACTGATTCTAAAAGCCCAGGCCCGATAGCAGAATGAACCTTTATTGCGCAGCTGATTATTTTTTCAGTGATTTCATTTTCTTTCACTCTTTCTCTGTGCCCTCTGTGATCTCCGTGAGAATCGGTTCTTGTTTTTCATTTAAGAGTTCTCTGGGTTCTTCGTGTGCTTTATCAGAATTTCTTTTTGTATTCTTTCGTGTTCTCATTTTATTATTTGTGCACTCCGTGAGAATTTATCACGCCGCAAGCTTATAAACCTCGTTTTCCAGCTCCGATAATGCTTTCAGATACCCGTCTTTTCCCCCGAACATGCTGATAATCTCGGCGGGAGTGCCGAGGCCGTTGATGGGTGGCGCCCGCAAGATGGAAAGCTCTTCAATGTCCTCGATACCGTTGTCCGCGTATTTGTCGAGAAGTGCGATCAGAACTGCTCGGGCCTTCTCCCCATATTTCTCAAAGTAGTTTCGCTTCTTTACTCTCGCGGCTCGTTCTCGGCGCGTAAGCGCGGGTTTGTCCCAGGCAACGTGGCAAATCAGATCGAATACATCAAGCTCTTTTTTAACCTCGGTCCAGAGATTTTCCAGGATTACCCCCTGCAGCTCGAGTTCATCAATCAGAACCTGCTTCTTATCAGCCGCCTGCCACCTGTTAAGAAACTCATCAAGGGTCTGGAACTCTTTTCTTAAACCCTTTCGCGTGAAGTCTTTCAGACTCTCGATAATCAGATGACCGTTTTGATCCAGGTATTGGTGCCGTTCATTCAAGACAGAAACCGAGACTCCCGCAACATATATTTTTGCGGCGGGTTGCGCAACAATTCCCCCACCCTCTACTATTTCAGGCGTTTCATAGAGTTCTGCGTCATCTTCAGAAGCGGATGGGCCGAAATCAATTGTTTTGCCGGATTCCGAATCGATGATTTCATCTTCGCCAACCCCTTCAACGTCCTCGGATGAAAGTTCGTCATTCGCAGCGACTTCCTTCACCATCACGGGGTCCCCGTCAAAAGCAGGATCAGCAAAAAGGTCGGTGACATTCCTGAAGTCCATTATGGCGAAAAACGTCTTCCCAAAATCCTCGTTGATGCGAGTCCCTCGACCTATAATCTGTTTAAACTCAGTCATCGATCTGATACTCGAATCAAGCACGATCAATTTGCAGGTCTGTACGTCAACTCCCGTTGTCAAAAGCTTCGATGTGACGGCGACAACTGGATGCGTTTCCTCAGGATCGATAAAGTTATCGAGTTCTCGTTTGCCTTCTTCTTCATCGCCCGTAATGCGCATGACGAACTTCGGATTCTCCTTCGTAAGGTCGGGAGCCACATTCGCGATGGCTTGCCTCATTCGCTCGGCGTGTTCGATATCAATGCAAAAAACGATCGTTTTCGAAAGCTCTCCGGCAATGCGAAGATACTCCATTACCTTTCGGGCAACGAGCGAAGTCCTTTCATCAATGACCAGATTCTTATCGAAATCTTTTGAATTATAGAGTCGATCTTCAACCGGAGTTCCCCGATTATCCGTCTTTCCCTGCTCGGGTCGCCACCCTTCGAGATCGACATTTATGCCGACTCGAATCACCTTGTAGGGTGCAAGAAATCCGTCTTCGATACCCTGTTTCAAGGAATACGTATACAATGGTTCGCCGAAATATTCTATATTAGAAACCTGTTCGGTTTCCTTCGGCGTTGCTGTAAGACCTATTTGAGTGGCACTTGAAAAATATTCGAGGACCACCCTCCACGCGCTGTCATCGGCGGCACTTCCACGATGGCATTCATCGACAACAATCAGATCGAAAAAGTCGGGACTAAACTCTCTAAAGGCGTCTTCTTGTCCACTAGAGTTGGTTAACCCTTGATACAAAGCCAGATAGATCTCATACGCCTTGTCGATCTTCTTGTGACGAATGACCGTCATTTTCTCTTTAAAGTGTTTAAAATCGCCTCTCTTTGTCTGTCTGATCAGTGCATTACGATCAGCAAGAAACAGAATTCTCTTCTTCGTGCCATTTTTCCAGAGCCGGTAGATAATCTGAAATGCGGTATATGTCTTGCCGGTTCCAGTGGCCATGACCAGAAGAACACGATTTTGCTCCTTTGCAATGGCCTCTACTGCTCGATTGATGGCAATCTGCTGATAGTACCTTGGAGCCCTGCCACTGCCATCATAAAAGTAGTCGTACGAGGCGACACACTCCTGATCGGTTGTCTTGATGCCCTTGTATATCTTATATTTCGCCCAAAGCTCCTCGGGTGAGGGAAAATCATCTAGACCTCTATGTTGCTCCACGACGCCGGAACTGCCGGTTCGATCATGCTCCAGGAAATTGTCTCCATTCGAGCTTAATGCAACGGGAATGTCCAGGATGGATGCATAAGAAAGAGCTTGCTGCATTCCGTCACCGACTTCATGATTATTGTCTTTTGCTTCAATAACGGCGACAGGAATATTCGGCTTATAGTAAAGAATATAGTCTGCCCGCTTTCTTTCTCCGCGAGCGGTTCTATTGCCTTTGACATATATGCGGCCATCCGTGAAAAAGACCTCTTCGCGAATTTGCCGTTCAACATCCCACCCTGCCTTAACCAGGGCGGGCAGTATGTATTTAGTACAAATGTCGCGTTCAGACAACTCCCTCTTATTCGTCATAGACATTTATCATACACGAACTTGATCCACCCGCCAAGGTTGGCTGTAGTTAAGGGCAAACGTGTAATTTTGTCAGCATTGACGAGGTTTATAAGCTTGCTCTCACAGAGGCATTGAGAACACAGAGGTTATCGTTAGATTTTAAGAAGTGGACTTTTCAAAAAAAATTCGCGGTGTGTCTTTGCAGATTATTTTAGTTTTCTCCGTGATCTCTGCGGGCTCTGTGAGATTTTTTTGTCTGTCATTTTCTATAGTGTCATTTTTTTATAGTTCTATAATATATTCTTCATCACCCGCATAAGAAACTCGACGATCTCATCAACGCTGACGAATACCACCGGAATATACGTCAAAGTCAGTATGGTGGAACACGTCATTCCACCCATGACCGTTATTGCAAGAGGCTGATAGAAATCAGATCCGGCTCCGATGCCAAGCGCGAGAGGCAACAGACCCAGCACTGTGCAAAGTGCGGTCATGAGAATTGGCCGCAGACGCACAGCTCCGGAATCAAGCGCGGCCGTAATGCGGTCACTGCCTTCCGTTGTCCGCCGGACGATGATATTATCAACCAGTATGATTCCGTTTGAAACCACGATGCCGGCCAACATAATTATACCGATCATGGCAGTTATCGAGAACGCAAAGCCAAATATGCGCAGGAATAAAATAACGCCAATAATCGAGAGCGGAATAGTAAACATGATCGTGAACGGATAAGAAAATGATTCGAACTGCGCAGCCATGATCATGTAGACCAGAAGAATCGATGCCACCAGCGCAAGAGCAAGATATCCGAACGACTCGGTCATTTCTTCCTGTTCGCCGCCAAAACCGATCTCATAACCGACAGGCAGTTTCATATCCTTGATTATGGCCTTGATGTCGGTAATGACTTCCTGCATGGCACGGCCTTCGACATCAGCCTGCACTTTGATCAGACGCTTCATATTCTTGCGTTCGATGCGCGTATAACCAAATCCTTCATATACGCGGCCCAGTTGGGACATCGTTACCGTTCGTCCTCCATCAACCGCCACTTCGAGTTTTCGGAATGCATCGATTCGGTTCTTGTAAATATCGTCCGCCTCGACGCGAATGTCGTATTCTTCATTATTCTCTTTGTACAGGCCTGCAATCTGGCCATAAACATATGCGCGAACCGTTCCGGCAAAACGCCCCATTTCAAGCCCCATGTCGCCCATGCGGGCCCGGTCAAATTCGACTTTAATCTCCGGCCGCCCCTTTTTGACGCCGCTGTCAAGATCCTTCAACCCTTTAACATTTTTTATTCGCCCGGCCACATCGAGACAGATATTTTCTATGACCGAAAAATCGTCACCGGATACCTCGATCTGAACGGGTTTTCCATCGTTGGAACCGCCCATCTTGGCTTCGCCGAAAGTGACTGTTCGATAACCTGGAATTGTGGCAATCAACGGTCTTATAGTCTGAATGATCTGGTTCGTTGTACGAGTTCGTGTTTCCTTGGGACTCAAAACAACCGACAAACTCCCCTCCCCCAGTTTCAGATCTGTGATGATTTTTTTTACTTCGGGAATGCCCTTCAGAATCTTTTCCATGGCCGCCGCAATATCGTCGATCTTTTCGACGGCTGTGCCTTCCGGCGCTTCGAATTTCAGAACGAAGGCCCCACGGTCCATTTTCGGAAAGAACTCCATGGGTGGCGCGTAGCTGAGACTCTTGTAGCAGACGAACATCAATCCTGTGATGTATATCCATCTGCGAATGCGGCTTCGCAGAATCCAGCCCAGGATGCCGCGATAAACAGTGCGGATAAGGTGCATGAGCGGTTCGGACGGTTCTCTCGTAATACGCAGCGTATACGCGGAAAGCATCGGAACCATTATGACGGCGACCAACAGAGAAGCCAGCATGGAAAAAACGATCGCAAGGGACATACTGAAAAACATCTGCCCGACGAAACCCGGAACGAAGCCGATCGGCAGGAAAACGGCGCAGTGAGTGAAAGTGGTCGCGGAGATGGCGAGCATTACTTCATTCGCGCCTTTTATCGAACATTCGACGCGATCCTTCCCGCCCGTCAGACTCAGGTGACGATAAATGTTCTCGATGACAACAATGGCGTTATCGACAATCATGCCGACGCCCAGCGCAAGACCGCCGAGCGTCAGAAGATTCAAGGTAAGCCCGCCCCACAGATACATGAATGCAAAGGTCATGATTATGGCCAGCGGAATGCTCAACCCGATGACGATGGTCGATCTTACATTTTTCAAAAACAGGAAGATCACGATGACCGTAAGAATCGAGCCCAGCAAGGCGTTTTCCTTAACCATCGCAATCGAGTCGGCGATAAACTCGGACTCATCTTTCGCTATAGTGAGCTGAATTTTTCCCTGATACTGCGCCTCCAGTTTCGGTAGCAGTTTTTTCGCCGCCTTCGATATGGTCACCGGATTCGCGCCCGGCTCCTTCTTGATCTGCATGGACACGGCCGGCGCCAGGTTCAAACGTGAAACTGATTCTATTTCCTTGAAGGAATCCTCGATGCGAGCGAGCTCGGAAAGATACACCGGGCGCCCGTTAACAGTCCGGACATTTATTCCGCCAAGCTGAGTCGGCGATTTCACTTCCCCCTCACTGCGCAAAAGATACTTGAAACTGCCTTCAGTGATGTTTCCGACAGGCGTATTCATGTTGTCGGACGAAATTGCCGCTATGACGTCATTTATCGTAAAACCATATGCTTTGAGCCTGTCCGGAAATACTTTTACGCGGATTTCGCGCTCCAGACCACCGAATACTTCTACATTCGCAACACCAGGCAGACGTTCAAAAGCGGGTTTTATCTCTTTATCAGCGATTCGTCTCAATGTTTTCAGATCGATGCTTCCGCCCAGGGAAATATTCAGTACCGGCTGCGCATTGATGTCCAGCTTCGCAACCGTTATCTGCTCCATGTCCCGGGGCAGCTTTCGCTTGGCGACATCGACCTTCTCGCGCAGATCGATAGATGCGAGATCAATCTTGGTGCCCCAGTTGAATTCGACCATGATCCATGAAAAGCCCTCGAACGAATATGAAGTCAGCTTCTTTATATTCTCGACCGTATTGACTTCCTCTTCGATCTTGCGCGTGACGATATTCTCCATCTCAGCCGGATCGACACCAGGATATGGCGACTGAATGAATGCCAGCGGAAAATCAATGTTCGGAAGCAAATCGATGCTGAAAGTAGTGAACGCAACCAGCCCAGCCAGGACGAGGGCTGCGGTGATCATGAGAACCGTAACTGGTTTCTCGACGGAAAAACGCGGCAAATCCATGAATGCGATAATCCTTATTCTGACCGGAAACTAATACTCAGCGAGAGGCAGCCCCGGATGCCGACTCTGCTTTTACGGCGGGCGTTTCTGAAGCAGCGGGCGCGGAAGGCGTCGGCGCGAGTGTGGTGGTTGTCCCCGAAGCCGCGGCGGGGCTTTCCGCCTGCTCGACCACTGTGACATCGGCGCCGTCAGCAACTGCGCTGACTCCGACAACAACCAGTTGTTGTCCGGCTTCAACGCCTTTCACGCAAGCGAATTCAGCTTGACGGGCAACTATTTCTATCGGTTTTTCCACGGCTTTTCCATTTTCGACGATGAAAACCGCAGGGCGATCAGCAGTCCCGGCGACGGCGGAAACAGGGACAATAGGAACGCCGCTGTACTGACCTGCCGTGAGATCGCCCTTCACGAACATGTTGGGCTTTAATGTGCCATCAGTGTTGTCTACAAGAATTCTTATAAGGAAGGAACGAGATTCATCGCCATAGACATTGATGAATGCGACATGACCATGAGCCCCGCTTTCGAGACGGCATAGCTGATCAATTTTTACGCGATTGATGCGATTCTCCGGTATTTTCGCCTCGACGTATATTTTATTCAGCGCAACGACCTTACCGAGAAGCATTCCGGGCTGGACTGATTGCCCCAAAAACACGTTGCGATTGACAAACACGCCTGTAATCTGTGCGCGGATCGTAGCGCGTTCGAGGTTGAGCTTGTCGAGAACGAGCGTCTGCTGAGCGGACTTCAGGGAGTTGTTTGCCTGGATGAAATCCGTTTCGGATTCATCATAAGCTTTCTCGTTCAACACCTTCTTTTCCAGAAGAATCCGGCGTCGATCGAAATCCTTGGTCTTGTTTTTTACTTCCTGCTCGGCGCGCTTGACGCCTATTTCACTCTGTTGAACGGCCAGGTCGAGACGTGCATGCTCGAGAACGATCATGGGTTCGCCTGCCTTGACCGACTTGCCGTTTTCAACGAGAATCTTGTCGACGCGCCCTCCCACATCAGGTGTTACATGGCTTTCTTCAAAAGGCCTGATTTCGCCCGAAAAAGGAATCATTTCTGTCAAATCCCCATTTCGAATGAGTTTTATGGCCACGCTCGTTGCCGCTGAGACATTTTGTGTAATCGCTGAAAACGCAATAATGATAGTAAGCATCAAAAATGCCGAAAAAGAAAAATGCATGTTTTCTCCATCCGGGCGACTGATCACTCGCCTCTGCGATTTATTCATCACCTGTTTTCCGACGAGGTGCACAATTCATCTGACACAATTTCCTATTATCCGGCTAAATTATTTTCGTCTGCGTAGACTATCATAAAATCAAGGGTTTCCAAAGACAAATATAGTATTCGTCACACAAGAAGCCGCAGAGACGCAGAGTCATGGAGGCTGAACATTAACACTTGACTCGAAAAAAGAGGGGGTGATAACCTTAGACAAGAAATAAGAAATTCCTAGAGATGAGCAAAAAAGAAATTCCTATTCAATTCAATTTAGTCGCCTCTTTGGTTTAGAATCACTCTTCAAGGGAGGTCCATCGTGAAATCGCTTCTGAGGCTCCTTCTGATTGTCATGCCCGTGTGTGTTGTTCTGCTTTTGCCCGGATGTCAGCAAAATCCTATTGCCCATACCGATTCTGACCAGTCAGGGCAGGCCCAAATAGACAGTCCCAACGTAAACAAGTCAATACAGCGTGCTGCGATCGCTGAATTCAGGGCAAGTGATTTTTGGGGCCCCTGGAATCAAGTGAGTTATTTCAAAAATTCTTCGAACAATAACATCATACAATACTCTAGAATTCTCTATTCCTTCGATGCAAACGGTTCTGTAGCTTATCAGACATACCAGGAAAAAAATGGCATTGATGGTTACCAAACGGGTGATACCATCATGACTACCACAACCGGATCCTGGTCCTTTACGGGACCGACAACTCTTACCCTCGTCTTTCATAATCAAGCTGCAATTTATCATGCTGCCATCAACCCTATGGGAGATTTGGAACTTACCCCGGAAATTAAAACATATAAAACCCTGATTTTAAATAGGTCGACCCTTAAGAGTATGCCTGTGGGGATTACATTGGCGACCTCAACCATCTCCCTTCCCGCAAACGGTTCTTGTTTGCTCGGGCTGATGGAGGTTCATGTCAACTATTCCGACAAGACGACCAAAACAGTTTCCAATGTGAACTGGGAGCTTAAAAACGGCGGTGGCACGATTATTAATGATGCTCCCGACCCCAAAACCACGCCGCTGCCTGGAGCTGGTTTTGGAGCCATTTTCAAGGCCCCGGCAAAACCTGGAAAGACTGTTTTGACTTGCGTATATTTCGAAAACGGCAAAACTTTTACCACTGCTTTGACGATCCACATTTTTGATCCTAAAACCCCACCGGTTCTCCCCTCCAACAGGATACTTTCGTCGATTATATTGACGAGCCCCACCCTTTCCCTTCCAGCGAATGGAACGTATTCGCTCAGCCAAATGACCGTGACCGCATATTATGTCGGCAAGTTTTCCCAGGTTGTTTCCAACATCACCTGGAGCATCAAGTCCGGGGGCGGTACGATATCGGTAACGAATCCCGGCTCCAATGTAAAATACCCGCCCGGAACGGTTTTGGGAACCATCTACACTGCCCCTGACCAAGCCGCAAATGTGATTTTAACATGTTCTTACACGGAAATGGGCGTGACCCAAACCGTCGATCTGGCGGTCATTGTAGCCCCTCCCATTGTTGCATCGAAAGCTCTCAGCGGGATTTCATTACTTCAGAATGCGATTTCTGTTCCCGCCGACCAATCCTATCCCATGGCGAATGTAACCGTTATCGCCAATTATTCCGACAAGACAACACAAACGATTAACAATGCCGTATGGTGCGTAAAATCGGGAGAAGGCACGCTATCACCGCCAATATTGGCGGTCCCAGTGGTCCAATCGATAGACCCTACGCTTACCAAATTGCCGGCCGCCCCAGCGCCTGCTGACACTCAAGCTGCCCCGCTTCCGGCCAAAGCTGCAACGGGCGATCCAACAGTATTCACCGCCCCCGCAAATACCGGAATCACCGTTTTAACATGCACATATTCTGAAAATGGCGTTTCCCAGACGTGTGAGTTGACGATAACCATTGTGAAAAGACTCGTAAGCCTTTCTTTGAATCCCGCATCGATTTCTGTTCCTGCCAATGGGACCTTTTCCTATGACAAAATTACCGTTACCGCCTGTTATTCCGACAACACAACGCAAAATGTCACCAATGTCACTTGGGGCAAACCGCTGACGGGCCAGGATAATTTGATATTCATGGCTCCTGCAAATCCGGGCTCCTACATAATGCCATGCACCTACTTCGAAAATACCCAGAGTGTGAGAAGTGATTTGACAATAACGGTTAATTAAACCATTCCCTGACAAGTTATTCCAGGTTTCTCTTTCAGAAAGAGAAATGAGCGGGCCGCTAGCGGCCCGCTTTCATTGTAAGTGTGACTATCCGGGCCGATATTCCGCTGGAAGGAATACACGGCAGACTTGGATGAAAGGCTAAACATCTGCACAGTCAGATTCACCAGGGAAACTATCGGGCAACTTCTGTGCTGCGTAAATAAAGACTTCCTAATATGTTTTCCGATCTGAGGAATTTTGGCTTCGTATTTCGTCGCGCTTTTTATCGCGGTAGGGCAAACCCATTAAAATTATCTGTAATTTTCGGCCTTACAGTGATTTCGGATGGCCATTTCTTCACATCGTCGGTGGTCGTCACGCCGACGAACTTTTAATGCGTTTGCCCTCTCAGGAGAGACCGTTGTCGTTCTTGAACTGTACAAGAAAATCACTCACGGAATTTCCCGTCTGCTGCTGTTGAAGGCCTGTATTGAGCGCGGTAATCAGATCCGTTGCATTTCCCGACGTCAAGTCGTTGTTCAATATTTGATTATAAGTATTGTAGAGGCTGGCAAGATTATCGCTGAGCTTAACTTGAGAGCCTGCATAATCGGCTTTATTAACGGAATCGACTGAAGTGTTCAACTGATTAACGGCATCTGATCCAAGGCCCTGGTATAATGAATTCACCAGGTTGTTGAAGGTCACTGTTCCATTTTCAGCCTGGCCTGAGTTCAAGTTGCCATTGGTGGATAACACGTTATTGAAGGTCGAAGGGTCGCTTTGAGCCATTTGGGAAATATTGGTAATAAAATTGATGGTTTGCATGGGATCAGGATTATTTAAGGCATTCATCATGGTCGATTGAAAATCCTGCATAGTCTGACTGTTGCCCGAAGCCTGCGCCGCCTGGTAACTCGCATTGATTTTTGTCGCAAGATCAGAGATGCTGGCAATTGCCGTCTGGGAGTTTGCAGCATTGGACAACAGTTCAGTAGTTGCATCCTGGGTCGTATTCAGCACGTTAAGAACTGAAGAGCTGCTCTGAAGTTGCATTAGAATTGTATTTATATTGATGGGATTAATTGCCATTTGGCTTTCTCCCTTTATATTATTTCATGGACCTCACACATATATACTTGTGAGGTGCCTGCAAGATTCTCTAAACATCACGCACTGGCGGGTTTGAAACCCGCCCCTACAAACGGCCGATGCGAATTCACTCATGATCGCCACATAATTTTGCAAGTTGCTCTTGTCTATAATTTATGTACAACTGATGAATAAAGCAATATGAAGAAATATTAAGCCGTCGCGAAGCGGATGAAGCGCTGACTGACTATTTATCATCCGTGCAACCGACAAAATTAGTGCGTTTGCCCTCAGGGCAAACGCATTAAAAACTCAGGAATGGTCTATAACACGGCTCTCGACACTGCGAAGTGCCCGCAAGGGCGAAACTATGATATGGTAGGGCGTGACCGCCGGGCACGCCGAAGCGCAAAGCGGCGCGCCCGGCGGTCGCGCCCTACCACAGAACTTTTAGTGCGTTTGCCCTGGTCCGTTTGATTTTCGTTGAAGGCTCAAAGCAGAACGGGTATAGTGCATGAATGGAAGAAGTCTCCTCTTTAACGAAGCGACTCTCAATGGCCGATTCAGCTGACTTTAACGTCGATGATGCGGATGTTCCGGCACTGCGGGATATCCTGGCACGCATTGCTGCCACCGGCTACTCGGAGAGCGCAGTCAGCGAGCGCCTGAGTCTGAAAGATATCAATGATCTCCAGATGCGGGCGCTGCCGATCTATCGCACGGAGTGCCTGAGCGCACGAACATCGCTCGACACTGCAATCGACCTGTTCCTGTTGCAAGGCACCATCCGGGTCGAGGAACTGGACGGGTTGTTTTGCAGGAGGGACCGCGATGTCATGCTGCGCGCGAAGATACTGAGTATCGACTCTTTCGGCTCGGTCCGGGCTAATGTATCGCTTTACCCTGTAAGAGACCACTTGGTATTCTCGGATCATGCCTGGCCACAGCTTTTCAACGCAGAATACTCCACGGTTCCTTATGACCAGGTCATGTTCGTAGGCACTGACAGTCGTTGGCTTGCGCGGGCCACAGTCCGCCAGCCTGTGCGTACTGCACTTGATCTTTGCACGGGCTCCGGAATCCAGGCGCTGCTGGCAGCAACCCATGCCCGGCGGGCTGTAGCCGTGGATATTAATCTTCGGGCAGTTTGCTGTACAAAGTTCAACGCGAAAGTTTCGGGTTTTCACAATATTGAAGTGGTTGCGGGAGACCTCTTCGAACCCATTGGAAATGAGCTGTTCGATCTCATCACGGCCAATCCACCGTTTGTGCCATCCCCCGTGGATGGGATCAGGTTCCGCGATGGGGGGCGTTCGGGCGAAGACGTCCAAAGACGAATCGTTGCAGGTCTACCGAGCCACCTGGCATCCGGCGGCACAGCGCAGCTCGTAACAGAATTCGGTGAGCGAAGTGGAGAACCCCTTACCGACCGTATCCGGCAGTGGTTAGGAGATGCACCCATGGACATCCACGTCGTCCGCTTGCGCACTCATTCTGCAGCCGCCTATGCAATTGGACATGCCACCGGTGACGATCCGGAGACATTCCTGAAATCCGTGGAAGCCTGGGCCACTAATTTGAGAACGCAGGGAATTGTCCGGGTCGTCTCCGTGCTGGTTGCATTCCAGTGGAGTGACCCATCCCTCGGTTCCCCATGGAGCCGCGTGGACGAGGCCCTTCCACCTCGGCGCGATGCCGGCGCCGAGATTGAAACGGTGTTTGCAGCGGAGCGCACGGCACAAGATCCACGGCTGCAAGAAAAGTTCCAAAGGTGCCGACTGATGCGCACCGGACCGATAACCCTGTTGGAAGGAGTCGTGCTGGGGAGTGAATTGCCACCAACCTGTCAGGCAACCCTTATGGGGCAAGCCCTATCGATAGATCACCGGCTCAATCATCTAGAACGGGATCTTCTCAAATTTCTGGATCATCAGATGGAGGGCCCGGCACTGCTGTCTGTCGCACAACAAGCCAGCATGTCTGAAGAAATCCTGTTCGGAACAATCCGGTCACTGCTTGGAAAAGGCTTGATTCGACTCATCGATTCTGGTCTATAACACGGCTCTCGCCATTATATCTATGATATGGTGGGGCGCGACCGCCGAAGCGCAAAGCAGCGCGTCCGGCGGTCGCGCTCTACCACAGAACTTTTAATGCGTTTACCCTGCTTCACATTTCTTAATTTGTGTTTTTATGCAGTCAAGGCCATACTGTGATAGATAGGGCCTGTGCGTGTTTACAGGACCCGACACAGCGCTGATCGTTTCTGATGGTCGGCGGATATTAACGGAGGCTATCACATATGATCCCAAGAAAACCATACCTACCTATTGCAGTGGCTTTTTCCATCGCTCTCGGAGGCGTGTTGTTCGCACAGACAGCCTCACCTGTCACGCCGATCGGAGAAGATCATGAAGGCAAGCACCAGCGCGGAGAAATGATGATGAAAAAAATCGATACGAACGGCGACGGAATCATCTCCCAACAAGAGTGGACGACCGCCGGTCTTGCCGCCGATCTCTTCCAGAAGCTCGATGTCAATAAGAGCGGATCGCTGGAAGCTACTGAAATCCAGGCCAGCATGAAGGATATTCATCAGGCTTTCATGGAAAAAATGCGCATGGAACATGGAAATGCATCCGGCACATTCCAACCTCATCATGGATGGGGCAATGCGTCCGGCACCCCTCCGGTTGGCGGTCATCATGGACATCATGAACATCACGGTGATCGGGGTCAGACTCCTTCCACGTCAAACTGATCCGACAGAAATCCCTGATCCGGTTATTTCCCGAATGGAGTATTCACAATTCGAGTCGTGTTAATGATAACGCGATATATAACTCCGCCTGGATCGACGCCAATATCTGTCTGAAATAAATCCGGGAGGGGGTTTTGCGGGAGCGCTAAGCCACTTTCCGGAGGGACCGGCGCCGTTTCAAAAGTTTCAATCGTAAACTTCGGAAGCGACACTGCACCTGCATCAACACCTCTGATTGCCGGATCCTGGCTCAGGATATAAAGCTCGGACAGACGGATGCGCTCATCATGATGTATTTTCACCGCGTTCTGAGCGGCGGAACTCATCGTTATCTGCGCGTCGACCAGCTCAACAATCGTGGCATCGCCATGGCGGTATCTGGTGACTATCATACGCATGTTCTCAAAACTCTGCGCAACAGCTATCTGAGCAAAATTAAGTTTTGGCGCCATTTCCTGGTAATCGGTCCAGGCTTTGTTCAGAGCTGCCTTCTTAAGTTTGGTAAGGTTCTCCAGTGCCAATTCAAGACGTGCCATCATCTTGTTCGCCTTGAGAACGTTGTTTTTGTGATCACCACTGTCAAAAATTGGAAAATCCAGCGACATGCTCACTCCGTAATCGCGGGCATTCCTGTTTCCACCTTTGGCATCAGTGAAATTGTATTGTCCCCCCAAATTCAGCGAGGGAAGATTTGCGGAGCGGGCGCTGTCAACAGCGAGCCGGACAATTGCCACGTCCTGACGGGCAAGTTCGATATCATGGTCCTTCTTGAGCAGAGCTTCCAGGATGGTCGCTTTTTGTGGTTGGGAAAGCGGGAAAACAATGCTCGGAGGGAGATCTATCTCGAGTTCTGACTGGTTCTCGATATTGAGCAGATTGGCAAGATCGATTCTGAAATTTTCCTGGAGAAAGCCACGCGTGGTAAGCGAAGATTCGAGATTAGCCTTCTGAGCTTCGATGCGCAAAATATCGTTGGGAAGGGCAAGACCGACGTCACGGTTAATCCTGGCGACTTCGAGAAGCTGCCTGAGAAGACCGATGTTCTCTTCATCCACTTTTGCGAGTTCGCGTTCCTGCAGAAGATCGAAAAACAAGCGTATGACCTGACGACGCAGCTCTGTGGCAAAGCGATCCGCAACAGTCTTCTGGTACTGTGTGCGAAGACGCGCAAGGTCCCTGTCGATTCGAGGAATTCTTCCTAGTGCCGGATATTTTTGAACCAACTGGAACGAAAAAACTGTCTGATAATACTGAGAACCGAAAAAAGCCGCCGGGGAAGGATCTACATAAGACTGTCTCTGGTGTGACAAAGAACCGTCAAGATTTGGAATCATCGCATTTTCCGTTCTCTTTTCGTCGAATGCCTGTTCCTCTATTCGCAGTTTTTCCATTTTAAGGGCAAGGTTATTCGCAAGAGCGCGATCTATAAGCGTCGCAAGAGGCACGGCACGGACTTCAATGCTTCCAAGGACTAAATAAAAGACCAGTACAAAAAGAAGAAGTGGAATTAGATTCTTCATCGCTTTATCAGCAATAAACTCAGTTTTCATCATCCCGCCAATGACACCCGAGGCTTTTCTTGCGGGCTAAGGCGGCTTCCGCGATAAGACGACCTGCCAACGCAAGATTCCGGACTGCCGCCAGCTCATAGCTTATTCCCATCGGCAGAGCCTCTTCAATCTTTTTCAACTGGCCAATAGCGGTTGATAAGCCTGAAGCGTTGCGGATAAGCCCCACGTTGGTCCACATGGTTTCCCGGATTCCGGCCTTCACTTCGTCAAAATTTCCCTCCACAAGTTTTGGCAAAGAAAAATCGATGACTTCGATTTCCTGTTCAAGCCGCTTAACCGCTTCGACGACCTGCTGGCTAAAAACTATGGATTCAAGCAGAGAATTGCTGGCAAGCCGGTTTGCACCATGAACACCAGTTCGTGCAACTTCTCCGAAAGCAAAAAGATTCCTGATATTAGTTTCCCCGGACAAATTGACTTTCACTCCCCCGCACATGTAGTGCGCGGCGGGAAGGACCGGAATCGGCTGCCTGGTTATATCGATGCCATATTCCAGTAGTTTCTTGTATATTGTGGGGAATCTGATTTTCAGCAGTTCCGGATCTTTATGAGTGATATCAAGAGTGACTTCCCCGCTCTCCGCTTCCTTGGCAATAGCGCGGGCCACCACATCACGCGGTGCAAGTTCCTCCATTTCGTGATATCGAGGCATAAATCGTTCATTATTGGAGTTTTTCAGCACACCGCCTTCTCCACGGACCGCTTCGGAAATCAAAAACGGTGGCGCTCCATGCTTATTCAGAGCGGTGGGGTGAAACTGCATGAATTCGAGGTCTTCGACCGCCGCCCCCGCTCTGTATGCCATGGCAAGGCCGTCTCCCGTAGCAATGTTGGGGTTCGTGGTTTTCCGATAGACCATACCAACCCCTCCGGTAGCAAGGATGACGGCTTTAGAAAAGACGGCTTTTACGTCGTTTCCAAGCAGATACTTGACACCAAGACATCGGTCATCTCTGACGATAAGATCGAAGGCCAGTGCGTTTTCATAAATAGTTATATTCGGTGAGCTCTTGATATGTTTTATCAGGGTTTTTTCAATCACATGTCCGGTGGCATCGCCGGCATAGACAACTCTATGATGATGATGCCCGCCTTCCTTCGTGAGCTTCAATACTCCGCTTTTCTGCTCAAATGGGGTGCCCAGATCGAGAAGCTTGCTGATCATTTTCGGGCCTTCCCTCACCAGGAACTCGACCGCCGCCCTGTCGTTGTGAAAGCAGCCGGCCCGCATGGTGTCCTCCACATGAGATTCGAAGCTATCGAATTTATCAAGTACCGAGGCAATGCCGCCCTGAGCATAGTTGGTGTTTGACTCCATAAGGTCTTTCTTCGTCATGAGAACAACTTTTCCATGTCGGGAAGCTTCAATGGCAAAATTGAGTCCGGCTATTCCAGACCCTACAACAATAAAATCGGTTTTCAAGTCGTTACTCTCACGATTTTCTGGCTGATGTCCAGGGCGGGAACGGAGTGTGTGATGGCGCCAATGGAAATGGCATCAACTCCGGATTTTGCATACGCCTCAATGTTCTTTTTCTGAATGCCGCCGGAAGCTTCCAGGAGAACCAGATCATACAGCTTCCTTTTTTTGAGCTCCTTGACGATCTTATTGATCCTGGAAGGTTTAAGGTTATCGAGCATGATTATGAACGGGACATTCGCCAGCCCCACCCCCTTCCGCAAAAGATCTGAATAAGCCTCCGCTGCATGGACGGCTTCTTCCATGGATCCAGTTTCAATCTCGATAAATGAAGGCGGCGACTTTGTAGAAAATCGGAAAGCTCGTCCCAGGGCGGTTGATATTCTGTCAGTTACGCCCGATTCTTCACCGACTGCGCTGATGTGATTATCCTTTATAAGAATGGCGTCAAAAAGACCATAGCGATGGCTCAAACCACCTCCAAGGGTAATGGCATTCTTGTCCATGACGTTAAAGAAAGTTTTCCGGGTTCCCACGATCATGACATTGTGGGGGCTGGTTATCTCCGCAAGCTTCCGGGTCTGGGTCGCAATCCCGGACATTCGCTGAAGAAAATTCAATCCGGTTCTCTCGACCCGAAGCAGATCGGACTGCTTCCCTGTGATTTCCGCTATTATGTCGCCTTTTTTCAGACTGCAACCATCTTTTTTCAGTTTGACGACGGAAACTTTGTGCTTTTTATAAAAGGCGGAAATTTCTTCAAGACCTGCAAGAACTCCGTCCTCCTTGGATTTGATGACTCCGCGGGAATCCAGATCTTCCCTGATGACTGCGTCAACGGTTACGTCAACTGAGGCATCTTCCAGGAATTTGGCTTCCAGAACTCCCATCGCAATTTTCTTGTATTCATTGAGTGAAAAAGGATTCTTCCCATAGGCTGCAAGCATACGATCAGATCGGGAAATTTTCATTTGCAGACCTCCAGCATGCGATCAAGGGACATTTTTGCTTTCACTCGGATCTCCTCGGGAACATTGATTTCCGGTTCCCCGGTTTTCAGGCTTTCCAGAACCAGATCAAGTCGGTTTTTTTTCATAGTCAGGCAGGTCCCACCAGGTGGGACGGCATAAAATTTCCGGTCAGGAAATTTCTTTTTCAGCATTTCGATCAAACCCATTTCGGTGCCTATAATGAATTCCTTTGCATCAGACTTTTCAACATATTTCACCATGCCGCTGGTGCTACATACATGATCGGCCTGATCACGAATTTCTTTCGGGCATTCCGGATGAACGACAACCTTCGCGTCCGGGAGTAACTTCCTGGCTCGAGCCAGTTCATCAGCCATGAACTTGTTATGCACATAACAAAACCCGTTCCAAAGAATAATTTCCTTACTCGATTTTTCCGCAACCCAGCTTCCCAGATTCTTGTCCGGAACAAAGATTATTTGTCGGTTGGGAAGCGAGTTTACGATTATATGGGCGTTGCTCGAAGTACAAACAATGTCTGATACGGCTTTTACTTCAGCCGTCGTGTTCATATAGCTGACGACAGCGGCTTCAGGGTATCTGGCTTTCATTGCCAGGACCGCGCTGGCATCAGCTGTTTCAGCCATTGGACAACCTGCGGTAACAGCGGGAAGAACGACCTTTTTCCCCGGATTGAGAATTTTGGCTGACTCAGCCATGAATCGGACGCCGCAGAAAATAATCATATCCGCACTGGTCTTGCTGGCCTGAACGCTCAACTCATACGAGTCACCTATGAAATCAGCAATTTCATAGATCTCCGGGCTCTGGTAGTAATGCACCAGGGCTATAGCATTTTTCTTCTTTTTTAACGTCCGTATTTCATTTATGACTGATGATGACTCTGATGTTTGTTGACTCTTCACACGAAAACCTCATATATGACAGGAATTTACTATTGCCCCACAAGATACCAAACCCGATTTGGAATAACAATTAGAAATCACAGAATGATACAGATAGATTCAAAATTTCAAAAGAGTTAAAATAAAGCAGAACCCGGTGCTGATGCACCGGGTTCTGCGCTTCGGAAAATGTTGTCAGAGACTATCTGAGGTTTTTCATAGCGGCTTCATAGCAATCCACAACAAGACCCTTTTCGCTGTCGCTTAACGGCGGCTCCGGAGTTACAACCGTGTTGCCGTAGTCAAGACTACATGCGAAACCGGATCTGGTTGGTGCGAGCTGGAAGCCCTTTGGAGTATTTTTCATGATCTCCTTCCACCACCCGATCGCTTCAGTGCAAACGGACTTGACGACCGGATCAGTCGGAAAGTAGTCATTCAGCTGGGCTTTCCCGGCCATGATGTCAGCCTCGGGAACACCCTGAGCAACAAATTTTTTCAGGTTCTCATCATACAGCGCACTCTTGAGGAACTGGACTTTTTCATCGGCATTGTCAAGAGTATCTTCCGCTTCTTTCAGACCAGCTTTATAATCACCAAGATCAGTTTTCAGCAAGCCAGACAAGGCTTTGCCGCATGCTTTAAGATGTTCTTTGGTGTAAGTTCCGGCTTTGCACCACTCATTTGGAATGTCCTTGAAAAGAAATTCGACTAAAGGTGAATTTTTAGCTTTGTCTATAACAGTCGAAGGGGCAATTTTTTTGTCACGGTTCAGCAAAAAAAAGTAGTTTATGCAAACACGATCAATCAAACCTTCAAAGATTGTATGCTGAGGCGGATGGATCGCATAATCACGACCTTCGCGATACTGGTTTCCCTTGTTCAACCCGGGGTGAGTCACTAAATCGGCAATGTAGTGAAAGGTCCAGCCATAAAAAAACGCCCTGGAAACTAGTTTATCCATTTTGTCCTGGCTGGATAAATCATTAATGATATTCAAAGCATTCTGAGGATATTTTTTATGGATAGGAAAACCAAGTCCAAAATGATACTTCTTGTCCGCGGCGTCGGGGCCAACGGCTCCTGACAGGAAGGCCAACTGAGACTTATTCAGATTGTCAAAATTGAATTGATTTTGTCCGGTTGAGATCTCGCTGGTGAGCGCGGCAAAAAGTTCGTCACCCAGAACAGCCTTATAAATATCCGCGTTTTTGGGCATTTCGATCGCCATCAAATATATACTCAGTCCATAATGCCCGACACCTGAGTTTGCAAGACCTGGAAAGCAAACAAAGCACATGACGAAGAGAACGAAATATCTTGCCGAAATCTTCATAAACTTCGAAGTAAGGTAATTTTTCATATGTTTGCCCCTAAATGCCTTTATTAAATAAATCCAGTTTCAAACCAGACTCATTTGCACAATTATAATGAAATAGAGAGTGATTGTCGAATAAATGAAACGGAAATGGCATAATCGAGGCCCACGAGGCATGAGGATAAAAACTTACTTACCTTCTGGGGCAAATGTTTGAGATGCTTCGGGAAGAGAATGATCAGGTGGAGTTAATTTATCCGGCTTCTCAGAAGTGGTTACCTCACCCGGAACAAAAGCGTTGGATCCGATTTCCACGCCCATTTCCTGGATCATGTCGATAGCTTCAGGAACACCATCCTGCGCTGCCAGCCGAAGCCATTTCTTTGCTTCTTCAGGCTGATGCTCTACGCCGCGCCCCTCATGCAACTGGAGTCCGAGGCGATATGCGGCATCGGCATCTCCCTGCTCCGCTGCCCGACGATACCATAAGGCTGCCAGATGCGCGTTTTCCGGGACTCCGTCGCCCCGGTCGTACATTTGCGCAAGATTGACCTGTGCGCGAACATCACCCTGATCGGCAGCGCGACGGAACCATTGAATTGCAAGTCCCGAATTACGCTCAACGCCGATTCCATCTATATACATCTGCGCCAGATTGCGGCGGGCTTCGGCATCTTCACCTTCGGCGGCTATTTTCAGCCATTTCATGGCTTTACTGCTTTCCTCGGCCTGATCCCCCTCGCCGCTCTGAATTCGATCAGCAAGCAACGCACCGAGACGTCCGGCGGCACGAATATGCCCGTGCTCCGCCGCCAGCGTATACCATGTTATCGCGCGATCTGGCGCACAAGTAGCGCCGATTCCGCGCTCGTTCATCATGCCGAGCTGAAAGGCTGATTCAGCGTTTCCTGCCGAAGCAAGAGCAAGAAAGCTATCACGTGCCTTCCGATAATTCTTGTCATCGAAAGCGCGCAAAGCCTCGAACAAACGACGTTCCTCTTCCGCAGGATCAAATTTCAAGGTAGTTGAAACTGGCCTGGAGCCGCTCGCCAGATCTTCTGACATGATGTGACTCCTTGATGAGTCGGAAGCATGCCGGGGCGGAACATTTTTCGCGACCATGGTATTCACCGGGGTTAAATTGAAGCGCCTGGCAGCTCTATGCTCCGTCTGATCCAATAATGTCCATGTCATCCATTGTAAAAGAAATGCACCCAGAGCGAGATATAGAAAAAATGGCCGAATAAGCGGAACAGGCTCTGAAGTCTTGACATCGCGACTTTCAGCCTTGCCGTTTCCCCATTGTAACGATTCGCCGGCGGCTGATCTTGCTTCGCCCCAGACATCTTTTGGAATAGCGATCTCATACACCTTAGCCCAGGTCTCGATAGCCCAAATGGAAATTTCGCGATCGTAGCGCCCTTCCACACGCATCTGCGTCAATGCCATGACACACTGATGACGCAAGAGGTTCTCCTGGTCAGCCGTGCGACGAAGTTTTCCCGGAATGCCACGTCGCTGCACATCACAAATGATCCAGACATCGTCGTATGCTGCCGGAAAAAGGTCTGACAACCACTTTTCCAGTCGTTTTGGGTCCTCACGAATGCTGTTTTCAGCCTTCGCAATGTTCCAGGCAATCTCAAGTTTCAGCTGATCGTTCAATGTTCAGTTACCAATTTTCTGGAATCAGTTGAATTTTTGGCCAGCTTCTTTAAAACTTCCTCAAGATGCCTGGCAACAGGATCTTCGGTATGAATCGAGCCTGGCTTCCGCTGCGGTGGCGAATCTTTTATGAGTGGCGCGTTTTGTCCGGGAATTGTCCTGGATGTGAAGGTGCCGACACTTGCTGCAGGCACGGCTGGTCGGACTGATGCCTGTACTGGCGGCGACACCTTGAAAATATACGTTGTTCGTCTGCCATTAGGGGTTTCGCCGACTACCTTAACGTCAAACTGTCGGCTGGGGTCAGGGACAAAATGCAATGTCGCCGTCTCACCAACAAAGTGATCAGAATATCTTGCATTCAGGAAATGAACATGCTTTCCATCGATTACAGTTCCATCCGGATTTGTTAATCGCCAACTCATCTCTGAATCAGAAGGATTAGAAATGATTGTCTGGTCGCACGTCCTATTTATTCTGATCGTGAGAGAAGCTCCTTCGGGCGTCTTACGTAAAGGTTCTTTATCAGCCTGAGGTACAGCCAATTTGCGTGGCTGATTGAAATTAGAGCCGCTTGCAGTTGCAGAGCCAATACTGTCTTCGAACGCTTCTGAAATGCTGCGGTTATCAGTTATTGTCGCCTTCTCAAGGAGCTCTGAAGTCACCATGTTAACATTAACAGCTTTCTCAATTTTTTGCGGCTTAGATCTCCTATCTGTTTCTGACGCAAGTAAAAAGTCATAATTTTTCACAAAAGATGCTACGGGAAAATTACGGTCCGTGCCGAGTGCTTCACTTGGGACGCCTGGTGCAGCAATTTTTTCGACGGCCGTTGTACTGGAGGCGGCCCTATCGTTGCCGAAACCCGAGGGATCACTAATTCCCGACGAATATACAATTTCTGCTGCCGACGCCGGCGCAGCCCTCGAATTATTTTCCAAAACAGTCGAAGTTGAACAGCCCCGCAAATAGACAAACAACAGAGTCAACGCCATGACAAATATCACCAGAACGCCAAATGACGTAATATTTTTGCGAAATTCCTCCGGAAGCGGTCCCGTGGATCCTGGAATGTGCGGTCGCACTGTATCGAAATGAGCCTTTTGCTTTATGTCAAAGATCAGCTTTTCCCAACCTGAAAAGTATGCGTTTGCGACGATTTCATCCTCACGCACAAAACCCCAATGCGTCAGTACTGGAATTCTGCGATCAATCACATACACATTGGAAAGATCAATTTGTAAAGTCAGATTTTCCAGAAATTCGGCGTATTCTCTCTCACGGTGAGTCGCAGAAACACTGGTAGCATGGAATGCCCGTAACTTTTCAAGCGAGTCGACCAGACTGAGTCCGATGAGAGCCATTTGATCGGTAGAAAGATCATTGAACGCCCCAATATCGCCGCTACAATCGACACACCACTTTACCTCATGCACATAGTCCGGATCGCCTTTGATCATCGGGCGCGCAAACAAATGATCAAACCCACCATCCGGGTTAATACGCTTCATTAGAGCCATCAGGTTATCATAGTATGCATGAACCGGCTGATTCCGGAACATCACAGGTTTGAACCCCAATGTCGAAGTTGCGCCAACAATATTCATCGCAAAAGCCATTCCAGTCAGTTAATCGCCCAGGCCAAAACTAATATGATATTATTTAATATTCATCGAACCGATAAATGCAAAATTTTCCGGGTTTCAGTTCGCGAATGATTCCGTTCATCGGGAATAGCTATCAATTGAATTGTTTCAGAGCTGTTATCGACCGGCTCCGGGACCTGGAGATCGTTCTTTCAGCCGCCTGAACAAGTCAAGGAGCGTACGGCCAAGCACAAAAAATGAATCCTGAATATCTGCATCCTGTAGCATTTGATGTGCTTTTTCATATTTCCTGCCACGTTCTTCGAGCTGTTCGTTTGTTTCTTTTGACCATACCTCCATATTGAAGCTGGATACCATAGCCTCACCCAAAATCGCGAGTTTAGCCGGAGTCAGAAAGAGGCGTCCGTCACGCCAGATGGTTTCCGCCCAGGCCGTGGTATCGAGAATATCGTGGGTAGACTTCACTCTTGGCTCGTCTTTATACTCTTCCACAGTCAAATCGTGTTCGCAATGTGGACATGGAAAGTGCTCTCCAGGCCAGAACCGTTCCGAGAACAACGTTTGATTACACAACGGACACGCTACTGATTTCATCAGCGTCCCTCCAGCTTTCTCAAGAATGAGATTCAGACAGACAATATTTCTTTTTTGCCTGCCATCGATTAAGAAAAATGATTTTTCGGAAATCATTCTATCATTTCTTCTCAACCTAAGCAGAATGGTTTTAAAAAAATCAGAGATACTCTTTCAAATGCGCTACAAATTCATGTTTTTCCAGTTCCTGCAATGCCTGCCGCAGCAACTGCCGAGCACGCTCCCTGGAAATATTTTGTCTCCGGCCAATTTCGGCAAGCGACACCGCTTCATCACGAAAGCCGTAAAACAACTCAACTATTTCCCGCAGACGGCCGGGCAAAGTCGCCAAAGCATTCTGACATGCTTCTTCCTTGGATCGCTCGAGGGCTGTTTCCTCCGGCGACAATCCTTCCTTGTCTATGAGGTAATATTCAGGAGACTTGTCCCAGCCTTCCACGTCTGACTTTGCTTCGATTGAAATCGGAGCTTCGGTTAAGCGAATTATGGACAAAATTTTCTCTTCTTCGAGACTCAGAAGAACGGCGAGCTCTGAAAGAGTCGGTGCGCGCCCGAGCAAAACGTGCTGTTCTGCAATTACCTTCTGTATTTTGTGGCTGACGATAAGGAGATGATGTGGAATTCGGATCGTTCGCCCCTGTTCTGAAATCGCTTTTTGCATGTAATAGCGCACCCAGTAGGCTGCATACGTGGAAAACTTGTATCCAAGCGTATAATCAAATTTAGAAATTGCCTTAATCAACCCGAGATTGCCTTCCTGAATAAGATCAAGCAGATTCAAACCGCGATTCCCGAACGATCCGGCAATTCGCACCACCAGTTTTAAATTAGCCAGCAGAAACAATTCCGATGCGCGACTGTCTCCGGCGATGCGACGCGCCAAAGCCATTTCCTCATTCTTCGACAGAGGCTTTCTTGAAAGTTCCTGGAGATAGATATCTACGATACCCTCCCTGGAAATTCGCTCGGCCTGCACATTTTTTCGCCGACGTTCAGCGAGAATATCCTCGAACAGTCCCTCATGGATTATTCCGAGATCCCAGCCACGCTTGTAATGACAGCGATCACACACGACATCACCGCCGGTGACAGCCAGTTTTTCTGTTTCTCCACGCGGCTCAAAATACTTGAAACACCTTATTATGCGTCGCTGTCTTACTGGGCACTGCAAGTTGTTGCACTGCGTGATTTCCCAGCAAAACCTCGTGCCATGTTTGCCCCACTCAAACTCCGGTTCCTCTTTTAAATCTTCGCAAGGCTTTGTCTCGAGTGGCTGTTCCGTGATCGTAATGGTTTCTTCAACGGGTGGAATTTCAGATTTATGCTCTTTTTGGGCAGCCAGATCGGCAATCTCAGCTTTACGGCTCTCCGATTTTTCGGCGCTGGAAAGAGGCATAAGATCGGCTGACTCAGGCTGCTCTCCCCCTGCGAACAAGCTTTCACCGATGAGGCCGATTTCCCAACCCATTCGGTAATGACAGCTGGAGCATGGTCCATAAGGACATTCTTCCTGGGTTGGAGAGCCTTTTCGGGCCTCAAAATATGTCCAGCATCGTCTGATGTGCCGCTGGCGGACCGGACAGCCTTCGATCTCGCAGCGATACGCGTCAAAGCAGTACATCGTATTCCCCATGCGAGTAGTCCGCAACAAGACAGCTATCGCTCATTTTCTCGCAGTCACCTTGGAGCAATACGGGAAACCCCGTCTTATCATGACTCAACATACCGGAAGCTTTTTCGCATTATCTGTAATCGCCTGATTATCCGGGGATGTTCCAGGGGCAAGCAAAACCCCGAAAAGAACTGTAGCCACACCCAGAAATCCTGTCCAGCCGAGTCGTTCTCCTAAGCAACACATCCCGACCAATATTCCCGCGAGAGGTTGCACGTAAAGAGTCACTGCCATATCTGACGCCGGTGTATCTATCAAAATTAAATTCCAGAGAACGTAGCCGAGTGCAGTGCCAATCAGACCAATAAAAACCACGGACGCGGCAACCCCCCATGAGAATACAAGAGGTTCGCCGCGTACAATTTCCCATATGGAGAATGGGAACAGACAACCGGCTCCGATAAGGTTCCCCCATGCAGTTGCTCTTATAACGCCGAGGCGTTTCAAGGAAGGCTTGATCAGTACTGTGTAGGTGGTCATAATGAGGACGGCAAGAATTACCAGAAAATCCCCGTAGAGTTCGCCCCTGTTAATGATTTCCACCTGGAGTTGCGCAAGGGACTTCCCGTCGGCAATAAGCAGGAGTGTACCGGTGAGTGAAAGAAACAGTGCCGCCATCGTACGAAATTTAACCGACTCACGCAGGAATATCATTCCGAGAATTACCAAAAATATCGGCTCCAGCATGACTTCGATGGATGCTTTTGTAGCCGTGGTCAGACGAAGTCCCCATAATTGCATGATGTATCCCAGGGCGATACCAAAACCACCGACAACAGACAACTGAAACCAGTCGTTTTGCGTAATACGCTTCTGATTTCGTTCAACCAGAAAAAACAAGACACCCCCGCCGATACCATAACGTAACATGGCAAACGTTGCAGGAGGCACAAACTGAAGTGACCATTTGGCTATTCCATTCGAAGCCCCCCACACAATGTTCATAACAATCAGGAGCCAAAAAACAAGACGGGGATTCATCAAAACTCATTTGAAACTGCCGCAGGAAGCCTTGCCTCGGGAGGGTTGCCGTGAGCGACTTCGTCTTCCTCCTCAGTTATCTGCAAAAAGATGGATTCGAGATCGAAAGTTACGTCGGAAGACCTTGAGCGCAATTCGTCCAGACTCCCGAGGGCAACCACCCGGCCACGCTGAATTATTCCGATGCGATCGCACAAGTCTTCGGCGACAGACAATGTATGAGTGGTAAGAAAAATCGTTTTGCCGCGTTTTGTCAGATTAAGAAAGAAGTCCTTCACAAGCCTCACGCTGCGTGGGTCAAGCCCTACCATGGGCTCATCCACGACAAGAATATCAGGATCATGAAGTAAAGACGCGCTCATCGCTACTTTTTGCTTCATACCATGAGAAAAACCTTCTATCAACTCGTTTCGCCAGTCCCAGAGACTGAAGAAACGAAGCATGTTTTCACCGCGCTGTTTGGCGATTTCGGGGTCGAGTGCATAAAGACCTCCGATAAAATCGAAGTACTCCATCGGAGTCAGTTTTTCATACAAATACGGGCGGTCGGGAATATAGCCCATCCGTATCTTCGCCTTTTCTGGCTCAGCTAGTAAATCGACACCGCCGATTGATACCCGCCCATCGGTAGGTCGTATGATTCCTGTCATGATACGAATGATCGTAGTTTTTCCAGCGCCGTTTGGACCGAGAAAACCGAAAAGTTCTCCGCGCCGAACCGACAGATCAACACCTTTTACCGCTTCAAATGCACCATAAGTCTTCTTCAAGCCGGTAAATTCGATCACGATTTCCTGTGCAGAAGAGTCAGTTTGGTTCATAACGTTCGATAGCCTCCCGTCCGCGAATGAGTGGTATCGCACTCCAGGCAATAACGCACACAAGCAACATCGTAAGAGAAAACCCGATCAGCACTTTTCCGGTAAGATCGCGGAGCGGATAAAACCTGGAAAAATAGAATCGATACATTGGATATACCTGGCATGCCAGAAGATTAATGATGAAAAGTCCGTTGGCAATCATGTATACAAACCCTCCGAAACTGCCGGCGACCTTTAGTGGATTGTCCATATCGAAGCGCGCATAGACGGCTCCGAGCCCGATGGCAAGCGCTGTAGTGACAACCGCCATTATCGTCACGTTAGCAAAACTGATCACGCGCAACGTCTGACTCGTGACAACGAACAGACTATTGGAAATCATGCAGAGCGCCCATCCCAGAAGCATGTTCGGAATCAGATACAAAAAAAACTTGATCACCATCAAGCGCGAAGGCGGAATCGGAGAGGATTTGACTACCCAGAAAGCCCTGCCTTCCAGACTGATCGACGGATATACGAATCGCATCGATATGGCCGCAAGGATGAAGCCGATGAAAGGACCATTGAAATACACGAGTGTGTCATTCATTTCGCCAGAATATAGTTGTGGAAGGTCTTTAAGCGGCAAAATAGACAGATTATACCCATATACGATCACAATCGCGATCATCATAAAAAGCTGAGAAAAAACGGCAGGATCCCTGAAGAAGAAAGTGATTTCCTTGGAACAGACGACCCGGACATCATGCGAAAACCAGCGAAAAGGGTAAATCAAAATACGGCGAACCCATTCAAGACTCAGCACCTG
Source organism: Candidatus Rifleibacteriota bacterium (assembly GCA_015233155.1). Classification (GTDB taxonomy): domain Bacteria; phylum Muiribacteriota; class Ozemobacteria; order Ozemobacterales; family Ozemobacteraceae; genus JADFYG01. Next base: position 105,757 of record JADFYG010000010.1, read on the forward strand.
GTTCTCGACTGCTTCAAGTGACTTCTGCCATGAAATCCGATAGAATGCAGCCGCAAATAAATGCAACAAAAGCAGGCCTGATAACACCATTCCAATGAGCGGTAAAAATGCTTCGAGTGAATCAGATAGTCTCCCGGCAAAAAGATGCAGAGAGGCTTCCCTGAGGTAAGTCGATGGAAACCAGTCAAGTGATGACGTCCGGAGACTCAGAATGTATGTGGAAACGCTGGGAAAATAATTAGGATTCAGAAGTTTCTCAGGTTCGAGATATCGAAAGAAAAAAACCATTCCTGCCAGCACCAACACAGACAAAAATTGAAATACTTTGCGCATCTGGCGGATCGGGAAAAGAGAACCGAGAATCAATGCAGTCAAGCCACCTAATACATTCGGAAGTAATAAATAGATAAAAAGATACACCGGATACAGAAAAAATGCCCAGAACGGGGCCTTGGAAGCAGCGCAGAATGCCAGAAAAATCGGTAAAAAAAAGATCGATGCCATCCAGGAACTTTCGACCAGCATCAATACGAATCGGGACCAGAAGATGTTCGCGATAGCGACTGGGGAAGAGATTAACAGTCTGATCTCGTCGTCGAGATAAAAAACTGAAAAGGCGGCAATGATCGAACTGAAAACAATCATGCAAAACAGCGCCACTATAATCATTTCGAGCAGCTTGTTGACGATAAGGGAACCGATCACGGGCCCGAGAATCGGTCCAAGCATTGGTGCCTTGATGACATAAGCCAAAAACATGTACAAGCCAAAAAAGATTCCGAATATCGTGATGCAGCCGCCAGCTATCAGCGCGCTCAACATCTTGCCCCGGCGCAGTTTTGCCTGTCTCCGGAAGGCGATGATACTTGGCGTAAGAAGATTATTCAATTTTGCATACGTGCATTTGCCTGGCTGTCACCAGACAAGAGGCGACCAATCCGGGCCGGGTTCGGAAGAAGAGACGAACCTCCACAGGCCTTTTGCCGAGCCACGTTCGAGAAGTCCCAGACGTATTCCGCGATCCAGGGGGGATTCTATCTCGTGCTTTCCCAGAGCACGCCTGTGCAATTGGATAAGCGCATCTTCGCTGGTTTCCGGGCCGAGAAGACAGCTCCCGATCAGGGCTGTGGAAGCCTGCCAACGAAGATGGGAGGCTATCTGACGCAGGACCCGCCCGTGATCAAACGCCATGGGCGGCGGAGCATCGAGAAAATGCCACGAGGCTTCAGCCGCATCATCCGAGCCTTTGGCTTCACCGCATCGAATCGGATCGACGAGCGCGCCGAAAACCATAGTCAGGGTGCGCCCACGAGGATCACGGCCGGTTTGTCCACAAGCGAATAACGGCCGCAACACAATACCTGTAAGACATGTTTCTTCGGCCAGTTCGCGCATAGCCCCGTCGACCGGCTCCTCGTCCATTTCAAGAAAACCGCCCGGGAGAGCCCATTGTCCGGCGAACGGATCATGCCCTCTTTTAATAAGCATGATCATGGGTTTAACATCGGCCAGACTGATCAATGCCGCATCAAGGGTCCCCGATGGGCGCGGATATTCATAGATAAAGCTCATATGGTCAAAAGATCACCCGCGCAAGAAGGTTCTCGAGGCCTCGGCCGTCTATGATGCCCGCGTAGCGGTCTTCCCCTATTTCGATGGTCGGAAGTAGCTCCAAATGCCTGGTTTCCCATAATGATGCCGCATCGTCGGCAAATTTCAGAGATTGCGGATCATCCAGTGCTTTCTGGAGTGGAGCATGATCGACACCCTCTTTCTGCAAAAAGTCGATCAGAGTCTGACCATTGGATATATCAACATTTTCCTGGAAAACCGCACGAAATACTGCGTCAATGTATACTTCACGTGTTATATCGGTGCAGCAGGCCATGCCTCGACGCGCAGCAGCGGAATCAATGCCGGAACGCGGCTTATTGATTGAGACACCCAGCTTTTTTCCGCGTGATGTCAATTTTTCCCAACGGGACGGAGCATCGAATCTGGCGGAGTCTCCTTTTGAACCGACGGCATGAAAAACCGTGGAAAGCCCCTTCCCAGACAATGCCTGCTTGAAATGCAGCCAGCCAATGTAGCTATATGGGCAAAGAAAATCAAAATAGAATCGAATCTGTTCTTCCGACACATGACCTCCGAAAACTCATTTCAGAATGTTCCATTATACCAACCTTTGTGTCGACGGAAAAGCAAAAAATAAGCTGGGCTGAAACGCTAGTCTTCAGTCCTTTCCTCCAGCATTGAACAAATCATGGAGGTCAGGCGCAGAAAAACAACACAGGCGATCGCCAACGCCGGAATCAGGGCAAGGTTCAGAGTTGGTATTCCGAACAGCCGGCAGAAATAACTCCACAAGTCAAAACAGCAGCTGAAGTAGGCCCAGGAATAAGTAAAGAAAACAATTATCGCAAACAAGGAGCCAAAATAATGGAGGAATTCCCGGCCCGTCCCTTCATAGCATTCCCGGAAAGGGAGTTGCTGGCGTAACTCAACCAATTGATCGGTGTTCGTTTCCCTCATGAAAGCAACAACAAGGGCGCCAAAAAGAACCAGTGCCCCTAATAACAAAGTTTCCAGTTGATCATTTGACAGTGCCCGGAACCACAATAAGAGGTTCATGATAACCACCCATTTTGGCAATTTTGTTGGATTTCCAGCAAAGAAAAGACGGAATAAGCAGCGTCATAACTGACAACTGAAGCGAGATCCCGAAAGAATACCTCTGACTTAATACAACCTTTTCTGAATAATTTATTCTACAAGGAGGGACTTGCAAAATTAGGTGACTTTTAAAATTATTGTGAAAATAATGGTACCAAATTTCCTTGGAAACTGGCACAATGGTCACTCAATAAAACCCGCTAGAATCCTAAGGAGTAACCATATGAGC
>JADFYG010000110.1 GCA_015233155.1 Candidatus Rifleibacteriota bacterium
CTCGATATCAGGTAGCCCCTTCTGACTTAGTACATCTTCATCCGCGAGAATGCCAAGGATTTCCCCGATGAAGATCGTATGAAGCCCAAGTTTGTGGTGCTGAAAAAGCCTGCATTCCAGGGAAAACAATAACCAAGTTTCTATTAAATCTCATATTTTTTTCCTCGCTGCGTTTTTGCTTCAAACCTGCCTATGAAATATATAACTCGCTAACCATAAATGTAATTATCATTCCAGGCATTACCCAGCTTAGATAGCATCATAATGTGATACGAAGTAAGCGTAATGATTTTTCTCAACTGTGTCAAACAAACTTGCTGTTTTCTATCAGATCATCAACCATTCGGGAAAGAACGAAACCTGCCGATTAGAAGAGCCAGGTCGTTCTCGGAACCCGTGGCAATCTCTTCTGGAGGCATTCGAAATGCGTTCCGGTCTCGTTCGTTCGAATTCATCACTAATGCCGCTTGCTCACTTTCTGTCATGTCTTGCATTACTTGCAACGGTTTTTATGAGCGGCTGTAATACATTGAGCGGGATCGATACCACAATTGAGCAGCGTACGGATGGCGAAAAATTGCGCGAAGCGGAACTGGCTCTGGAGCGAGCCGATTATCCGCTATCGCTTGAATTGTTCAACAATCTGGTGGCTGCTGGAAAAGCCGATGGCCCGGCGCTTCGTGGGCAGGGTGAATCCATGGCGGGAATTGCCGGATTCCGATTTCTGGCAGCCATGGATGCTTTACAAAATGGTACTGGAGCCTACGATCATTCTCCCGTGACTTTTCGATTGCTCGCGGTTGCGGGTAGCAGAGAAGCTCTGGACGATGCTGTAATCAGACTCATGCGCGCGCCGGATCCTGCTCGTTCAGATCGTCTCACGCGTGCGCTCATAAGACTTACGGCAATTGTCAAGCTGCTGATTGAAAAATATGATACCAATCACAACCATCGTCTGGATGAGTTTGACGCTATAGATTATACAACTAACGATAAGACCACCCCGACCTGGAAAGATATTGAACGCGAATGTTTGTCCGGCCCTTCTACAACCACCGGAGAAACTCTCGAAAATGTTTTCGTCGATCTTTTCAACGGATTCGATGGACGCGGCGAAAAGTGGACATTCATTACGCCAATACTCGGCGAAACACTTTCCGGAACCTTTTCAAACTCCAATCGAGACACTGTCCTGGCGGTAGGCGATCTGGCAAATCGCCTGCAAAAAGCGCAATCCGCATATGGAGTAAATGTCGCCAGCTTCGCGGCAGCTATACGTGATCTCGATGGGGCGGAATGAAATGAAAACCGGCTTCGAAAAAGATTTAGAAAAATATTCAATTCATCCGTTTACTCATTGCTCGTGCATGGGAATGCTGATAATCGTTACGACACTTTTTTTCATGACAGTTCCAACGTATTCACTTCTGGCACTCCAGGCCTATCCGTTGATGTATGAGACATCAAGAACCCTTTCAATGGGCGGAGTGTCCGTTGGCATCGCCGACGATCGACAGGCTATGTATACCAATCCCGCCGGGCTCGCTCAGATACGCGATAAAGAATATGCATTGATACAAGCTGAGGGTGAATACAATCAGGACTATCGCAGCGTAAAAGACAAGACAAGCGGGCTTTCCGACCGCGATACTCCCCAGGATCGTGCAGCCAATAATCGTACGCTTACCTCGATCATGGGCAAACGCGCACATATGGAAGCCTCGAACCTCGCATATTATCTTGGCACCCAAGGCTTCGCGGGAGCGTTTCTTTATCAGGCGCTCGCTGAAACCGAAGTCGTCAGACCTACGAACCCACGAATTCGAGCCTTGGGAGCTGTAGATTCCATGCTTTCCGGATCTTTATCGAGGCCATTCCCGGGTACCCGGACAATATTTGGAGACTCCGCGAACGGCTGGTGGGGCGGGACAGCGAAATTTCTATCGCGTCGCTCTCTGGACAGGGAATACGACGCACGCGACTTTGCGGGCCTTTCAGAGGCGGATCTGCGTTCCAGCGAACGATATGGAGCGGCATTCGATTTCGATGCGGCCACATATTGGGAACTGGACAACTCCTGGCATTCGCGTGTAGGAGGAATCATACACAACGTGCTTGCAGCCGAAATCGATCCGTCTATCGGAAACCTGAAGCGGGATGTTGCAGTCGGCGTCTCGATCCGTCCTCTGAGCGGCCCTCCGGAACGCAATAAAAAACTGCTTCTTGGTGCAGACCTCTGGAATCCCCAGGACGGCGGGGAATTTTTTTCTCATTTGCGACTTGGCGGAGAAGCATGGGTCCGGCCCTGGCTGGGATTGCGCGCAGGAATGCGTAGTGGTTGGCTATCCGCCGGCATCGAAGCCAACTTTCGCGTAATACGTCTGGAACTTTCAACCTATGGAGAAGAAATCGGTCCGCGGCCCGGAGATCGTGAAGATCGCCGCTACAGACTGGCTCTTGGCGTTGAATTTTAATCCCCTTCCCGGATTTAGAGTATAATCTCTCATTATGCCTGCTACGTCGAATTTCAATCATACAAAAAATCACGCAAATGGTTCACTTCTGATTGATGACCCTGAACTCGATACGGACGAGCGTCTCGATACGCTTGTTGGGACGCCATACAGACTTATTCAAAAGATTGACGGAACCGCATTTGCAATAGACACACTTTTGCTGGCATGGTTTGCCTCGCTGCCGCCGAAGGGGGGCCGCGTGGTCGACCTGGGCTCCGGAAGCGGAGTTCTTTCGTTCATGATCAAAGCGCGACGTCCCGACCTGGAAATCGTAGGTATCGAGATTCAGGAGGAATTTTATGAACTGTCCTTGCGCAATACACGTCTCAACAGATCAGTGACCGGACTCGCTTTCGAGCGACTCGACGTGCGTGATATTCCGTCAAAACTACTTCCGGATTCCTTCGATCTGGTCGTATCCAATCCGCCATATTATCCCCTCGGCAGCGGGAAATTACCTCCGAAAGGCACTCGCGCGGCGGCGCGCCATGAGCTATCCGGAACTTTGCGCGACTTCATCGAGGGTGCGACATATCTTCTTTCTTACGGCTCGCGCCTCGCATTAGTAACACCTGCGGGCCGTTTTTTTGAAGCATCGGAAATATTCAAGACCGTTCAGATGGGGCTGCGACGCCTGCAATTCGTGATGCCCAAGGAAGGCGAGCCCGCTCACCTCGCATTAGTAGAAGTAGAGCGATTCTATAACGGTCCGCACGAAGCACTTCCATCATTTCCGATTCATCTCGCCGACGGCGGATTCAGCGGGATTGTCGACGACTTGTTCAAGCGCGGTCTGCATACCTGAACCTTGTAGATCTTATTTCCAGGAATGCTTTGCATTCATTTACAGCGGGGTATAGAATATCTCCGCTTCGTAAATATTTCCAAGTGGATATGCAAATTGGCACTTGTCCCAGAGGTGATATGAATATGGAAAAAAATCGACCGAACCCGCCTCCGCCCATGAATCTCTCGGAAACGCCGGAAGAACATACGTCCAGTGTGCAAAATACTGAAAAAGGTGACTTCGGACGGCCTGGCAAAGTCGTTACCGCCGCGAAAACCACTTCCCGAAACCTTCAGGAAGAACCCATCGAATCGGCAGGAGGTGAATGGGGATTTCTGCCGTGGATAATGATCGGAAGCACGGGATTTATTCTGTTTGGAGTAATCCTGAAGCAAATACTACTACGCATTGTGCCATTGCTTTTCTTAATGCTCGTCTTTTTCGGCGTCTTATATTTCCTATATCGTAAATATATGTACAGAGATATTGAAGAGGTGGAAGAAGAGTATGCACCGTTGATTTCGCTTTTAAGAGCGGAAAAAATGAACACATATCTGAGAATCATCGGAACTGCCTGGAAGAATCTGAAATCTGCGCGTGATCGAGCGGAGCGCGTCCGCGAAGGTCTGCGGCGCGGAGATATTTCCGGCCTTGAAGCACGACTGAAGGTTACGCGAGCGCAAGCCATGATTGAGACTGAGCCGACCGTAAAATCAGGACTCGATAAAAATATTCGCGAACAGGAAGAAAACCTGCGTTCGCTGATTGCCTTACGTGATTTTTTGAAAAAATTCGAAATGGGGAAGAAGCATCTTGCGGAATCGTGTCGCAATCTTCGTCTTAAAATCGAAATGAAACAATTGGCACGCGAAGTAGGCGGAGCCACCTCGACGGATGAAATCGACGGAATAGTCTCGGAGATAGAAAAACTGGACTTCATTTTTGATAAGGTCGATGGATAGCCTCTGACCGGGGCTCAACACAATGATCGGTTTACTTTAATCCTCATGTTGAGCCCCATATAGCAGCCTCATGGAGGGCATATGCAACTTGGACTGATTCCGTTTTATTCCGACCTGCATGATCATTCCGCATTGGAAGCCGCGCATGCCGAGCTGATAGCTGGCTTGCGCGGCTACTTCAATGTCAGCTTCATTCGACCTGAGGAGGCAGGGACCGTGGATCAGGCAGTGGCTTTCATCGCCAGCGGTGGTGTCGAAGCTGATTTTTCCCGCGTCTATCCCAAACTGCCGCGTCCTCTGCTTCTGCTTTCAGACGGTAGTCACAACTCATTTCCAGCAGCCATGGAAATCCTCGCCTGGATACGTGAACGTGGGGATTCTTCCGAAATCCTGCACGGTGATGTGGGAATAATGGCTCCACGCCTGGAGCGGCTTTCGCGGATTATCAAGGCACGCCGCGATCTTGCCGGTTCGGTTATAGGCATGCTGGGCACATCATCGCCATGGCTGATCGCCAGTCATGTCGATCCGATTGCTGCTGCCCGCCATTGGGGGATCAGCTTTCGCTCCATCGAAATCGAGGATCTGACCAAGTATCGCCGAGAGGTGGAGAATGACGAAGCGGCTGCAATTGCCCATAAATTCAGCAGTCGCGCGCGCGCTGTACGAGAACCCAGTGAAGTCGATATTGTCGAGGCGGCACGCATTTTCATGGCTCTCAAACGTCTTGTCAGCGAGGAGCAGCTCAATGCGATAACAGTACGCTGTTTCGACTTTATAAAGGAGCGCACCACAGGCTGTCTCGCTCTTTCATTACTCAACGATGAAGGACTTGTTGCGGGTTGCGAAAGCGATGCGCAGTCCGTGTTCTCAATGCTGCTTCTCAAACTGCTTACTGGTCAGACGTCTTTCATGGCGAATCCCACGCAGGTGAAACGCGAGACGAATAAGGTGATATTTGCTCATTGTACAATTGCAACCCGTCTTACTCGTGAATATATTATTCGAAGTCACTTCGAATCCGGGGTGGGCGTCGCTATCCAGGGAGAAATGATTCCTGGGCCGGTAACGATCTTTAAATGTGGTGGACCGGGTCTGGACCGGTTTTTCATTTCCGGCGGGCGCCTGCTGGAAAATCTCGGAGATCCACATAGCTGTCGTACGCAGGTCGAGCTTGTTCTGGATGAGCCTGTTGATTACTTTCTCAAAACTCCGCTATCAAACCATCACGTTATTATTCCGGGAAACCATGTTGAACTTCTGAGAGAATTCACGCATGAGGCTGGAAACGGACCACTCAAATCGTCAACATTTAACACGGGAACCGGAACCGACAAACCTGGAGGAATCGCATGATTTCACAGACCGCACCCACTAAGCGCAATGCAATTGTCTTACTGAGCGGCGGACTCGACTCGACAACGGTGCTGGCTATCGCAAAGGCAGAAGGCTTCCGTGTGCATGCTCTGACCTTTAGCTACGGCCAACGTCACGAAGGCGAGATAGCGGCGGCTCGTGCCATTGCCGAATGTTTCGGCGTTGAACGGCATATCGTCGCGCAAATAGATTTGCGGACATTTGGCGGATCGGCGCTGACCTCGGATATTCCTGTCCCGAAGGAACGTTCGCGGGAGAATATAGGTGAGGGGATTCCCGTGACCTATGTGCCCGCAAGAAATACCATCTTTCTTTCGTTCGCACTCGCCTGGGCCGAAACATTACCAGCTACTGATATATTTATAGGTGTTAATGCTCTGGATTACAGCGGATATCCCGATTGCAGACCAGAGTTCATCGATGCCTTTCAGAAGATGGCCAATCTGGCAACACGGATAGGAACCGAGGGCGAAGCAAATATTAAAATCCACACGCCGCTGTTACACCTTTCCAAGGCACAGATAATAGCTCGCGGCATTGAACTCGGTATCGACTATGGTATGACACTGTCCTGTTATGATCCTGCTCCCGCCGGTGAGTCGTGCGGAATATGCGATGCATGCCTGCTGCGTCTGAAAGGCTTCTCCGATAACAATATCAGCGATCCGCTTGTGTATGCCGTGAAGAAGCAGGATGCGGATTGTTCGGATAAGACCTGGTAATTATCTATTTTACAAGGGCCTGAGTGTATAAAATAAAGAAAATATTTTACAGTCTCCAGGGTGAGGGGACGAACAGTGGCCGCCCGGCTGTTTTTTGTCGCTTTTCCGGATGCAATCTCTGGAGCGGTCTTGAAAAAGATCGTGCCACTGCCGCCTGTGTCTTCTGTGATACTGATTTCCGCGAATCCGACAGTGTTGGGGGCGGTGTATATTCAGATCCGCGAAGATTGGCGGACGATATTGCCTCGCTATGGCCAAAGCAGGATCACAATGATATTCGAACAAAACCGTTTGTCGTTCTCACCGGTGGAGAACCATTATTACAAGTCGATGAATCACTGATCACGGCGCTGCACGATAGAGAATTCCAAGTTGCCCTCGAAACGAACGGAACACTTCCTGCCTCAAAAAACATCGACTGGATCACTGTCAGCCCAAAAGCTGGAATCGAATTAGTACAAAAATGGGGAAACGAACTGAAACTGGTGTTTCCCCAGAAGAAAGTTGATCCCGTCATATTTACGGAACTGCGATTCGACCATTTTTGCCTTCAACCGCTGGATGACTGCAATAGCTGCGAAAATACGAAAATGGCTATCGATTACTGTCTGAAGAACCCGCTCTGGCGCCTTAGTCTGCAAACACACAAACTTCTCGGCATCGACTGATATACGCATAGGATTTTATCAGCAAACACGTGATGAAATGTTTCCAGGTGCTGATTCAACGACGGTGACGAACGAATATATGCTTGATCTTGTGAAGCGAACGCGATGGAATGAAAACCAGAAATGCAAATATGACGATCGCTGTACAGACAAAAACTACAACCGTGACATTTATGTCGGAACCGACCCAATCGAAAAAGCCCTTTTCATCGCCATTCGCAGTGTTTTCAAAGGCAAAATCAAGAGACTCGTTGATTTGATTTGGATCTACCTTTTTCACCACGCGTTCTTGTTTTTTTTCACCCGATATATGCCTCCTGCGATTTATTTCTGCATCTGAGGGATATTGTGAATCCTGGTGGGCGGTATCATCGGGAACGTCTATTTCATGTTGCTGAGTGAAAACTGGATTCGGTGTGATAAACAAAGTTACGAAAGCCACAAAAAATGGAAAAAAATATCGAATATGTCGTAATCGTGAACAAAAATCACGAGTGAATGCCGACTTCATTCGAAGGTTCTCCAATGACCAACAACATTTTTTTATTGAATCTGCATTGGCATCGAATAATACATGATTATTGGTAAAATTGATACTTGATACAGCGCCCACAGCGTGGGTAAATTTTTCATTGAGACGATCTGAAAATACTGATCTGGTGTTTCATACTGTGCAAAAAATGTTTCGGTAAAGTGCGCTACCAACCGGATTGAGAGGGTGAAACGACAATTACGGCGGAGTTTGGTACCAGCGAAACTTTCTCTGTTCGCCGGGTTATAGAGCCGGGTTGAACACATGTAATCGTAATGGCGATCGTATGCACCCCTGAACTTTGTGAAGAAACCATGGTTTCGACTGACTCGACATTTTCCATAAATGAATGGCTTTCGACAAGACGAGCTTCAGGCGGCGGTATTACGGGATGCCGAAGAGTTCCTATATATTCGGGAGGCGCGGTCTGCGGCACGCTTTCCTCAAATCGGTGATATAAGAGGCGACCTTCGCGGCTCAGAGAATACACGTTATAAGAAATCGATGCCGTGCAGGGATTCGGACCGCCGAAACGTTCGGGAGTAGCCTCAATGAAAAGCAACAAACGAGTTGCCGGACACTCGTCATAACCGACCGATGCCGACTCTGTTGCCGCCAGGCGTTCCCGACCAGAGACACGTGATCTGAAATCATCGGATGTATTCTCCACGATGTTTTTCGCGAACACGATGGTCGATGGTGGAGAGGCCCTTCGTGCGTGTTCTGACATGTGCCGAACAATAGTCCGCATACTTCCTAAAGTCTTCTGTAACCAAAGCGCCTGTCCACCGTGTTTTTCGCCCCCTCGCAGCAGTAAAAACGCCGCACATAGAAAAAGAGTCAACACAGAGCAGGCAATAACCATTTCAATAAAAGTAAATGCCGCATTCCTCATCAGTCGGGATTTTCCTTAAAGTCGATAGTGTGTAAAATGTTCTTGTTCACAATGTGTGTCCTGATCTGTTAAATACCGGCTGATAACAAGCGATAATCTTCGTAAATTCATGTAGATCGATTTCATTCCCGCGACACGCGAATACTGCGTCTGGCTTCCTGTCGGAATCTTTCCCCGTGTGAAGATATAACATCGGACTCGACTGTTAACTCCACAACTACGCGATTTGTCGTCCCCCGATCTTCTGTTTCGGAAACCGCGGATGCAGCAATAGAAATGCCAGTCACTGCATACCGTCCGCGCGCCAATCCTCCGTGAGCATCATGCATAGAGAACGGTGGATGGTCGAATGACATAGGCGAATTCACCGATTTTCGATCAAACGATGAATCCGAAACCAGATCGTTGCGAAAGGCGTTCAGCCAACATTGTGGCGGATTCAAGGCTGATTTTAGCTCGACTTCCAGATCGGCTGTCATGTAGCCTTTCGGGCTGGCTTCTCCTTTTCTGTATAAGAATATGGGCCCGGGGTTATAACTGCTGACAGGTCGTGAGAAATCGAAAAGCGGGTTAAGCCCCTGAGCAATGCATGCTGAATCGTATAGCTCCCGGCCGAGATGTTTAACTTTCAGCATAGCGTGCTGAAAACCGGCCTGGACGAGAAAATGCCCCTGAAGCTGCTGCAATCCGGTGAGATTTTGACGATTTTGCTCCCGTGTTCCGCGAATCAAGGTCAGCCCAAGAATACCCAGAATTAGCGCGATTGCAAGTACTGCGGGAATAGCCATGCCGTTTCTGGAAAAAAAACTTTTCACTTTTCGTTCCCGCTTCGTGACAGGTCGGCTTTCGCTGTAACCAGCTCAATTGCTCGTTCAGGACCTTTACGTGGTGCCCAGCGAATGCGCAATAAAAGTTTTTTCATTACACATCTGGGAAAACGCAAATCATTCCCCTCTGGAACACCCAAATCAGCTGCGTATCGGGTCACGGTAGCCACAGGAATATCATAAGGACGCAAAACCCCCTCGCCGACAAACTGGTCGGCTGTATACCACACAGGGCGTCCGCGAGCATCCCGCGCTTGTTCGAATGGTGGCCTGGGCAAAAATGAAAACGCCAGAACACCTCCGCCCTCCACTGCATCCAGACTTGTCGCGCCTGTAGAATCGATCGTTCGCGGGACATCTCCTGCCGGAGATTTTTTTTCTGCGGGAACCGGAAAAACGAAAAGTTTTATTTTATATAAGATGCCACGTTCATCGCGCAAAGTTCCACGCATAAAGGAGTCTTCGCCCGAATTCCCGAGTAAACCAAGTAGGCCTGTGGAATCGTCGTGTCCTGTCTGCAACAATCGACCTACGTTCGCCTCGGGAACTCCTCCACCAAGATCGGCAACTGACGCCTCACTGACCCCGATAAAATCAAATGGAACTGCCTCGAGAGTTGTCTCAAGAATTCCACGCGCCGCTGTCTGGGCAAAAAGCGAGGAATTGAGAATGTCGACATCGGCGGCTCCGGAACCGATCAGGCCGATTATCGGAATAATCGCAACCGCCAGCAAAAAAAGCGCGGCCAAAATTTCTATGAGGCTGACACCTTGTCGCACTCTGAGCATTACACGAGTCTCCGAATGTCAGAAAACGCCATGCATAATTTGATAGAACATCCATAAAAACATTTTGTAATTGCGGAAAATTCAAGCCATGCCATGATTTAACCTTATCACAGCCGGGGTCTTTGGCGCATCAGGAATGATTTTTCGCTCATAAATTCCATAAAGACACGCAACCCGGATAACTGTAATTCATTTCAAATGCAGCTTGGAAATAATCCGGAATTGCAGTATTGAATGATCTTTCGGAATCAGTTTCATATCAAAAAGGAAAAGATTGACTTTTGGTAGCATCATTGGTATTATAAAGCTTGTTCCGCCGGGATGGCGGAATAGGCAGACGCACCGGACTTAAAATCCGGTGGGGTAAAACCCGTGCCGGTTCAAGCCCGGCTCCCGGCACCTGATTTATCATCGCGGGGTGGAGCAGTCCGGTAGCTCGTCGGGCTCATAACCCGAAGGTCGGCGGTTCAAATCCGTCCCCCGCAACCGAAAAACGGAGCCGGCCCCGAAAGGGACCGGTTCTTTTTTGGCAAGGTAGCTCAGTTGGTTAGAGCACACGGTTCATACCCGTGATGTCGAGGGTTCGATTCCCCCCCTTGCTACCGAGAATCAATTTGGAAATGTCCAAAGAAGTGCAAAAACCCGCTGAATATGCGGGTTTTTCGCTTTTAGTCGTCCAATATCGACCAGCTACATTCATTGACATCCGAGGGCAAGTGGGGGCAACATTGGGGGCAAGTCAGCCTATCGTCGGAGGTGTTGCCCCCATGTCGTTATCAGATACCGCAATCAGGCTTGTAAAGCCGAAAGAAAAGACCTTCAAGTTGTCAGACAGTGGCGGGCTTTATCTTGAAGTTGCCCCCAGCGGGGGCAAGTGGTGGCGACTCAAGTATCGTATGGCCGGCAAGGAAAAACGCATATCGCTCGGTGTCTATCCTGAGGTCAGTTTGAAAGAAGCACGGGAGAGACGAGAGGATGCCCGTCGTTTACTCGCATCTGGCGTAGACCCTTCTGTAAATAGAAAGGCTACAAAAATGGCGACTGCAAACAGTACGACTAACAGCTTCGAGGTAGTTGCGAGGGAATATCTGGACAGAGCAGCTGCTACACTTGTTCCAGAATACGTTACTGCTATCCGGCAGCGACTGGAAGCGAATATTTTCCCATGGCTTGGCGGACGTCCCATTGCTGATATCACTCCGCCGCAACTTCTGGAAGCAATTCGACGGCTTGAAGAGCGGGCTGCATATTCAGCGCATCGTCTATTGGGAGATTGCGGCCGTGTATTCCGCTATGCAATCTCAACCGGGCGCGTGACCTCAGATCCATCTCGTGACCTTCGCGGCGCACTGACACCAGTTAAAGAAGGACACCTCGCCGCAATCGTCGAGCCAACCCGTGTGTCACATCTATTGCGGGCACTATATTGTTATACTGGCAGTTTCGTAGTCATCTGTGCCTTGAAATTGGCGCCACTGCTTGTGGTCCGGCCAGGTGAACTTCGGACTGCGCGATGGGCTGATATTGACCTGGATGCTGGAGAATGGCGTTTCCTGATTACAAAAACCCAAACGACACATATTGTTCCATTAACCAGACAGTCTGTAGCAATTCTTCGAGAACTTTATCCGCTAACCGGAACTGGGGAGTATGTCTTTCCCGGCGGACGGACTCCGCGACGGCCAATGTCAGAAAATGCCGTATTGTATGCTTTGCGCTCTCTGGGATTTGCCAAGAACGAGATGACATGCCATGGCTGGCGAGCAGTGTT
>JADFYG010000111.1 GCA_015233155.1 Candidatus Rifleibacteriota bacterium
ACCGGATTTCTTTGGTATAGACACTGCTTTTACCGGTGGAGGGAAATGACTTCCCGATGACCTCCGATTCCACACTTTGTAAAGATTATCCTTTAACTGCTTTTCGAAGTCCTTGATCGACTGCTTGTCTACTCCAGCAGATCCCGCATTGGCTTTGACCGCCTTGAAGGCTTCCATCACCAGATGCTTCGAAATGATAAATGGTTTTGTTGCACTCATTATTTCCTCCTGTTACCAGTTGAACAACAAATACAACCGCTTGACCCAACCCCTTTGCTCCAGCCGCATTACCAGCCTTCATCGCTCATACTGGTTGGTCCGTCCCAGTGCTCTGCATCGGTATTCTCGCCTCGTGGTTTTCGCCACTTGTGCTTCTCCCTTAACATCAGAGCGACTGGTTCCCGCAGTTCCGCACGAGAGCCCGAAACAGAATCACGCCTCATACACGCCGGTTGCCGCTTGCACAGTAATCAGGTGCCCTGCAAACTTATCCTGGAAGATAGAAAAGCCCCCAGTTTTGACAACAAATCTCTGGATTACGACGCTTCAACGAAGGTTCAAGTTTGTTCGTCTTTCTGTTCCATACCTGTTCGGGTATCCCCCGACACTTAACCTCCAACGTTCACCACCACGGCTTTTAACCGCAGCAGCTTGGAGTGGTTTAAAGCCTGCTCCTGAAAGCCGACTCTGAAGGGCCTGCCTTCATCTCTCATGCAGCTTTCGCCACAAGGTTTATTTCATGTAATACCCCCTTGTGTGCCTGCGGCACACTCTCGATCTTCCACCTGCTTCTCCCGGCTTCAACGAGTTCTTCAACGCTCTGGGCGGTCACCTTGAAATTCGTGATCCATGTATTTGTGTAGCCGACTTTCCCGTCTTTATTAATCAGTTGATAGGAAAACCAGTTAGCTTTCACAACGCCATCTCCCCGCAAACCAACGTCATTGCAGAATTCGTAAATGTGTCTACGCCCCTGAGAGTCCTCTCTTTCAATTTGTCCTACGACTCCGGCCTCTCGTAAGCCTTTCAAATCTTCAAAAAGTGCCTGGTGGTCACCCGGTTTGGCAACCAAAACAAAGGAAAGATGAAGACCCAGGAGGAGCTGTACAAATGGCACATGCGAATACAGGCCATCAGCCACAATGACGAGATCCATATGAGAATGATTGGCAACAATTCTCGGAATGAGCCGTTTGGCTGCGTTTATTTCACAATCCTCCTTTGTTACACCATCTTGCCGACAAATTTCCTCGGCGGCAAAAGGAAGAACCTGTTTCAAACCAGGTTTGGCAAGTACCAGCTGCAGTATCTGATGATGAAAACGAACCGTTCCATCTGCACTTTTGGCCTGTAAACAACCAGGGCAAGAACACTTATCAGAACTAAAATAATCGGAACCATCAAGAAGAAGCAAATATCGACCACCTAAAAATCGAAATTTGCTGAGAAGCTTTGCTTCGCTGACTCTGTTTTGAAGATCATCAAAAACCTCTGCGACCTCAGTTGGTGAGACACCATCAATCAATGTTCTCATCTGCTTACTTTTCGGCACTCTTGAAACTCCGAATAAAGTGGTCAGATTGCTTTTTCGCTCTGAATCTTCAAGTGCTTTTTGAAACTTAAGAAAAGAGGGATCCTGGAAGTGAAACATTGCCAAACCGCTCATAACTGCATCCCCCAAAGGATACGATTCTTCTTCCTTCAATCGTTTTCTGGGGTCAGTGAGCTTGTTAAAGCGCTCACGAGCAAGGTTCACAAGGCTGGAAAAAGACAACGCAGTTTCTTTTGTATTCATCCATCCAGAAAAGCACAAAGCTCCCAAAGGTACAATACCCATCTGGCAGATTTTTTACAGCGGGTGGTCTGAAATAGGAAAAAGTATTTTTTGAAGCACATGAAGATGTTGATAAAATCAGGAGGATTTTAACTCACCGAGAATTGCTGGTATAATATCATGTCTTTGGTGAGAATTTGCCTTCGACCCACTCTTACCAGGCCCCGTGGCATTGGTGCTCTTCAGCCAGCGCAAAGTCTTGGTGTAGATGGCTTTCTACATTGATTTTTTCGGCCACCATTTCCGGTCAATCCGAACCTTCCGAGGGGACCGCATCAATGCGTAAAAGCCACTTCCAGCACGGAATCAGAGAAATTTTTCTTTCTTGAATTGAGACGGTTTCTTCTTCATCCCAAGTGAGAATTTTCAGATTGTCGCACCCGAGTTCTGAACTTGCCCAGGTCAAGCCCGCGATCTCGCGCTTTCTGGTCCTGGGATCGGAAAGATCATAACAAACCTGAATGAGGCCGGTAGTAACGCCTCCTTGTCTGATGACAAAATCCACTTCCTTGCCGTTAGGATTCTTGCAGGAATAAACTTCTTCACCCCGACGAGAGAGTTCGATCGCTACAACGCTTTCCAAAAGCCGCCCCTTGTCTGATCCAATTCGGAAACCGACCGCCCCCACAAACCCCGTATCGTATGCATATATTTTACGCGGTGCTTGAATTCGCTCGTGAGCTTTCCACGAAAAACGATTCATACTGAAGAGCAGAAAAGCCTCTTGCAGATAGCTAACATAGTTTTCAAGGGTGTGAACGCTTCGGAAACCAAGAGCTTTCGCAACAGAGGTGAAGGTGTATTCCCGGGCATGGTTGGCCACCAGGTAGCGACCCAATTCCAGAAGTCTTCCGGCAAAACGGATGTTATAGCGCTTTACGACATCCTTCAAAAGAACGCTTTCAAAAAGCGTAGCCAGATAGTTGCCGATGTCAACCTTGCCGACAACCGTTTCAGGGAAACCACCTTGCCGCAGATACGTATCGAAATGGTTCAATAACAGCCCCTGACGCTCCGCGAGAGCGAGAGCGTCATCAAGGGCAAAGCCTTTGGCCCGCAGGTATTCGGCAAGGGAAAATGGCAACAGGTGAAATTCGCGGAAACGCCCCGTCAGGTGTGTAGCCAGTTCGCGGCTCAGCAAATGGGCGTTCGACCCGGTGAGCAGAAGATTGTATCCCTGTCGATGTAGACGATTGACCAGTAGCTCCCAGCCTGTGACATTCTGAATCTCGTCAAAAAAAATGGTTCTGACTTCGCCATAGACCTGAGCGATGGCCACCAGAAGCAGGTCGAAATCACGAAGCCCGGCCAATCGATCGTCGTCAAAGTTAACATAGACAAACTCTTGGCCTTCCAGCATCTGCAGGGCAAAAACGGATTTTCCCGCCCGGCGGGGACCGATGATGACCTTGATCAGGCTGTCGGCCATGGCTGAACGAGCGACATTCAGACCGTCACGGGTGGTATAACCGCGTTTTCTGAGAAAGTCACGTTCGTGTTTTTGAGATAAGAGAATATTCTTCATGTCATACTGCACAATAAGTCATTATTTTGTGCAGTATGATATCACGATTGCTCAATAGGATCCAGGAAAATTTTCTGAAATTCTGATTACAGCGCCCAGGAAAAAAAGCCATCTCGAATCACATCCACAGTTTCCTGTAAACACTCGCTTAAACCAGCATCGAAATCAACAATGATCCCGATAAACCCAATTCCGTTTGCTGTGCCTGGTTTTCCCGACTCCCCTCGTCGACTTGTTTTCCGCCATTAGCGAAGGCAGTCATCGTAATTTCCTCAGCAGGGATTTTGCCACCCGGGTAAACGGAGTATTGATTTCCATTACGAGGCGCGCCCGGGCTTTTCTCCCCGCCAATGATGAATTGCGGGCCATGGGAGCCGTCGAACCGGATCTTTCGGGGAGATTTCTCGACGTTACGCCGTTGTTGGAAAAATATGGTTTCAAAGCGCTTTATGATTTCGACCCCGGCGACCCGATAGACTTTCTGACAAGCTATGATCAGTTTCTCCCCGAACTGGTAAAGATTCCTTGGAGAACGATTTGCCAACTGCATGATCTTGGGGTTCTTCATGCCGTTCTTGATCCGCCGTCAGAACAAAAGCATTCTCCGGAAAAGAGATTGAATTGGTTCAGACCGTGCTGGAACGCCCGACTCGAATTCGGTTGGGAACAAACCTTTCCGGCCGGGAAGACGATCGAAGTCGAACACGAGTATACCGCCGAAAGCGGCTGCTTTACACCAGACAACACCCATTTTGTTTTCGAGCGCCCGAGTGCCAGGTTTTTGCAAAAGCCTCCCTATTCGACATTCCTGCAAAAATATTCTCGCCGATACAAAACCTCTTATTCGAAAAGGCTGTATGGGCCTTTGGGCTTTGATGTTGTTGAATATGTCCTGCAGACCGCGAATTTCTGGCAAGGTCCGATTGGTTCCTTCACTCTTCGGGTGACCAAACCTCAACATTGCCTGGCCTGCCTCTCCAACTTTGCAGAGATCAAAGATGATGGCAAGCCCGTCTGGGAAATCAAACGCCAGAATTTTTCCCCCGACAGAGATCTGTTTCTGTTATTCGTTACTGTCCCGAACCAATGATCGAAAATGGCTCATTTCCAACAATCCAGGGCTGGGAGCAAAAAGTAAGTCATGCGTTTTATCGCCGATGAGTGTTTCGATTTTGCCGTCGTTAAGTCCCTTCTGGAAGCCGAGCACGATGTTATATCGGTTTCCCAGATCAAGCCCCGGGTGCGTCTGACAGCGAGGTCGTAATATTGTGCTCGTTTAACGGTGGTCCAGGCCAGCACTTAGAACACTGGCGGCTTGCCACACTATGCGGCCTTTGCCCTTTTTGACCTTCGATTAAAATGTCGTCTTCCAACGATCGAATGTGTATACTCGATCGTTGGAAGGCAAAAAATGCAGGGAAGCTCACTGGGCACAAATGAATGCCGCACTCACCACCAACCAATTTGGCTTTGAGTCGAAATTTTTTAATTCGGCACTAGGTTTCAGTTTTCATAAAACTAACGACTACTGGTTTCCCTTTTTCATGAACGTCTCGGAAGATGGCCGGGCTGACAACATTGAGTTTGGAGAGGCTCCGCAAAAATTCGGCGAAAAAAGCTCGATAAGTTAAAAAAAGAGTCTCACTCCTGGCTACAGATACTTCGCCAGGCGCCGGTTACTTAAAGAAACCTTTTCTACCGATTCATCAGTTTCTTCAACACAATAATCGCCACAATGCCTATGAGACAATAGATTCCCAGGGAAAAGCCCTCTCTGTTGCCGGAAACAGCGGAGAATAAAATAACCAGCCAGGCAAGACCCACTCCCATGCGAATGATGGTATCCACAAATTTGGACCAACCTGCCTTTGCATTATCAGTTTCTCCGTCGCCGGGAGTCTCAGACAAGCCTGAACCGATGCTCTCTACCTCTTCACTCCCGGTCTTCCCAGAAATCATTTCCGCCGCGTGTGGAGTGCCGGAATCGCTCTCCGCTAATTCCATCGCGAGCGCCGCTGAACGTGCTGAGGCCGAATTAGCGCCACGGGTCAATCGGGCGTATTGCAGATTGTAGGCCAGCAAATCAGCAGCGGCGTCACTTGAACCCATTGCCTTGAGAACACGGGCTACAGACGATATCGCCGAAATCGTCTCAGCATGGCCGGGAAACCGATAGCGACGACATATTTTCCACCATTTTTCCGCCACCTCCATGGCCTCCTCTTGCCTGCCGGCAGAGAGTAAAGCCCTGACCAGGCCACGGAAGGTGTTGGTGGCATAGGTGTTCTCAGGTCCAAGGGCTTTCAGCCACAACTGGTTGATCTGCCTGATCAACTCAAGAGCCTTGGCATGATCCCCGTTTTCCGAGGCTTCCTCAGCCTGCTTCTCCCAGGCAGTTACCTTCTCCAGATCAGCACCTGCGAGACTCTCCGGAAGCGTGGAGTCAAAGACCTGATGCCGTGACATGCCGTCTTGCTGCCTGCGAAGGGGCGGATCGACGGTCACGGGGATGCCAAGCCTCTCACAGACAGCAGTCAGCGCTTTTTCCGGAGTGGCCTCGATTTCGCTTATGTTCATGTGCATCTCAGATGTCCATTCACAGAAGAAGGCAATCTGCTGCTGCCGGTCGTCCTCACCCAATTCGATGGTGAAATAGCGAATTTTCGGCGAACTGACAATGATGCCAAAATGCGCCTCGGTCGCGTATTTAGGGACTGGAAAACGCAGCAGATAGGCCAGATGCGCATCCCCCAGCCAATGCGCAGACCAGGTCATACCTCGTTGATCAATCGGCTCGCGCCAGTCGGGCGGCAGACTGAAGATCTCGTCCAGCAAATCATCATCAGGGTCTTGGCTTTCAGCCAGCCGGGACGCCAAGTCACGAACATAATTGCCAAACCTGGGATCGCCTCGCATCATTTCCCAGAGTTCGCTGAGATATTCAGTGTTCACGGGATTGGCCAGGATTCCCAGCATGGAATCCCCGTTCCAGAGGATTGATGGAATCACCTGATGGGCAAAGAAATAGGCTTCAGCTCTCATCGGACATCCATATCACATTTTTTTCCTGTAGGCAATCCCTGATCGCCTTCTTAGTTTCTCGAAGCGGCTCATCTACACCCACATCGAGAGCAACAATGATCTCGATAATGCCGATGCCATTTTTTGTGTGCTCAAGCCAGGTAATTGGTTGCATAAAAAATCTCCGTTACCGGTTATTAATTCGAAGGAAACACCGAAACATCAGATCAGGCCCTGGGTGAGAGTTTGCCTTCGACCCACTCGATCAGGTCTATTTTACCGGGCCCCGAGGCATTGGTGCTCTTCAGCCAGCGTAAAGCCTTAGTGTAGACGGCATTCCACAATGGCTTTTCCTCGGCCGCCCGATTGGTTAAAAGACTCATGGCAAGTGCTGTAGCCAGGATCGTTTCCCGATCTGATTCATGACTTGAATCTATGATCAGAGTCGTAGCCCATTTTCTAAGTTCGTCGATAGAAAATCCGGTATTCGAGGCCAGCATTTTCGACAGCATGAACGAGCCATTTGCACGTGCTTCCTGTAGAAGTGTCAGATACCAAGGAATATTTGATTCACTCGACTGATCGCTTTTTCCTTCGGGAGTAGCGGCTTGCTGCACACTAATACAACTTTTAAACACTGTCTTTTGGCTTTCGCCTGTGACGGCACTGGAAACACTTTTGAATACTGTTTGAGCCCGCTTTCTGAGAAAGATTGGTACATCTCCCGCAAAGGCTGCACCAGCCTGCGCTCCAATGCCAGCTTTAATTTGGGTCCGACCATGCCAGCCTACGGTAATCGCCACAGGTATGCGTCGTAACACAGCTTGTTCCTGAGTAAGATTCTCCGGGGTTCGTTCCTCCACGATGACGAAGCTGGTTTCCGAGGAAATGATCTGATACTCCTTCGAAATGGCAATGAGATTTCTCTTTTTTGCATCTGATGTTCCTGGGCGGGTCTGATTCGAGCCGGTCCTTGCCACTCCGAACCCGCTTTCAAGATCTCTGATCGCCAACCGCGCCCACCACCTGGCAATCGCTTCGCTTTCCCCGAGATGACGGATCTTTGCTTCCCATGAGTGACGTTGCTCACCGTCGATTCCCGTCAGGCGGATTACTGCACTTTCTGTGAGAGGCTGCCCTTGGGGCAGTCGTGCCGTTATTTGAAGCGGTTCCCCTGCAAAAACCGGCGGTATGTCAACTGGCGCGGCTTCTACACTCAAACCGCCCCAATCTATCGAAACATCTCTAAGAACCGGAGTGCGGAGCCGGGAAAACTGTCGAAGCACCTTCGGTTCTATGCGTTCGCCGGGGAAGATGAATTCAGCCTCTCCCCGGCTTTCACGGGCAAGCCCTTTAACCAGAAAATCACTAACGCCTGCGCCGATCCCGAAACAGAAGATGCGGCATTGATGTCGGTTACTTTTTGCCCAATCTAAAACTTTGGTTTCATTATTGACTTGACCGTCTGTCAGCACAACCAGGTCGTGAAACTTAATGTCAGACGCAGAATGTTCATCTTTTCGGTTGCTTGGCCGAAAGACGCTTGGTATCAGTTTTTCGAGAAAAGTCTTATCTGGTACCGGAGGCTTTTCCTGAAAAAGACTTTCGAGTGCAGGCAAAATTTCGGTACCTCCCAAATCGGCTTGAATGGAGCGAACCATTTTTACCGCTTCATCAAGATTGGCTTGGGTGTAAGAGCGCGGCGCAGCAAACATGGGGACAAAGTTGGAACCAAATCGGATAATCTGAAATATATCGCCCTCAGAAAGTGAACGAAGACAGAGTTCAACAGACCGACGAGCCTGCTCGATCGAATCTCCTTTCATTGAACCCGAGCAATCGAGTAGAAAGGTCACTGCACGTGGTGTCATCAAAGCCTTTTCATCAAGCGCCGGAATCAACTCCACCAGAACATGGTCTCGCCCCTTCCAGGAGCCAACCATCGCTCCGGCGGAATTAGGCTCTGAGACTTCGAAGAGCAGCACGACGTCGCGATCAAGAGCGACCTCGCCCTGGCTGAAACTTATATTCGCGTGATTTCCCGTCGTTTCGCTTCGAATCGGATGAGATGGCGATTCGATCACTTTTATTGCCGATGCAAACTCTGCGTCGAGGGAAAGCGAAAGCCCATAGGGAACGGCATCGGCGTAAGGTGGGGTGATTCGCTCGATTTCTGCTCTGACATCGGCAGGAAGATCCTTGGGGGTGTACCGTGGGGAAATCGTCGTCGGCAGCGCCAGGCGAATACAACGGTCCACATTCTTCGCCAGCACCAGGAATCGGATCTCTATCTCGGCTTCTTGTTCGGGCAGGAGATTGCCGACGCTTATCTGAAAATAATTCGGCCGCTCCGCATCGAGCAAATACGCCCCTTTCCCTTCGGACATGGCCTTATCATAGCGTTCGAACGCGGCTTCCCGTTCTTCTACGTCGCCGGTAAAAACATTGTCGCCGATTTTTACCTGAAGGCCGCAGACCGCGGCTGCTTCCGGGAGTGGAAAGGCGTAGACGGCTTCGATAGGCTTTTTTTCAATGTTACGATATCTCTGGGTGACTACCCATTCGGCAATCAAACCCAGAAGTCGACCGCTGACTCTAACGCCCAACAGAGGGACTGGCTCTTTGCCGTCGGCGGCTCTGAGGCCGCTATTCTGCTCGACTGCATCCGCTGTTACTGCGGAATTCGAAGTGTTGATGGGGTTACTCATCGGAAGACTCCTCTTGTGATTTATTTTCCGGAAAACGGGGATCGAGGCCGAGAAGCTGGCGAATAGCATGTTGCAAGCGTTGAGTTTGAGGTGAACCGAGGCGGAATGTTCCGCTTCGCAGATGCAGCTCGCAACCATCGGCAATCTGTAGTCGTAACCACAGCGATGAGGTGGGCCGACTCGGTGTTTGGGTGGCAAGTGTTGGAGTGACCAGGTTTTCATCGCACGATTGTATGGGTCTGGCGTGTATAGGCGTGGCGAAGCGAGAAATGATGGCTTCGAGCGATAGCCCTGCTTCCTGTAACACCTTGATCTGCCGTAGCCGGTCGAGGTGTTCTGTTATATAATAGTGGCCACGCCCAGCCCCGGCGGGCGGGGGTAAGAGGCCACGCTGAACGTAAAACCGCACAGCCCGCCGGCTGATTCCGGCGAGGTCGGCTAGCTCACCGATGCCGTAACGTGGTGAATCGCTCATACCTCAATAATATGACACCAACTGTCGATATGTCAAGTGTCACTATTGAATTGATTGGTAATATTTTATGATGATGGCTATCGGCACGGCCGGTCTTGAACGTGACACCCCCAGAAAAACTGGTCACGTGTTCGGAGATGGCTTCCTGGCTGGAAAAGTCCATCAAGTCAGTCGGAAATAGTTCAGATTTCTGATCTCAGTTGCATGCGGAGTATCGTCGAAACGTCCGGCTCAAATCGTTCGCAGGCCGCCATGTCTTCCATTCTGCATCAGTCGGCCATGGCTCCAGAGAACCGACGAAAAAAATATCGGTATTGTGAATAATGTAAATTCAATTGACAATTTGTAAATTTATCTCCATTATGAACATATGATAAAAAGAGAAGCTGAGAGATTCGTTCGAGCTCTGGCCAGAGGGTTTCCAATTGTCGCCGTAACCGGACCCAGGCAATCCGGAAAAACCACTTTGGTCAAGGCGGTATTTCCCAAAAAGAAGTATATCACCCTTGAAGACCCTGATGAATACGAATTTGCAAATTCCGACCCGCGTCGTTTTCTTGAGCGGTTTCCGGATGGCGCTATCCTCGATGAAATTCAGCGATGTCAGCAGTTGTTTTCGTATCTTCAATCGTTGGTGGATGCTGATGGCCGATGTGGCTTATTTATTTTGACCGGTTCTCAGCAATTTGGCTTACTTGCCAAAATATCACAATCGCTGGCAGGAAGAGTGGGTCTACTTCAGCTGCTGCCATTTTCCCTGAAAGAACTGGAAACCGGGAAGAAATTGATCAATGACCTTGATCGTGCCATCTTAAAAGGATTTTATCCACCTGTTCATGTCCGGAAGATTTCGCCGGCGAACTGGTATAGTTCCTATATGATGACCTATATTGAGCGTGATGTCAGGCAAGTTTTACAGGTTCGCGAACTTGGTTCGTTTCAGAAATTTGTTCGATTATGCGCTTCGCGAACGGGGCAAATTCTAAACCTTTCCGCTCTGGGGGCTGAGTGCGGCATCACCCATAATACCGCGAAAGCCTGGATATCCGTCCTGGAAGCCAGTTATATTCTTGTATTACTTCATTCTTTTCATCGTAATTTTGGGAAAAGATTGGTCAAAGCTCCCAAATTATATTTCCTGGATCCCGGGTTTGCCGCATGGCTCATTGGCCTGAAAGATTCTGAGCATTTATGTATTCATTCACATCGGGGAGCCTTGTTTGAAACTCTCGTGGTTTCAGAATTGATAAAAACTCGATGGAATTACGGGTTGAGTCACAATCTGTTTTATTGGCGTGATCACATTGGCAATGAAGTCGACCTTATTTTTGAAGACGGGGAAAGTGTTGTCCCGATTGAGATAAAATCGGGAAAAACCATTCTTGACGAAGCCTTTCGAGGTTTGCGTCACTTCCGAAAAATATCAGATGAAAAATCAGGCGCAGCATTCTTGATTTACGGTGGAGAAGAGGAATATCACCGTGAAGAATTCACGCTTCTTCCCTGGCAAAAATCACGAAAATCAATCTCATGAACATCAAAATGAGGCAATATTCACAATAGAAGATTATCAAACCGGCACACAGTTCCGTTGTCATCAAACCTGAGTAATTTTATATATTTTACAGGATTCTCTTTCAAAATAATCCCGCCCTTTTGGGGAATATTTTTCGGTTTTATTGACTCTTCCTGAATGTCCATAAGGCGATTGATTTTACCGCTGACAATCAGACTTTTCGACACTACCGGAAAGCCCAAGGTTCAGGATTTGTGAAAGGAGCCCTCGGTAAGGTGTTTACTCACTAGCCCCTGGCGACTGATTTGACCGTGCCTGGCAGAGCGATGAGGTCGGTGATCGGCCAGGCCTCTATACCGGGGGCCAGAAGGTAGTGTCGTTTCCCCGGATAAACTACCCAGAGGCGTATGAGTTCGAGGTCGGTCATGGCCGTGATCATTGATTTCGTCAACTTCGGAATGTCTGAATACTTGCACTCAACTCCGAAGGCGCGACCGCGAGAAAAAAACAAGAGATCCAACTCAGCGCCGGCTTGAGTGGCCCAGAAGTGCGCATCGTCGGGCCTCACTAGTATGGCGATTCCTATATAACCACTCAATGACGTTTAGTACTGTATGTTTGCCAATCTTGTACATGTTTTATCAGGCAGTCTCGTCCATTTTGTAAGACCAGCGGAAAGGCACCGGGGCTTTG
>JADFYG010000112.1 GCA_015233155.1 Candidatus Rifleibacteriota bacterium
CCTTGTCTTCATCGGGCTTATCGACATCCTTGACCGTTATCCGGGGAGAGTTACGTGTGATAAGCACGATTTCATTCACCCTCTGGAATAAGGGGTATCCGCCAGCAATAAGCGCATTCTCGGCCTGGTCAACCATCCTGGACAGGCATCCCTGACCGGACTCAACAACGATACTAATAGACGAAACCGCTGTATATGTCGGTTCAACAGAGGGATTTCCGGTCGTCCACGTGCCGTTTGCTGGCTCTGGATTAACATGCTGCTGTCCCCGAATGTCAGCCAGTTCTTCTTTGGTAAGTCCGAGGGCATCGGCAATCGGTTTCCAGAAAAACATATCTTGTTCGAAGGAATTGTGGATGTTGAGTTTTCCAAATTCCTGCTTTGCCGCTCGGATCAGATCGACCTTGGCCTTATCAGTGAATTCTGCATCAGGCTTGTGAGCCGCGATTAGTTGTCCGGCCATGTAGGACAGTCCGTGTTGACAGGCATCGACGACTTTGTACCAAGTGTCCATTCCATACTTTAAGACCACTTCGTCAGGGTCCAGCCCATTTGGTATTCGAGGCGTGACATACGGAGTTATCGGAGTTCCGATCAAACTCTTTACGCTCACCATGGCACCTTTATCTCCGCCGCTATCTGGGTCCGGGCAGATTATGACGCTGTTAATACCAACCCGACGCATAGTTTCGACCTGATCATGGCTGAACTGGGCAGCAACATAGGCGACTACCCTGGTATCGCCTCTGACCTGGAGTAATGCCGCGTCGAGAAGTCCTTCCACTGCGACAATGTCCTTGTGTTTATCGCGTAATGCGCGATCCAGATATAATGGGGAGGATTTAGTGTGAACCAAATCCCCGTCGTAGCCCTTCATTTTCGGATTGGACAGCGCAATCGTTTTCGGCTGGTTACCCGGCGGTATCTTGTCCGGCCAGCGGCCATAAAAGGTCAGCATGCGACTGCGTTCGTCCCGCCATGGAAATACTATGTAGCCTTGCATCTTCGGATCGGCAACCCAGGTGGCAGCGATGTCCTTGCTGCTGAATCCCTGGCTGATGAGGTATCGGCGGACATTTTCCTGATGCGGAAAAAATCCGAGTTCAAGATTCTCTATGTCATCCGCTGTCAGACCACGATCAGAGAGATACTCCCTGACGTATTCATTCTCGGTTAACTGGAGATTAGTCTGGAAAAACTTACTGGCGCTCTCCATGATTGCCCTGCGAACTTCGATCACTCTATGGGCCTCAGCATCTTTTGGAGACTGCTTTATACCTCCCGGAATTTCCAGTCCGACTTTTTCGGCGAGAATTCTGATGGTCTCGATATACTCAGATCCATGCGGTGTTATTCCAGCGCCGCCATTCAATTTGTGGATATATTGAACCGACCCGCCACCGATTTTGCATGCGTGGCAGTACCACGTAAGTTTTGTTTCATTCACAACAAATGATGAGCCGCTCTTGCTATTGTGAAAAGGGCATGCTCCCTTCCACTCATCGCCTTCGTGGATCCAGTTGTGTCCCTCCCAGTCGTAGACTGTTGTAACAGAAAGTTTTGGTAAAACATTTTGCTCAAAGAAATCGACGATTTTCATTCGTCACTCCAAAATTGTGATTTGAGCATCGTCGCAAACCGTATTTAATTGATTACAACAAGATTATTTGTTATAATAATTGCATTCACATACGGAGCCCCTGTGACGATGCTCACTCGTTTATGGGGCTTTTTTCACTCTCAGACTTTGTTGCTTTTTATCTTTGCACTTCGTTCTTTATACTTTTTCGCTTTTTTCTTTGAACAATAGGTGGGGTTACTGTTTGACCGCTATGATCGAGTCATCGGGGTAGATATTCTGACCGATAGGTTCACCTCCTATATTCTGTGCGTCTTCTGCAATCCAGGCTTCCCAGCTCTTACGCGCCTCTTCAATTTCAGCCTTGAGTGCGGCAACTGAAGCGGGAGTGAGTGGCTCTTCCAGCATGCTGATGATATTGTCATTTCGTTCCATGAACAAAACGGGGAAGCGATACTTTCCGTGCCCACCGTGGATTTCGCCCACGACAATTGCTGCATTCAGCGCGCTATGTTGATGGCACAGGGCAAGGCAGAGAAAGTCGAGTGTAACGCCGGACTTCCTGCTGGAAGGGTTACTGTCCAGATGCCTATAAAGTTCATTGTGAAGCATCAGGAGAGTGCGAACTTGAGTTGGTACGATGTGAATCATTGATATTCATCCTTCTGGAACCGGGTTCCGGTCCCTGTAAATATGAGTACATTTGTTCGGGAAGTTGTTGGCACCATCTGATCGGAATTTGGTTTGGGATTGTCGATTGCCTGGAGTTGATCCGGCCTATATATAATGGGCTCCGAATAAACATGTAATAGGGGGGGGGCGCCGGTGAGTGAGTGGCCGACGCCCGCCCAGAGTGGTTAACCGAACTTCAATCTATTAGAAACTGCCTGTCAATATTATCTCGTATGAGTTCTGGTAGAAGCTGTACAATTGTGCGATGGAATTGAAACCCCAATGACAATAGTGCTCTGCCAACGTGTTTTGCATTACAGGGAACGGGATGTCACTTAGTATTGCGGTTGATTTATCCTGACGCCAACTGAGAATAAAGAGGACTCGTAAAAAATCATCCCCAGATATCAACTCAGAATCGCAGTTCTCAACGATGACGAGCTGCGCGCTTATGATCTTCTCTCTGAGTTGATCAGCCCCGCGCTTTCTGGAGCACGCTTCTCTGGCGATTCCGGGATTAATGCGCATAACAGTGTAGCCGTGAATTTTTGCCTGTCCTTCGAGCATCGTTGCCAGTGGCAATCTCCCGCCAACGCGCGGCCCCCATGCATAGATGTTTTTACCAGCCCCGATGAAATCGTATGCGACCCGAAATACAGCGAGAGGTCTTTCTTCGTTAGATGTTGGCCGTGCCACGTTTCCCTGAATTGGGACTATTGCCGTGCCAACGTTATTTACTGCCGGATTTATTACACCTGTGACTTCCATATGTTTTTCCTCCATTGAGTTATTATTGTGAAAACGAGAATGCTTTCACGCGAAACGGTTTATTATCTGATTGAGCCAGCGTCGACGTGCGCACAGAGATGCCAATGTCTACAGAGTGATTTTTTGGCGTTGGGCTCACGGGGATTGCAATCACTGGTGGCATCTGCATTGCGAACAGGGATAATTTCATTGACTTCGCCATTCGCATCGGATCGTTCGGCCCGATCTATAGGCGCGAGACTCGTATAACAATGTATTACAGACTGACTGTGCATAACTTGTTCATCAATGAAATCAAGGATTTTCATATTCACTCTTAAATTGTGATTTGGGCCTCGTCACAACCGCAATTAATTGATCACGGCAAGTTTATTTGCTATGAAATTATCTATATCTACGGTGCCCCTGCGACGAAGCCCATTCGATTTCGGGCTTTTTTGCTCTCACACTTTGCTGCTTTTTATCCTTACGTTTTCTTACTTTACGCTTCTTTGCTTTTATTCTTTGAACAACAGATCTGCATTGCTTATGACACTTAAAAATAACACCCACTATCGTTATCGACTTTCACCTCCTCGTTAAATTAGAATTTTGTTTATGCAGCGTGAGCTTCCGGCACTGTTTCGTCAGTGGAAACTACATCTTCCGCTGTATCCATAGCATTCTCGCACTCAGTAATAACTACCCGGAGCGTTCCCGTTATATCCGTCCAGTCAATCGCTGCCGGATTACTCAGATTTTTCATAACGCCTTTCAGCTTGGTCTTAATCGCACTATGAATTCCGGCTGGCACTTCCACTCTCGTGGGGTTCCACCACCTGTGGACAGTGCTTTGATTTACAGCCAAAAGGCTTCCCACGGATGCTTCAGTCATACCGTCATCTCTGAGTCTCAGTGCTGCCATCTTTTTGTCCGCCTGTGAAAGTGCCACGCCAGTCCCAATCAGCAATCCCAGGGCTACGCGGAAGGCATCGGCAAGGTCAATTACTCTGATCAACCGAATTATGATGCTCTCTTGCCCCTCTCCAATGGCGAAGTTGAGACGTGAACGTCCGTCAAGGACAGAGTAATGAACGTCCGGGTGCTCCGGGCAATATGCCACCACTACGTAATCATCGCCTCGAAAGAATCTCGACCGCTCCGCCTGAATTTGTGCCTGCTTCTTCGATACCCTATTCTTCTGTCTGATTTTCAGGGCATCGTTGATTTTGACCGTCCTGGTCGGCACCAATCCGATCCACCCATCGCATGGCTGGCCCGGGTCTGCATACTGTGCCGTGCCAGTGGTATTTTCTTCTGCCTGTTCAGTGGTAACGCCAGTCATGGGCACATCATCTTCATTATCAGGAACAGAACTGGTTGTAGTTGTCGCCAGTTGCCACTCTCTATTGATTTCTGCGAGAACTTTGTCGAGATCTTCATCATTCAGCTTGGACAAATCACCTTGATTTTTACCAAGGCCAAGGATTCTTTCGATTTCCCACCTCAGCCCTAAGGCTGTATAGTGGAGGTCGTCGGATAGATCGCGGATCTGTTGAGTTTTTGCAGCACGTTGCTGCGTGTTGGTCTCTGTTTTGACCGAAGCAGTTGGGGCAGGAATTCCGGCCGAACGGGGTGTGACATCAGATCGAACTGTAGAATGTGATTCCTGGTGCATATAAGCACCTCCTCTGAGTAAAATTTATGGCCGTAATACAATATTCATGTAACGGGGTTCTGTACACTCTGGGACTCTTTCGTCGTGCTATTTACTCCTTTCGATTGCTTCGTTCTGAGACTGGTTTTCTCAGCCCGAGCCCTATTTCTTTCGATCATCTGATCGAAAAAGGATTCGACCTCTGACCGCAAGAAGAAGAGCGGTTGCCCTGGCCCCTTGTCATACAGGAATACCGCGTTAAGCAGGCCACGCCTCCGAAGATTTGAAATAGTTATCCTCGTAACACCGAGAAATGCCTTTGTCTCATCCGTAGTCATGAAATCACTTCGAGTCATTGATGTACCCTCCTTTGTACATAGAATATAAAGAACGCTATATAATGTCAAGAATACTTGTACAAAAATATTGTAATTAAATCATTATTCATACAGTCTTGTAGTAATTGATGAATTTTGCATCCTTTGGGCTTTTCATTCAGCATGTTTTGAGGTAAACTCTCAGCGTGAATAATAAGTATGCAGACTTCATCCGTCGGGCCGCATCCAGGCTTGATATATCCCACGCGGAATTAGCTCGCAGAGCTGAAATATCGCCTCAGAACATTTCCAATATTCTTGCAGGCAGCAATTTTCCGTCGGAAAAAAATCTCTTGCGAATAGCCGCAGCGCTTGAACTTGGCCCAGACGAAAAGATCGAACTGTTAATTCTGTTCAATGCTGATCGATCAGAGGAGTCGGAGATCTGGCAGATGATCCTGAACATCGTTCGCGATAGCGAGTTGTGCAATAGGGCGCGGAAGAGTCGGAAAGCCCGACAGAAATCGGAGATTCCGGTATTCGATCCACTCGTTGATTTTTGTGACGGCGAACCACAGGGCACCATCGTTGAGAAACTCCCAGTTGGCTCCGGTGAGTATTGCTCTGACATGTTTGCTATCCGCATAAGCGGCAATCATCTCGCACCGCGATTTGAAAAAGGTGACATCGCCATTTTTCGGAGAGTCGAAGAGGGAAGTATATCGATTTCCAGTATCCCGGTCGCTTTTGTTGCTGATGGCTGGAGTCGTGTGGAGCCATGGAGCGTTTATCGCGATCCGCGTGGAAAATGGATTCTGGAACCGGGTAACCCGGCGTATAAAGTGATCGAGATCGATGAGGCGTTGAATCCACGGATATTGGGGACACTCGTTGAAGTACGATTTCGCCCGGAATCATAGCCCGGAGCCGCCGGTACAAATAAAATCAACAATAAAAAACCACACGAGGGCAGCCCCCCGGATGGTAGTGTTTTACTTGGTCACATCTGATGTTATTTGCTTGCCCTGAAACTTACGTCCGTGTTGAATTCATGAGCGTTGCGATAAAACCGATTCATTATCGCCACTTCGTCTTTTCGAAGACCGGTTAGTCCATCGCGGAGTACCGTAAATCGAACATGTCCAACAATTACGGTGGACTTTTTCCCGAGGCGTTCTTCCATAGCCGCCAATATGATCTTCAGTTGCATCTTCTTTATCTGACCAGCATTGCATTCGTCGATTATGAGGAGATCGGCTTCCGCAATGTCAATGATTGATTCCAGCTCATCAGGAAACATCCGCCGGACGGATAACCCATTGGCAACGGCCCGTTTTTCGAGTGCCACAGCCAGTGTGGTTTTTCCGGTGCCGCACGCCCCCCCCCCAGATGTATCCATTGCGCCCATCAGAGATTGCGTCAGATGGCACATTACTGGAACTCAGGGGTTGCACCTCGTCGTCTGCCGTTGCGTTGTCCTGGATGTCGAAATTGGGCATGGTTGCCTTATTTCGGTCGAGAGGAGTGAGATCTGCCGGAATGTGAATGTTGAACTTTTCGCGATTCATTTATCGCTCCTTTGATTATATTTTTACTGCTTCAAAAAACACCCGGATCACCCGCAGATGCCTCCGGGTCTGGAGTTTTCTTGGTGCTGCAACTGGGCAAATCACCCGCCATATCACCCGCATTGTTTGGAGACCGCCCCATAGGCCGGGGCGGCTCCATCAATCGGCACTAGTATTACAATATAGAACTATCACTTACCGTGCTGGAACCGTGGATACCGGTTCGTCAGCAGGATTGCTTTCGATAGTAACTGACTCTTCAGTCACCGGAGTCAGGCTATAGCTATACGTCTTATTCCTGGTATTGTGGTGGACCTGAATCAGATATCCACACACATTCGTGTTGTTCATATCTCGGAGCGTTCGCCCCAGAACATTCTTTTTTGAATCTACTGTTTTACCGCATATTACTGACTTCATGAGTTCGTGGGACTCAATATGTCTGACTAGTTGCGAGGGACTCACTCGCTCTGCTCCGAATGTGCCTGCCCAGGACTGGACAAACGCTTCGATTTCGACTTCTGCCGCGTCAACAGTGCCCGAAAGCTCTTGTTGATTTCCGAGAAATCCCGGAATCCCGTTTACTTCGAGGAGGCCGCCAACGATTTGCGTATACGCTTCGTAGCTACCCATGACTGCGTCTGACCCCGGCCGCCCCTTGGCAAACCAGTTTCTGACGAGAATCAGGAATGCTTGCAGCAATTGCGAGCGAGCATCCTTGACCCATGTGACGATGTTGCTGTGCTTGAAGCCCGTTCTCTTCGCGGGATCTTCCGCAATCGGTTTGAATTGAATCAGCACCGTTCGTCGAGTTAATTCAGCCGACAGCTTGGGTTTGTTTGCTGTGGCACACCAGATAGCGTTATTCTGCACCGTTACATTATTGGTTGTTCGATAAACCCTATCGTTCCATTCGGTGCAAGTCAGCAATCGTGCCAATGGCGCAGAGTCCAGCTTCTTGTCGAAGTTGTCGATGCAAACGATCGTCGGTTGTTCGCACAATGTCGAAGTGATGATAGCGTTCCATGCCCAATTTTTGTCTGCTGCGGTAATACCGTATGCTTCGCCACCTGTCGCAATGAACCCAATCAGATCGATCAGTTTGCTTTTCCCATAACCAGGCTTATCGGCTGATACCAGATGCAACGGAAGTGGACCATCGATCAATGGCCGTATGAATGGAAGCATGCACAATCCGGTGATATTAGCCAGCGAAGCGATATCCTTGAATTTGAAGTCTACCAGAAACTCATCGAAGATGAGTCTTTTCGCGTTGGCAACATCAGCTTCTGTAGGAATGTGTGGTACCGTAGGAACTCCGCGTCCACCCAAATTGAGGATCGTTTCTGTGGTTGGATCGTATCCCTCCGTTGTTGCGATAGAACCGTTCTCCGCAAATGTAGGACAGTTTACAATCCCGCGAATTGCTGGTATTGCCCACCTGCGACGTTCTAGCAACTGCTGTGCCAATCCGGATGGAACTCCTGGCAACTGCTTTTCATTGCCTTCCTCGTCTTCATATACCATCTGATAATGTTCCTGGAGCTCGGTCTTCAGGGCAGTCTGGCTTACGTCCTCGATTTTCGGAACGCCCTTCATGTATCTGACTCGTACAATCTGGTTTCCATACTGATAAATCGGCAGCCCGTCTTCAACAGCTCTCTTCAACCCGTCCTCCAAGGCGCACACCATCGTATGATCGTCGCCACGCAGAACTAACAACTTACGTTTGCGAGTCATCGCATGTGGAAGGCCCAGTTGAAGCGGCGTTCGGCAGTAATGCCATTCAGGACAATTCCCGCACCATTCCTCGCCACCCAGTTTGTAACGGAAGTCAGAACACTTGGTCGTCCGCCCCGATGATCGAGCCTCCTCCAGGCGATGGGCAAACGATTTCATCTCGGGCCTTTTTTCCAGAAGCTCGACGACTTGCGCTGCTCCTTCATG
The DNA here is from genome assembly GCA_015233155.1 of Candidatus Rifleibacteriota bacterium. GTDB lineage: Bacteria > Muiribacteriota > Ozemobacteria > Ozemobacterales > Ozemobacteraceae > JADFYG01. The sequence goes on from JADFYG010000112.1 coordinate 8,488, forward strand.
GGCATTTATGAGCACAAATGCCATTCCCAGGAACTGTTGGTCCGAAATTTCATTGATTCGAGCCAACGCGCTCCGTATGAAGGGACACTTATCCCGGATTATTCGGCTATCAGGGATTTCTCTCGCAGCCGCCCGGTTTGGTCGGGGATGGGGATCTCTATCCCCGGTTGATGCAGTTTGTGCTGCATCGCACGCATTTTCATGCATTTTACACCTCTACTTTTCCAACAAGGACCGATTTGAAAAAGGATTATTCCAGACATGTCGTTCGATCCCTGCGACACGCGGCTCCTTTGCTCTCGACCACCTCCTCGGTCTTCGAGCATTGATTTCCCACGACGTGTTACCGTCGGTTTCCTAATGTGAGGCAATTGTCAAAGATCAGAAGAGCGTTTGCACCCCATGATGGTTGTCTCCGCTTTGGCGACAACCGCCATTTTTTATATTCTGGCAAACCAGTTTTTCGTAAGCATGTTAGGATTATAACTATCGGATTGTTTGTTGTCAAGATATCAAAAATATTGTATAAAGTTACACAACGTGTATTTAAATGGAAAATGTTTATCAGATGAAAATAATAATTGTAGACATCCCGAACTTTTCCAGTCGATCTGGAAATCACCCTCCAATACCTGTATAGTGACGAAGATGAAGCAATCAAGAAGGATTGACGGCAAGTATCGCCGAAAACCACAAATGTCCAGGGCGACATCGGAGCTGATCGAGTATTACGGTCAGTTCCTCAAGCTGGACCCGGATTCTTCTTCATCTGAAGAGCTTGTAACCGCAATGACCGTGGGTTATTTTCATGCAGGTGGGCATGAGGACCCCGACTGGCCATCGAAAGAAGAGCAAATTCGGAATTGGCCAAAGTATCGCGAAGAGAAGAGACTGGAAATCATTGAGGCATACAGAGATGATGAGTCTGCAAAAAAATTTCTCCAGGAGACTCTCAGAAATTCGCTGCTCATGATTCGTATTGCGACGGACAAATCCTGCGAACCAACGAATGAGTTTCATGGTTGGCTTCTCGAAGCGTTTAAATTCCGAACCTTCTCCGTCACGAGTTGGTCCGCACCGGGACATACCTGGATAAAGCCCGTGCCTTACGTTCCAGATAACCCGAACGAGTTTAATCTCATCTTCGCGGTTTATCGCATGGGCCTAGTTGATGCAATCGTCAATGCGTTTACAGCGACCACACCCACCAATCTGTCAAACGGTTCTTATTATATTGGTATATGCCAAAAATGCGGGTTGCTCTTGGATCTCGAACGGCCTGACCAAAAGTTCCATCCTTCATGCAAGCAAAAATATCTTCCCAATCACAACAGACCACGCAAGGAACATGAGTTTTCAGCACTCGGCCGGCAAAAGATTTCCGAAGCACAAAAAAGACGACGAGAGCGGGAAAGGGCGGCAAAAGAGGCCCTGAAGGCGGCAATAAGGTGATTTTCCCCGTTGCTACAGAGGCTAAGGTTTGATAGACATAGCCTCTGCAACAGAGATCAAGACGCGAAGATCACTCGGTAACGCCGAATACTGAATCCGCCTGACTGCATTCATCAACACATCCGACTGGAACCTCTTACCATAGCGGCCCAGCGACATAGACTCCACCGAATGCCCCAGAATCTCCGATATGATCGTCGCCGACACCTCAGCCTGCTTCAGCTGATCAGCGACGTTATGGCGGAATGAATGGAATACTCGCTTTGGATCGTCTGTTATGTATTCCCGATTGAATCGTTGATACCAATGTGAGAAACCGTGCCCATAACCATCACGCATAAGCTGAAGATTCGGCCACAGCCGCTCTGATCCTTGCGCGGTCATGGACGCCACATACGATTCAAAGCCAATCCCGAGCAAGGTGGGATGGACCGGAACAGTTCTGCGACTGGATATATTCTTCAGTCGCTTGTCTTTTTCATCATTGATATCGAAACAAAGAACACTGGCAACCCGCCGAATATCGGAAACGTATAGCTGGCAGATTTCTCCCAGCCGCATTCCACTGAACATGGCGATCAGTGGGATCCAAAATCGTTCAGGTCTGTCATTCCAGCCGGGTTCAGTAAATAATGGCGATCGAAATAAACTCTGAAAATCTTCGTCAATGTAAACTGAACGCTCTTCATCTGGCTTGATCGTCCTTCTTACTGCAAGCCCTTCTCCGGGATTCCGATCAACATAGCCACGGCGCTGTGCCCATCGAAACATGGAACTCGTCTGAATCAGATACTTATTCACATTTGTCACACTCATGGGAACAACGCCATCCATGGCAAGAATCTCATCCAGCGACCGCTCCCGGTATTCAGGGGTCTTATTAATATTCGCGGGCAAATGAAGTAACGCCTGCCTGAATTTCTGCATTAGATCATGAGTGATCGATTTTATCGGCAGATCCCCGGCAAATCGCTGAAATAGCTTCAAGCTCACGGCATTTTCACTCTTGGTCTTCTCGGTCCATCGTCCTGAGCCTGATAGATCCTCAATATATGCAGCAATGACCTTTGAAAGAAGATCACCTGAACTATGTTCTGGCGATACAACTGGCGCGGCACCAGCCTCGCTACACATTGTTGTCGTCTTGCTGGAACGTGACCCCGATCTCTTGCTTTTCTTCCCTACGAATCCGGCTATGAACTCGCGACAGACAATCTGCTTGTTATCGAGAGGTGTGAATGGCGATCGGAGCAGGGAGAATACTTCCTCGACCTGGCACAGAATCGCTGCCATTCTTGACCGGGCGTCTCGTAGTCCCTGGGTTTTGAGTGTTTTCTTTATTTGAGGAAATGGAAAGAACCCCGCTAAATCACGGGGTATTCTGATTCGGAAATACCAATGGCCCTGGTTTTCGAAAAGATACATCTCAGTAAGAATTGTGACCAAAAAAGTGCACAATTTCTTACCAACATCCGTGAAATCCGTATGCTAAGCAGCTTTGCGGGGGGTATCTGGAATTGGCGGGAATCGAACCCGCGTCCGAAGAGGATCATAAGAGCCGTCTACCATCATGTCCTGCAATTTGTTTGTTTAAGGTTTTCGTAACCCACAGGCAGGTCTCTACTCACCCGATCCGTCTGGTTTG
>JADFYG010000113.1 GCA_015233155.1 Candidatus Rifleibacteriota bacterium
GTGTCCCAGACATCAGATGCTGTCACGCCGACCGAAACGCCTGCAAGGATGGTCAGGCTTGAATCCTGACGAATCGTCAGATCGCCGGTGAGAAGGATCGGGCCATTTTCCGGGCTCCAGACGATGCTTCCACGGGTGACACCCGGCGGAAGGAATGAAATAGAAGCCGTGGGGGGGCTTTCCTCACCAGTTCCAGAAACGCGCGTGACACGATAGAATATTTTTTCGCCGGGGGATACTCCTGAGTCGAGATATCGTGTGCCTTTTATAAGTCCGGCCTCCAGCGAGGTGTATGAACCATTTTCGGTGGACGCGCGATATACGCGATATCCAGCCAGGTCGCCGCCGGTGTCGCTGCTCCAGCTTATCGCAATCAGATCGGAGTTGGCCTCTTTTGAAACAGCCAGATTCGCGGGCGGATCACCGCGACGCGTCCAGACGGTCGTGAAAGTCTGATCTACCGAACGGAACTGGCGACCATTATCATCGGTTCCGACACAGGAAAAATGATAGGTCGTTGCGGGGGTAAGGTTAGAAATAACATAGCGATGAGACACTGTTCCGCTGGAATCAGAAGGAGTATGCTGATCATATAAGGTATTCAAGCCGTATTCCACCCAACCGTGCAAGGAAACGCGGCTTGAAAAGCTTATTACGATTCCGCCGGAAGTCAGATCGCTCGAGCTTACATTGAAGATAGTGCCTGTCTCGATAAGCACGAAATTGGCGCCTTCACCAATCTGGCCGGAGCGAACTTCGATATTGCGGGAAGAAGTCTCGTAGCCTTCCCGGGCAACCGTAACATTCTGTATCTGCGCTTCAAGATCGCTGAGCGACCAGGCCCCGGACACATCTGGGATAGTCGAAGCGCCGGGGGTCGAGACATGTGCTCCGCTGATCGCCTTACCGGTATTATCGACCACAGTGCCTCGAAGTCCGCCATGGGCGGGAGTTTCGGTCGATAAACAGCCTAGAAGGCCGGCCAAAGAGAAAAACAGTATTGTAGTAAAAAATAATTCGCGCATTTTCATACGTATCTCTCATTGTCGGAAAAAATGGCCTTGAAGATTAGCGCGGAAAGGTTTAAACAATTAGGAACAACGTCGGGCCCGCCTGTTGGTCCGAAAAAAAAATTGGTTCCGGCCAAAAGCCTGAATCTGATACATCGGAAGGAATGACCGACATGACCCATATTTCGCATAGAGCCCAGTCCATGCAGGCCTCCCCTATTCGCAAATTGATTCCGCTGGCTACTGCGGCCCGCAAGCGAGGTGTCACGGTTTATCCGCTCAACATCGGGCAACCGGACATTCCCACCCCCGAACCGGTTCTTGACGCAATTCGCGGCTTCGACCAGAAGGTGCTCGCCTATAGTCCCTCTCCAGGCGAGGAGTATTTGCTCGATGCGTTTTCCGGATATTACAAGAAAAACCGCATTCAGCTCGAACCGTCTGAAATCATTGTTACGACAGGCGGTAGCGAGGCCATATTTTTCGCTTTTCTTGCCATATGTGATCCGGGAGACGAAGTAATCGTCTTCGAGCCGTTCTACACGAATTACAACGGCATGGCATTCCAGACGAACATCACACTGAAAGCCGTTCGCACATATGCAGAAGATGGCTTCCAGCTTCCCTCTGTCGAGGCCATCTCGAAGGCGATCACGCCGAAAACGAAGGGAATTCTCATATGCAATCCGAATAATCCGACCGGCACAGTGTATCCGCGGGCAAAACTCGAGGAGCTGGCCACACTTGCAAAGAGCCGGAACCTTTATATCCTGAGCGACGAAGTATATCGCGAATTCACGTATGACGGGCTTGAGCACACTTCAATAATGCACATTCCGGGCGTGGAGTCCCATGCGATTCTGGTCGACAGCATTTCAAAACGATATTCCGCATGCGGAGCGCGTATCGGCGTCATAGCCTCCAAGAACAGGGAAGTGATGGCCGTTTGCCTCAAATTCGCACAGGCTCGCCTCAGCTCCCCGACTGTCGAGCAGTGGGCCGCCAAAGCTGGCGTCCTCATGGACCCGGGATATTTCAAACCGATTCTGGCAGAGTATCAGCGACGACGTGACGCAGTCATGGAAGGCTTCAGCAAGATTCCCGGCGTCGTTTGCAAGGTTCCGACGGGTGCATTTTACGTCATAGCAAAACTGCCGATCGATGATGGTGAGGCATTCGCAAAGTGGCTGCTGACAGACTTCAGCTACAAAGGCAATACTGTGTTGGTGGCTCCGGCGGCCGGCTTTTATGTGACACCGGGCCTGGGCAAAAATGAAATTCGCATCTCATATGTCCTCGAAGTCGGAAAACTGCGCACGGCAATGGAAGCTCTTGCCGAAGGAGTAAAGGCTTTTCAGGCTCATGAGAAGACAACTAAGGCCGCGGTTAAAGCAGCGGCGGCAAATGCGGCATTACCTGTCGGGAGTCTGCGATGACCATACCGGCCTCAGAGGAAATGCATACAGATTTGTGCGTACATGCGGAAATAATCGGCGGAGCAACGGTTTCCCTCCCGGCGCGTGCAACAATCGGAGCATCCGGGTACGATCTTGCGGCCCGCGATGCGCAAGTAATCGAACCGGGAGGAGTAGCGTTGGTGCCTACGGGATTAAAATTATCCATTCCTATGGGTTTCGAAGGGCAGGTCCGCCCTCGTTCGGGATTGGCTGTCAAACATGGCGTGACGGTCTTGAACGCGCCTGGAACGATCGACAGCGATTATCGTGGAGAAGTCGGAGTCATACTGATCAATCATGGAAAAACCGCGTTTTCGATCACCCGGGGTATGCGAATCGCCCAACTCGTTTTTGCCAGAGTTGAAAATGCCTCGTTCGAGCTCACTGAGAGCCTTGCTGCGTCTGATCGCGGAAGCGGAGGGTTCGGTTCGACCGGACGATAGCCGATGAGTATCGAAATACGTTATAACATTTTCCAATGTGAAAGGAAGGTTGCATGAACAAACGCAAAGTCGCCGTCATCGGTTGTCTTGGAAAAATGGGTCAGACGGTCTGTCGCAGCCTTCTTGCGAGTCAGGAATACGAGCTGGCCACCGGAATCGACATCAATGGCGTCGGTGAGGATTTAGGCCAGATGTTACGAATGGGACATATCGGCGTTCCCATTTCGAGCAATCTGCAGAAGATTATCAGTGAAGTCGGAGTAGAAATTGCGATCGATTTTTCCACGCCGATGGTAGTGTCTTCAAACGTTGCCCAGTGTTTGCAGGAAGGCATTCCAGTGTTGGTCGGCACCACCGGAATTTCAAGCGAGGATCGCGAAAAACTGTCGCTTTTAAGTGAAAAGACCGGCACGCCGGTGCTCATAGTTCCTAATTTCGCGATAGGTGCTTTGCTCATGATGGAGTTTTCAAAAAAGGCGGCACAGTATCTGCCGCACTGCGAGATCATAGAAATGCACCACCCGCAGAAACTGGACAAGCCATCCGGAACTGCCCTTCTGACACGCGAGATTATTGAAAAAGCATTGGGACGCGGTAGCAAGGATGAGTCTGTTATTCCCATTCATTCGGTCAGATTGCCTGGTCTCACCGCACATCAGGAAGTCATATTCGGTGACCTTGGACAAACCCTCACTATCCGGCATGACTCATTCCAGCGCGAATCGTTCCTGCCCGGAATATATCTGGGTTTGAAACAACTATTATCCGGAAAGGGCTTGAAAATAGGGCTCAAGCTCTGATTGTCGCAGTATATGCAGGCATAGCATGAAAATTCTGCATGTTTTCATCCGCGATCTCGGTGGCGAGTTTGCGGATGGAAAGCTGCTGGAAGCCGCACGCAGTCTTGGCGAACTCATGCCGGAACGCACGGCGAACCTTTACTCCGACTATTTTACGATGTCCGGATTGTCGCCAGTACGTACGCTCATGCGTCGGGAAGAAGTGCTTATAGCTGGAGTCTCGGCAACGCTGAGTGTTTTCGTAAAATTATACAACTACGGAGTCATTCTGCTCGAATATGCCATCGAGCTCAAGGTCGACTTCGATTTACCCGGGCAGCTTTTCAAGGAGCGTTCGATAGAGCTGGCGGGTGGGCGACATATCGATCTCGAAGCCCTTCGCAAGGGCGATCTGGATGCGGCAATGCGAAGACTGGCTCCCTGGCTTGAAAAGTCATATGACGTTCCTGATTTTTTCGACAGATTTCACGTTTTCGTCGATTCTAAAACCCGTCCAGAAGAGGAGGCCATGAAGATACTCCTTCCGGGCGATGAAAGTTATTCCGAATCGACGAAAAGACATATCGCGAAGCACATAGAACTTTGGGAAGAAGGAGAACACTTCTACCTGATGGGTAATCGGGCCTACCTTTCAACGGCCCTCGATTCGTCTGACATCACGAATTTTCTGGAGTTGTCACGAGTGCAGCTGTATGAACTGAAGGTGTATGATTTCATGCTCGACAAGAGCATCGAGGGTACATACAAATTTCTGGACAAACTGCCGCGCCAGGATGAGATTTTCCCGCTTGCCTGGTTGAGAAAAGATTTCAAGAACCAGATACGTCACGTATTCAGGTTGACGGAGATTCGCATGGATCTGGTTGATCTGATCAAGGATATCACCAATACGTCGAAAGTGACGGAGGATCCGTATTTTGCTGGTGTCTATCGGGAGTTGAACGAGACGTTCAATATTTCGGAATGGTTTCAATCGGTTCGCGGCAAAGTCGATGAACTGGAAGACATTCAGCGCATGATTTTGAGTCGCATCGACATTTTCAAATCGACGACGCTTGAGATGACGGTCATCATACTGATTCTGATCGAAATTGTGATACCTGTCGCGGAGCTTTTGCACAAGTTTTTCAGGTGAGACTAAGACCATGAGCGAGAGTGGCCGATAATACATTTGGTCGCTCCCAAATATTTCACAGGAGGCAACAAACTCATGGTACTTCCCGATACCCCCCTATACAATTCCAAATCTGACGCAGAGTTCCGGGTCCGCATGATAGGCCACATCAAAGAGGCCTACAAGGACCTGCTCGGCGCCGATATCAAGCTTCTTGACCTGCCGGATGGCCTCAATCTCGTCCAGGCGAAAGTACAGGAAATGCTTTATGATGCCAGCAAAGGCCAGGTGGATCTGCGGCCCGCATATATGCATAAAAAGGCAGCCTGACCGCAATTTATATCCGATATAACACCAGCAATGAGCCCCTTCGGCATAGTGCCGGAGGGGCTCATCTTATTCAAGGAATGTGAAATGAGTAGTGAAATTGATTTGCATGGTTTTGACACTATCGCCGCGATTGACGTCTTTGTGAATTATTATAACGACCGAGTGAAAAGTGGCGATTTTGGCAATATCAATGTTATTCATGGGTATGGAGCAACCGGGGGAGAAGGAAAAATAAGGGGAAAGCTCAGGAGTTTTCTGGCCGCTCACTCAGACTGTCTATCTTTTCAAGGAGGGGAAAACCTTGATTTTCATAATCTGGGTGAAACGGTGGTTTTTCCCAAAAAGGTTTTACCGTCAGCAATTGATCTGCTTTCTGAGGAAATTCTGGATTACTGTCAGATTCCCAAGACAAAAACAAAAATTGTCGGGAAGTTCAGGATGCACGGTGAAACCAAAATCCTGGCCTCCATTCAGTATCTTGAAAAACGCAAGCTTCTGATAGCAATAATAAAAGGAAAACACAAGCTTTATCAGAGATGTGTTGCCTGCTGAAAACTGATTATACCAATCCCATAACTTATATCATCCACAAAAGGTTCGTATGCATGACTTCCAAAGTAGCATGAGCAATACTCATCCCATAAGCGCTTACTTAGGAATAGCTGGTCATCTCGAACGAATGTGAGAGATCTCATAAATGCGTCGAGAAAAATTTTTCTTGTCATTTCCCGATGATATTCTGTAGACTGTTATCTGCTAAAATCGCGGGATACGGAAAGGTCACTAAATGGACGTTAATATTTTGAATCAATTCATCCTCGCGGCGTCTTCCGTGTTTGAACAAGTGGCAAATCTCAAACTCAAAAAAGAAAAAGTCAACATTTTCGAACACGGCACCAAAGTCATCGCGGATGTAGCCACGCTCATCGGCATCACCGGCAAAGTCAAGGGGCAGATGGTAGTTACATTGACCTCGAATACCGCGATGAAGTTTGCTTCCGCGATCATGATGGGAGAGCCCGTGAATGAGTATAACGAGCTCGCAGAGAGCGGCGTTTGCGAAATGGCGAATATGATAGGCGGAGATGCGGCTCAGCGATTGAACGCACTGGGATACACAGTAGACGTGGCCGTTCCATCGATCATTCGGGGAAATGCCGTCGAGATCAGCTTTCAACCAAACACTCCGATTTTCATGGTGGCTTTTTCGAGTGAGTGGGGTCCTATCGAAGTCGTTCTTCGCATTGAGGTCATGCCGTAACAGTCATTTTAATATCACCGCCGCCGTGAGCATGCTCCGGCGGCGTTTTTTCCCATGGCATTTCTCGGTATCTGCATCGGCAGTCTGTTCAGTCACGCAATTCAGCCCATAAACAATTTGTGGTGGGTATTCGCCTTTCCCGTTGCCATCGTCGGCCCCGCGTTTTTTCGGGCCAGGCGTGAGGCTCTTAGCGCCGTCATCACCAGACTCTCTTCTCCAGATTCCCGACTGACTGGCTTGGCAAATGAATTTACTGCCCGGTTCGAAAATGGCGTGAGCTCCATTCGCGTCGGCGTTCTCACGACCTGCATCCTCTTTTTCATGAGACTATGCGTCATCTGGGACATGCCCATTCTTTTGTATAATCGGAGCCTTCATCTCCTGACATTCATCTACTGCGTCGGTATCGGTCTTCTTGCCCAAACCATCTGGATTATGCTCGAGTATGGTGTCTTCATTAATCGGCTCTGTATTGAGTTGGAAATCACGCAAAAAACAACCTTTTCCTGGGAACTTCTTGAAAGCCTGGGTCGAGGATATGCTCAAACTTCGCTTGGTGCCGCCGTACTTTCCGTCACGATCCTCGACATGGTTGTGAGGGGAAATATGCGTCTGTTCCTGATCAACTGGTCGTCCATAAACAGCCAGATCATTTTCATGGAACTTGTCTTCGGAGCAGCTGTTGTCACTCCCTTCGTGTATTTGCTCCGTCCGCAATGGCGACTTCACAACATTCTGGTTTTCCGAAAAGAAGAGATCCGCACGATTTTTTCTAAGCGTTTCCACGAGGCTGAACGGGCCTTTCTTACTGATCCTGGATCCGACAATGTCGATCGCTATCTTGCCGCACGCCATACGTTCGAGGAAATCGAGAAACTTCCTGAATGGCCTTTCCGATTTGAATCCATAGCCCCCATGCTTTCTGTTTTTATTCTTCCCGTCGTTTTGTTTTTGCTAAAGGAAGTTCTCGTCGATGTCATCGTCAATCTCATCAAAAAATGACGGTCCGTCTTCGCTTTCGCCCCACTTGAATCAACTATTGGATGTTTCCGTGAGGCGTGCCTCGCCCCTGGAGGATATAAGTGAATATTGCAAGATCCTCTTATGTTATAATGAACATGTGAAAAAGACTGAACATGCAGACAAGGCCGCTGAAAGCCACGAAAATGGGCGCGAACAAGAGCGACAACGTGTCAACGCCTGGGCAGAAGTCGGAGTCTTCCTTCGTGAAGATAAACGCCGCGAGTTGCTTGCAATCAGTGACCTCGCAAAATACATAGATTTTTTCGATGACGCTTTTGAAATGAGCCGTAAAACGACAGAACCGTCTAAAACAAGCGGTCTCATCGAGATGCAAGACATCTTTGCCCGAGCTGTCTCTCAATCATCGCTTCGACCATGAATGCCTTGTTTCGGGCCGCGCTGAATGTTCAGCAGCGCTTACAGGATAATGATTGGGCTTTTTGTTTCATCGGGGGCATTGCCCTTCAGTATTGGGGCGAACCTCGCTTAACCCGCGATCTGGATCTGTCCATCTTTACCGGGTTTGGTGGCGAAGAAGGAGTCATCGATACTCTCCTGACGGTCTATTCGTCCCGGATTTCCCAGCCCCGGGAATTTGCTCTTGCCCGGCGCATCTTGCTTTTGCAGGATGACGATGGTATTCCTCTCGACATATCCCTCGGCGGCCTTCCATTTGAAAGTCGTTGCGTTGAACGTTCGATTGGAGCGCAGTTCATCGCGGGTGTCACGCTTCGCATCTGCTCCCTGGAAGATTTAATCGTTCTGAAAGCATTCGCCGATCGATTGCGCGACTGGGCGGATCTTGAAGGGATCATTCTTCGCCAGAAAATGATCAACTGGGATCAGGTCTTCTATGAAATTGCGCCTTTGTGTGATCTCAAAGAAGCCCCCGAAATTCCCAAAAAGCTTTCCGATTTGCGTTCTCAGCGGGAAATGAGATGAGGGCTATGTTCACGCAGAGACGCGAATAAAAGAGTGGCAAAAGATACTTATTCATAAGCTTTCTTTCGGATATCCGTCAATGTATCGTAGCGACCGTTAAGGTGCCTCGGAGTGAGCTTCCGTTTTCTTTTGGTCATTCTGTTCTTTATTTCTTGTACAAATTTCAACCGTGCCGTAACCATCCGCTTAAGCGCCGCATAGTCGAGAATAAAAAGCCCCAGCCGTGTACCGAGAATACTTGCAATTTATCGCCCGTTCGGGGAGAATCATTCATTAGAAGATTCTTTTCGCAATGGGGGTAGACTTTGATTTACGGCCAACATGGATTTTTCAAATTTGTACGACTTTCTCGACTAATTATCGTTTTTTTGCTGTTTGTTTCGCTGGTCGTCGGAAGTAATGCCGCGGGAACCTCCACATCAAGAGCGCCTATTTCTGAAATCAGCGGGAGCTCCCCGACTTCCGTTGGACAAGCTTCGTTGCACACCGTCAGAATGCTTGTACCATATGCAGATCTCAACAAAGTGCTCGCTGAACGTATCGGGAAATATGTCATGGTGCCGTATCAGGAATACGAACATCTTGTTTCAGAAAAACAGGCATGGCTGAGCTCACAAACTGCTGCCTTAGTAGCTCCTCCCCCGCTCGAAAATCGCTTCATTTCCGCACATATCGAAGGACGTATCGAGGGCGATTTCGCCCGCATGAACGCCGAGTTCGACATCGAAAGCCTTGACGACGGATGGCAGACCGTCGATCTGCTGCGCGGCACTCTGGCCATTGCTTCGGCAACTCTTGACGGCGTTCCCATCGCACTGGAACCGGATTTCGATCAGCGATCCCCTCGTGTCGTCCAGTTCGGCCGTCGTTCGAAAGCCGCCGCCATATCAGCCGGGCTGGGTGCATCTCCTGACGGTTCAGTGGACAATGCGAGTTATCGTGGCAACACAGGTGGTTCGGCGAATGCCAACTCAGATATCCTGCGCCAGGAAAACTGGTCTGACCTGAAATTCAGGCTCACATTCAAAGGCGTCGGCCGCAAACACTGCGCGGTATCTTTCCTGGTACCTATAGAACGTCAGGACGAGCATTTTTCCATGGCGATGTCTTTCGCTAAAGTACCACTATCATTTATTAAACTCGATGTCCCGGATCACGTTATCGCTCTCGACGACTGCTCGTTGCGGGATTACACCATCGATGAAAACCCGATGACACTCTCCCGGGATCAATCTCCGTCCGCGCAAAACACCGATGTAATTCATTCACAAAAAGATGGTTGTTCTTTCTTCGGATGGCTCGGTGCAGGCGGCGATTTTCGTATGAACTGGCGCAAAAAAGTGCGCCGGAAGACTGAATCAGCGGCGGTGCCGGTTACCGAGACTCCCACTGAAAGCATTCCCTCTCTCAGCAATGCTTCCGGCCCGGTGAAGCCCCTCGCGTCCGCAACCCGGCCGGTAGTAATAAAACCAGTAATTAAGCCTATCATATACGCGCGAAGCGAGACACTCATTACTCTTGGCGAAGGAGCGCTCCAGGGTAGTGTCGATCTGGAATATGCGATCACGAAGGCTCCGGTCTCACGTTTCGAAATTATGCTTCCGGACACTGTCGAAGTGCTGTCAATGATGGCGGATCGCCTTGAGACTCACGAAATTCGCAAAGAAGGCATGCAAAAACGTCTGGTCATTGATTTCACCGCGTCGCGCGAGGATAAATGCCGGATCTCCCTGACTTTCGAAGCTAAAATGGACGACACGCAGGGTGAGTATAAACTTCCCGAAGTCTATCCGGTCGGGGTTGCACGCGAAATCGGAGCCATAGCCATTCAGGCGCTGACCTCGGTAGAGGTGCAACCAGCCCTCGATACGCAAAGCGATGCATCAGAAGCCAGACGAATTTTCAGAGTCGACGTGAACGAGTTGCCGGAAACCCTTGCGAAACGTTCGGTGCGGCCGATCCTGCTGGCATACAAACATACTGCGCGTCCTATCGATCTGCCTATCGTGGTAAAACGCTACGAGGACCTGCCGCAGCAGACTGTCGCTGCTGATCTGATGGATGCCAAGACGGCATTCACGACAAATCGTTCAAGCAATACCCAGATCAATCTGCGCATCCGCAACAATAACAAGCAGTATGTGACCTTCCAACTCGCCACGGAAGCTGAAATACTTGGAGCTTTCATCAATGGAAGACCGGTCAAACCAGTTACGGATAAAGCCGGCGGGAAGGTTCTCATACCGCTGGTTATGAGTAAAGTTTTCGGCCACCCGGAAGAAATGGACCTGCGACTCATGTACAAGCAGGAAATCGCAACCATGAGCTGGCGCGGAGACCTGGGTTTCACCGTACCGACGGTTGATATCCCTGTTTCCCGCTCTGCATGGACTTTGTTCGCGCCGCTCCAATATTACTTGTACCAGTTTTCCGGAACCGTTCAACCATCCCGCACTCCGCGTGAGCCGTTTTTCTTCCGAGGTTTTCTGGCGTGCTACGACCTGTTCATGACATTTGCCGTAGAGCCGGCGGCATGGATATTCCTGGGAATGTTTATTTTTGGCGCCGTACTGATACTTGGACATGATCTGGTTTCCAGGCTTATTTCCGGAATCTGGTCTGTAATCACGGGACTGTTTCGTTTCATTTTCGGCGGAGCGGCGTTTCATCTTTTTGAAATTTGCATTGTACTCTGTATTATCGGAATTCTCGGGGCTGTTTCAATTCCCAATTTCAGAAAGGCCCGTGAACAGGCACGCGACAAGTCGTGCTACGCGAACATGCGAGTGCTGCTCGGGGCGATCGAAATGTATAACATGGACCACCAGGTAATGATGGGTTCATATTCGTCACGTGATGAATCCATGCTTATGTCCGGAGGATATCTGAAAAGCCATCTCTCGAAGCCGGAACCCAATTGCGAGTATCTTTCGGCTGACGGCAGCAGCCCCGGA
>JADFYG010000114.1 GCA_015233155.1 Candidatus Rifleibacteriota bacterium
CAACATGTATTTTATTGTTCGATGCTATTCTTTCCCAGGAAATAATAACTCGGCGATGCTGCCCGGACCCTATCCTTGTTTAATAAATTTTGCCGGGAATGGGAAGCCGGAAAGGCCTTGACCAGGTCAGGGCGGGTCTGCCACTAACCAAGGCGCTTGCATCCGAGGAACATCAGCCAAGGAGGACATCGTGCCTGTCACCGTCGTCGATCATCCGCTGGTAAGACACAAGCTGGGCATCCTGCGCGAGGAGGGCTTGAGCACCAAGGCTTTTCGCGGCCTGGCCGAGGAACTGGCCCGGCTTTTGACCTACGAGGCCACCCGGGATTTCAAGACCGAGAAGAAGACCATCAAGGGCTGGGCCGGGCCGGTGGAAGTGGAGCAGATCAAGGGCAAGAAGATCACCGTGGTGCCCATCCTGCGCGCCGGACTGGGCATGATGGAGGGGGTCCTGGACCTGATCCCCGGGGCCAAGGTCAGCGTGGTGGGCATGTACCGCAACGAGGAGACCCTGGAACCCGTGCGCTATTACGTGAAGCTGGCCAAGGACATCCGGAGCCGCACGGCCCTGATCCTGGATCCCATGCTGGCCACGGGCGGCACGCTCATCGCCACCATCGACCTGCTCAAGGAAGCCGGTTGCAAGCACATCAAGGGGCTCTTCCTGGTGGCCGCGCCCGAGGGGCTGGCCCGCCTGGAGCAGGCCCATCCCGACGTGCAGGTCTACGTGGCGGCCATCGACCAGCGCCTGAACGAGGTGGGCTACATCCTGCCGGGCCTGGGCGACGCGGGCGACAAGATTTTCGGAACCAAATAAGGAAGGTCACATGTCCGCCACCTTTCCCCCGGAATACCAGCTCAGACTGCGTGAGTTCCCCATCGGGGCCCAGATGCTTTTCGTGGCCTTCGGGGCCCTGGTCCTGGTGCCCCTGCTCACGGGCCTGGACCCCAACGTGGCCCTTTTCTGCGCGGGCCTGGGCACCCTCATCTACCAGGTGCTGACCAAGTTCCGCATCCCCATTTTCCTTATTCCCCCCAGTTTTTTATACACAGTTTTCGTTTTTGAGTCGATTTTGGCTCAAAAAGCTTTCAAAGGGATTTTTTTTTGTTTGACATTTTTTGGAGCTATATGCTACATATACATTGTATGCAGAATTGTGAGGTTAAACGATAATGAACGGTCAAGAGCGCGCTGAGCAAAATTTTCTGGCCTTCCAGGGGTGGGTCGCCACGAAAATCGATGACGACTTCCGGGAGATGGTCTTTAAGGGCAGGTTGAATCGCGGTGAAATCTGTCGGGAGTGCAACTTCGCGCGTTCGGTTTTGGCTCAAAACCCCAGAATCAAGTCTGCGTTGCGCGATCTTGAATATCAGCTCCGGGTACGAGGCGTCTTGCCATTATTGATCCATGGTGAAGCCCTGCCACTGAGGGCGAAAGGTCAAATGCAATCCGCAACAGACGCAGATCGGCTTCGCAAGCTTGAAGCAGAAAATGCAGGACTACGAGCGGAGCTTGCGGAGATGCGTAATCAACTTAAAAAATTCAAATCGATTGAAAATATTCTGGCCGAAACCGGGAGACTCGCGCGGTGAATGATTCATTAATCATGCGTGTTCAGCGAGTACGTCACCGTACAGTAGGTGCGACAATATTTTCCGGGCGAGCCCTCGATTCAAAGGGCAAGCCCGTGCCGAACGCTCCCAACTATGGAGTAACCTTGCAAACCCGTATTGCAGCAGGTGGGGTTCAACAGGGTCAGTGGTGGTGTATTGTTGGCAAGTCGGTTCCTGTCGAATATGAAGTTGATGGCTACATCGTGCGCGAACACCGCATATTCGCTATTGACGCCGAATTGCTTCGCCCCAGCGGCGAGCACATCGTGCAGCTGTTGTCTACCAATCCGGCTTTTCCCGGGATTGGGGAAGTCAAAGCCCGCAGGCTATGGGAGCAACTCGGGGAATCGTTATATTGCAGTCTCGACCAATCTGACATTGATACATTGGGAGGCGTGGTCGGGGAAGATTTGGCAAGGGCGTTGATAACAGGGTGGAGCCAGTTTGGAAATGCAGACACGTTGCGTTGGTTCCAGCGTATCGGATTAAACTTGCGCATGTCTCGCAAGCTATTGGACGTATACGGGAGCGAGGCTTTCAACACGATCCAATCTGACCCGTATCGTATGCTCGCGTTCGGGATGAGTTGGTCGGCTGCAGATACGCTGGCGATCCAGCACTTCGGGCTTCTGGATGATGACGAACGTCGCTTGATCGCGGCAGTGGAATCCGTGATGTATGAGGCCTTCGATGCCGGACACACCTGTTGCGAGCGTCAGACGGTAGAAGTCGCCCTACAGCGGTTGGTAGGCAAGGCGCTGACGGTCAAAGCTATCAGTTTGGCACAGGACCACGGCTGCGTTCATATATTCGGTGACCGTTTTCAAGCGCTCGGTCCAATGCTCATCGAGCAAAGCGTGACCAATTCGATCCAAACACGCATCGGGCGCGAAGAACAAATTCTTGACGAGCAAGCCGTGAATGCCTTTCTGGCCCGGTTCGAACATAAAGAGGCCGCTTCACTTGGGCTCACCTCATTTGCGTTGAACGAAGCACAACGCGAGGCCGTGTTCGCGGTCAACCGCCACCCTCTGGTGATCATCACCGGGGGCGCTGGGGTCGGCAAAACCACAGTACTCAAGTCGATTGAAACCATGCTGGATCAGGGTGGCAAGCATATTTACGCGATGGCGTTGTCCGGCCGGGCGGCTAAGCGTCTGGCCGAGGCGACAGGGCGCTCTGCGATGACGATTGCAGGTTTCCTACGCAACGTCGCGCCGAAGGGCTTGCCTGCGGACAGTGTCCTCATCGTGGACGAAACCAGTATGCTTGATATTCTACTCGCATATAAACTGCTCAAGGCCATCCCAGAATCATGCCGACTTATATTGACCGGCGACCCAGCTCAACTGCCTCCGGTCGGCCCGGGGTTGACGCTCCACGCCCTAGTCTCTTCCCCGGGTGTGCCAATGGTGGAGTTGACCGAGACCAAACGGTTCAGTGGAGCCATCGCGGCCGGTGCGCAAGCTGTTCGAGAGGGCAAATGGCCATTGTCGCTGCCCGAGAGTTCCACCGAGGCGCTGGCCTTTTTGCCTTGCGCGCTCGACGATATTGCCGACACGGTTCTTCGGCTGTATCAGGCAGATCCCGACAATACGCAAGTGCTAACCTTTACCCGTGAGAGCGGCGTTGCGTCATCCAAGGTGCTTAATGCGTTGTGCCAGCGGTCCTTGGCCGAACAAGCCACACGGCTGCTGGTTTGGAACGATGAGCACGAACGATATGAATATTCGGGACTGCGCCTTGGTGAGCCGGTGATCTGTTGCAGGAATCTTTATGATTCAGGCTTACAGAACGGCAGCCTTGGCCGTATCGAGTCCATCGTCGATCCGCCACAACCAATATACGGCCCAAGAGGCGAACCGAAAGGCCAGGCACTGGCGTGGGTGATCTGGGATGATGGAGAGCGTCGCCCAGTGACCGAGGAGGTGCTTGATGCCATGGAGTTGGCCTATGCTGTGACCGTACACAAGGCCCAAGGCAGCCAGTTCCCACGCATAATTGTCCCTGTCTATGGCGCGAAGAATGTTGACCGGACCATGCTTTATACGGCCATCACGCGCGCTCAGGGCCAGGTTATCCTGGTCGGCGATGAGGAAGTGGCTCGCAGGGCCGTAGAAGCGCCACCGCATGTCTCTCGTCGCCAAGTAGCCTTGGCCGTGATGATGGAGGCCGCGCAATGTTCATAGTCATCAAAGGACGTATCATTTCCGACACAACTGGTGCATATACAATGATACCTATTTTATTGACACCGACAGGAGAGTTGGGGTCTCTGGTTGATTACTTTTTGTTTTATAACTACAGAAGCCTAACATGGATGCGTAAGGTATCCAGGTCGGTGCAAATGTTCCTAGAATATCGTGTTGCTAACAAAAATGAACAAGATTATGTTGTCCTATTCAGGAATTTCGCGCAGCGGCTTTATACCGGGACATTTGATCGTGAAAACGGCCTAGACCCTAGTTGGTTGTGCTGGAAGCCGCGTTCATACCATGATGCATCGCACATCATCACCCATCTGACCGACTTTTATAATTGGATCAACGAAGTGCACCCTGAAACAGAAAAAGTGAATCCACGTTATGCAGGTTCCGTCTATGACCAAAAGATGCAAGAGTCCGCCTATCAATTCCGGCGCAACCGAGCCTTCCTCGGCCATACATGGGCACCACACGCCAATCCAGCCGCGACAGGTCGATTGATTTGTGCGCGGCGTCTGCCAAAACAAGAGGAACAACAACCGCCGTCTTTCCCCGAGGAACGGTTTCAGGAACTACTGGAAAAAGGCTTTAGAAATGGTGGGCGTTACGACTATCGATGCATACTCATCACTCTACTTTTGCACGGCGCGGGTTTCCGTGCATCGGAACCATTCCACCTCTATATTCAGGATGTGATGGAACACAGTATAAGGCCCGATCGCGCTTTAGTCCGTATTTACCATCCGAGCAGTGGTGCTGCACCCCCTGATTGGCGAGACAAATTAGGACGACAACGAAAAGGCGAACGGGTGGAATATCTTGCCGAGATGTATGGTCTAGCTCCGCGCACGGAGTTGATGGATCGGCGTCACGCTGGCTGGAAGAGCCGCATTTTCGAGCATAAGACTGCTAAATACGTAGAGGCATACTGGTTTGTGCCAAAATTTGGTGAGTTGTTTAAGCAAATTTGGTCTTACTATATGATACAGGTTGCGAATGTCGAGCGCCACCACCCTTTTGCCTTCATTAATTTATACCGCGAACCCATCGGGGTTATGTATACACTTACGCAGTACAACCGAGCTCATGCGGTAGCAGTCGAGCGCATAGGCCTTATGGTCAGCAAGGAACTCGGGACAACGCCTCATGGCCATCGACATGCCTACTGCCGCAGATTAAAAAATGCGGGGATAGACGATTTCTTCGTCCGTCGATTCATGCATCACTCCAGTTTGGAAAGCCAAAAACCTTACGACCAGAAGTTCCCCCACGAAATACAGGCAGAGCTCGATGCAGCCGGGCTGCGCATTCGTGAAAAGTATGGTGACGCCCAAGTTGTACCTACTCTTCAACTGTCCGACATCACACTTAATGGTTAAGGAGTTTTCATGGCTAAAAAGATGAAAAAGACCAAAACTCTGACTATTGATACACGCATCAGGCAGAGGAAAGGCGTAAGAAAAGATCAAGATTTTACTCTTAGCTGGTTTAAAAGCGATTATCCAGAGTATTCAGAGTGGCATAACCTAGCGGTGGCGTGGCTGGAAGAACAAAATACGGGGCGCTGGATGAAACTCAAGTCAGTTGTCCTTTTCTTAGAGCGCTTCCTTGTTCAATATAATCTAGCAACCCGTTTGGCGGACTTTATGGCTCACAATGATGACAGGCCCGGTTTCTTCGAAACAGTCTGCCCGAAATCGAGAGAGGGTGTACTTATCAACAACAATATCCACCGGTTCCTAGATTTCGTGCTTTCGAGCGAGTTCTGCAGGCGGGATGGCGACGGACAGCCAATAGTTTCACCGATGTCCGGCAAACCACTACTTTTAACAGGCTTCTTCAATCCAGTGCATGGTCAAGGGCGCCTGTACAAGACCCAGGAATCTAGAATCAAGCCACGCAAAGTTAAATTGCTGAGAAGCAAGACAGCCAATCTTATCTGGATTAATCAAAGGTATCCTCAACTTTCAGAATGGTCTCCCCTGGCGGAGAAATGGATGGAAGGCCAAAATCATATACCCCCGGCAAAGCCGGGGGTTTGAGATAGCTTGAACCGCTCAAAGCGGTTGAAAGGCGTGAGCCGCCTAAGGGCGGCTACTGGAACAATTGCAACTGTTCCAACCGCTTGTCTTCTTTCTCTTGTTTCTTGATGTATTCACGCACCATCTCCTCATTCAACCCAACGGTAGAAACGAAGTACCCCCGCGCCCAGAAATTCTGACCGGTGAAGTTTTTCCGTTTCCCCATGTATGCCCGTGCGATATGAATGGCACTTTTCCCCTTGATGTACCCGACGACCGAAGACACCGAATATTTTGGCGGGATCGCGATCATCATATGCACATGATCAGGCATCAAGTGCCCTTCAACCACCCGGCACTCTCTCTGCCTCGCCAATTCCCTGATAATCTCGCCCATATGGGTGCGAAGTCCCCCGTACAATGCTTTCTTCCGGTACTTCGGTATCCAAACCACATGATACTTGCAGTCCCAAACTGTGTGGCTTAAGCTTTCTTTGCTGTTCACAGAAAGCCTCCATCTCTCTGCGCTCTGAGCGGTTCAGAGGGCGGAGGCTTTCTTCTTCTCCCGGAATTGTCAAACTTTGTGAGTCCCCCGGCAAAGCCGGGGGTTTACTCATTGTAATTAGAAATTTGAACACAATATTTGACGCATTTATTCTATTCTTCGAGCGTTACATTGTTGGGCAGGGGTTACCGACCTCCCCGAAGGATTTCCTGGCTCGCCCAGCGCCTGGGCAAGCACCGCTGCCTAATTTCTATGAAACAGCCTGTCCGCAATCTGAAAACGGTATTGCGTGCAACACGGTCATCCACGAATTCTTAAATTTTGTTTTACTTATGGAGTTTAGCAGGGAAGATGCTTACGGCCAACCCGTCGTTTCGCCAGGATTTTTCAATCCAGTGCCGCGTCGAACCCGCTCCGGCATACTCAGGCATGGGGAGAGTGTGTATTCGCCACTCCCCTACGGCTACATTGACGAACTAAGAACTATGATTGCACAAGGGCCACATTTCCAAGACTGGAAGTGGGCACAAAACGTGTTGGGGGTGAATATCGGAATGGGCGGGCGCGGTTCGCCCGATTGGTTCAGGGTAACCGCTGACAAGATTGACCCGAATGACCCGGACTGCGTGTGGCGTGAGCGGACGGCTGCCTATTGGCCAATTAACGATAATACACGTCTAGAGATGTGGAGTCCGGTCCGTTGGGTTGCGCTACTAGTCAAGCTGATCGTGCCGCTTCGTACTCATCAGGTCCGCATGCTCGACTCGGGGGAAGCCGATACATGGCGATACGAAACGGGAGTCTGGACGCTAAACAAAGGGCAGCTGGCCCAGGGTAACGAACGTCGGCCGGTACGACAGGGAGTCTTTCGCAGTAGCGAGCCGCCTGTTTCAGGAAAAATTTCGAGGCCAATGCTCTATATTAATACAAATAAAACTAAAGATATCGGCCTGTCAGGCTCCGACTTGGGCTACGTCATGCCATGGATCATTAACATGCCGGTGGAACAAAATATCTTCTACTGGCTGGAAAAATTGCGAAACTGGCAAGAAAAATTCAATCCCATCAAACGGCGTACATCTTGGACTGAACTAGACATACGCCACATACCTCCCAAGAGCGAAGTGCAACTGGCTGCATATCCTGCCACTTGCTTCCTCTTTCGCATGCCAGAACTGCCAGAGGGAGAGCGAAACCTCCCTATTGCAAAAAATATTTTGAATCCCCCATGGTTTCACCTGTTGAAAGCATTACAACAACGAGTTTCTGACCGTGGAGAAAAGTTTAGCAATGGAGCTCCGATTCAATTTCTGCCTCCAGAGCCAAAAAAAATTACTTCAACGACACTTTACCCTTTGCATAGCCTCCGTGTCAGTCTCATCACCGCATTAGCTTTGGATGGGCAATTGGAGTTTCCTATTTTGCAGAAGGTCGTAGGCCACAGCCGCCTACTCATGACGCTATACTACACAAAACCTAGTGCATTGGACGCCGTGGAAAAGCTTGATGAGTCGTTTATGCGCATCCAGGAAAAAATGGAAGTGAGCATCCTGAATTTCCTTCAAAATATCGAGCACGGAGAGATCAAAAGTCATGTCATCTGCAACTGCCCAGATAGTCTCGCAAAAGCCATCCCACAGCACCCTGCCGCGCGCAATCCGTTAGGCTGGATGCCGATGCATCACGGCCTGTGTGTGGTTGGTGGTGACGCCAGTGCATATGAGAACAACCACGCAATAGGTGGTTGCTACAATGGAGGCTCGTTGATTATCGGCACTGATCCGAAGGCTCCAAAGTATATACCTGTGCCCGGAGGAAGCCGCAACTGCGTTCGTTGCCGTTGGTTCGTGACCGCTCCTGGTTACTTGCTCGCGCTACGTGCCCACTGCAATACACTTGCCTATCACTTCGACGAGGCGCGTAATGCCCTTCTTGCCCAAACAGAAAAATACGAGGATTTAAAAAACAAACGGGCTGATGCGGAGGTTGCTGGCGAGCTGTTCACCCGTTTTGATGAATTACGGCATGTAGAACGGGTATATGAAAAAGCTGTTTCAACTTTCGACGACCGTACCCAGGACGTGGCGGCCTGCTTTCGTCTCATCAACCGGTGCGTCCAGGCATACAACAAGGGAAACGGCAAAGAGATGGTCGCGGTCGGCACGGAAGGCGATTTGAAAGCCGCCTTCGTGGAGATGGAGTCGGAACTACTTCATGTCGCACTTGTAAACGAAAACGCTGAGATTTATGCAGACGAAAACCAAGGCAAGGCGACGCTTCGTCTGTCCCAGTTGCTCGATGTTGCTCTCGACTTGGATAATATCCGGCCCGTGTTCTCAAAATTGAGCGAAGAAGAGCAAAAGACTTACGCCAACGCGTTCCTGCGGCAATTCGGACAAATGGTGAACCCCGAGAAACCAGTGCTGGGCAAACTGCAAGCGATCCAGATGATGAATGCGAAAAAGCCTCTCGGTCAGCTTCTCGGTATTGATCTTTCTGAGGTGCTGGCCTTGGCTAAAAACTTCGTCCAGGCTGTTCCCGTCCCGATTAAAGCACTCATGGAGATGAAGTATGAGCATGAAAGGAACAACTGATATCCACCCGGACGCAGTGCTTGAATCGCTTCTCGCCAAGGGCGGGCGGTCTGACCGGCGGGCGAAGCTGGAAAAGCTGCATGAAGTCTGTCGCAAGCAGCATGCGGCTGGTTCGCGCGACTTTTCATTGCCGACCATCGGTCGCATGGGAGAGGCCGCGAATATTATGAAAACGGGCCGTTCACTTTACAATGCTGAGGCCGCTGACTACAGGACGCTTATAGAGGCCTGGGCTGCGTATGCCGGTCCATCTGCGCCCAAACCGCCAAAGATGAAGGCGAGTCACGAATATTTGATGAAGATTGAGGACCCTGCCCTTCGCTCGATCATGCAGTCGGTGATCGCCGAGCGCGACAAGCTCAAGATGCAGATCAACATGCTGAAGGCTGTAACGGAAAAAATTGTTGATCGGCGTCCGCTCGGGGCGAAAATCTCAACCACTCCGGGTTCGAAGCCGATGGCCGTGCTCGAAATGTCCGCACAACTACCGCCTTATGAGCGTGAATCCTTAATGAAGGCTATTTCTTGTGAATATCTGGAGAGAAATGGGCTGTACGAGGGAGAACGAGGAGAGATACTCAACGAGAAGGGTCGCAAGATATTTGAAGTTGGTTTTACCCGTGCTATTCGGAGAGTGCTGGGGGAGAATCCTGTAGACCCTGCTGACCCTGCTCAAGTAAAAAGAAAAATGCCTAAAGAATAATAGCACCAAGAACAAAGTAGGCCACTTCTTACTCTTCGAGCAAGGGACGAAGGCCCGCAGCACGTGTGAATTCTCGAGGCGACCCGCGCCAGCGGGCTTTAGAGCCGGTCTTAATATATGCTTCGGCAGGGTCTTGGAATGGTAAAGGGGTGGTGTGGGGCAACAGCCAACACCTCTTACCCTTAAAGAGCTGCTTTTCTTAAAGCGCTTTCTGCCTACGCGTTCAGACATTAGAGATCTCAATCCTTGGCCTCATCTCCAACAACAGGATGGTATCATCTGCAGTCCTGTAGATTTGATTGTGCGGCCCAGCCGAAATCGGCCACCGATTCCAATCCAAATCGGCTGAGCAATCCAATCGAAAGCAGCCACTTTTCCGTTCGTTGTAGGAAAGGTGGCCGGAATCTTGAAATGGATGGCCGATTTGGATTGGATTGTTTAGCATGCCAGATAGATTGGTATAAAAAAGCAGGAAGATTACCAACGGTAAGGTCTCTACGCCTCGACGATAACCAGGGAGGATGCAGGTGCCGAAAACGAGGTTGTCCATGCGGAAGTTGCTTTAAATTTTACGCCTCTATCACATAAACCTGTTGACATTGCGCAAGGGCTAAATCCGCCATTGCTGAACTAATACTCTTTGCATCGTCCCTATGCCTTACCTTGCCATGCCATGCCTTGCCTTGCCACGCCTGGCCTAAATCCGGCCACGAGACAAATGGTTATAATATATTTATGGAGTTAATCGTGAGTCAGTGTGTTCTATTACTTTAAAATAATCAACCTTGAATAACCCAAATTCTGGCCTGTAATCACCAATACCGTGAAATCTGCCAGCATTGACAATGATTTCTTCCAAAAAATCGATGTTAATCGTATTTCTATATAATTTTATATTAAAAATGAGTCTCCACGGAAACAAACTTGGTCTCTTTCGCAAGATTTTTGTATTGTTAATTGATACATATTGTTCGTCTACAGAATAATCTTGGAATTCGTGTTGAATTAGTGATGGGACAACTTCAATGCTTGATTTGATAATGTGCTTGTAAGTATATCTACTACTAAGTATGAAATCGTCAGCAGAATCAGCGATGCAAGCCTTAATGTGTTTTGCAGGCTGACAAATCACATTGTTCTCATCAACAATAAGTCGGCTGAGGGCTTCTCGCATCGGGTCTTGTACCGAAAAAAATTTCTTTTGTTGGAAATCGTATTCAAAGTAATTATTTTGTAGAAGTGGTTTAATCCCCGAAATTACAGTTTTAATTTCCATTTTTGGGTGCCTGAAATCCTAATGTTACTTATAGTCTGTAGACTTATAGGCCACAAAATTGGTTACTGTCATTATGGAGCAAAGGGCAGATATCCTCGTTAGATTTGGCAGACGTGTTGCTAGCCTACGGAAATCACAACGATTAACCCAGGAAATTTTAGCTTCGCTATCCGGTTTGGACCGTAGCTATGTGAGTGGTATCGAACGGGGACAACGCAATGTCAGTCTGAAAAATATTCAAGCCCTCGCGCAAGCCCTTGATACGACACTCGACAAATTGTTCGAGGGTGTTTAATTTCTGTTGACTATAAGCAACATTTCGGGGGGCTGTCAATCACTCCGG
>JADFYG010000115.1 GCA_015233155.1 Candidatus Rifleibacteriota bacterium
GGGTCTGAAGGCTATACTGATACATCTGATTTTGTCGCGGGTCGGCAACGTCGAAAACAAGATCGACTCCGACTTGCTTCCAGGCGAAGCCGGTGTCCGGGGAAAGGTTCGTCGGGTACGTGAGTGAAGCTATCGGCAGTGCGCCAATCGTTCGGCCGTCGGTCAGGCCGGTGCCGGTGGCGACGTTGAAACTCCGGACATCACCATTTTCATCGAGAACGAATATACCGCTTCTTCCCACCGACTGATGATTCAAACTAGTATGACTGCCGTATTTGCGCCTTTGCCTTCCGCCGTACTATAATTGGGGTGGAAAAGGAGGTGCAGTGATGAAAATAGACAAGAAGATGCTAATATGACTACCGTATTTGGCACGAAACCCCGCTGTAGAAGTCAGGCAAGACTTTTCACCTATCACCGAAAGCATTATGAATGTGCAATCCAGACAACACCGATAATGCAAGTGCCATAGTCATATTGGACTTGGAACTGTCAGCTGATCTTCATAATCTTTCTGATAGTTTCCCGGTAAGTCTCGCGAAGGGAATCCGAAAGATCGTCAATCCCTTTCAGACCGATTTTGCGAAGTCCTGAACATGATTCATCGCCGTCCAGAAGTTTTGTTTTCAGCGTTTCAAGGGAGTCGATGGCTTTTTTCCGCGCTTTTGGACGGGTCCACCACTCAAAGATGGAATCGACAGCTGCCCAGGCCAGTAAACCTACTCCAAGACTCGCGGCGCCGCCTGCGACACCAGCGACGGTACTGATTCCGACGGGAGTGGTTGAAAGACCGAGCCAGACGGCAATTTTTCCGCTCAGTACGAGATTGGCATACCATTCGGAAGTCAGAAATTCGCTGACTGAGGACCCGATCAATTGTCCGGCCAATGTGCCCGTGAAATCCGAAACACAAGCGGCCATTATAAGTGATGCGATCGATGATTTGGGATCAAGAGTGGAAGCTGATTTTAGCATGGCTTTGATAAACTCTGCGGAGACTACTTTCGGTGGAATCTGGATGTGAAGCTCCTTTTCGAGAGCGCTGGAAAGGTTCTGATTGGTCTGGATGATAAAATCAGTCGCCTGTTTTCTGAGTTCCGATTCGTAGATGTTCCCTGCGTTTCGAAGAGCATCAGATAACTGCATTTCCGAGATGACAATATCCTCAAATGCCTTGATGGACATTTCCCTGTTGTGATTGGGAGTCTTGGAAACATGTTTTCCGACAAGAGAACACACGTTTTCAGTTACCCAGTTGCCCCCATCACGGAGCATGTTTCCCGTCACTTTGAGCCTGGTCGTGAATGAATATTGCCAGTCCAGATAATGTTCGACTCGGCCCGGAAGTTGGGAAAACCATTTTTCCAGGGATCTTGCGATAGCCGGACCGGTTTTTTCCCGCTGAGTTTGTCGGAAATATTCGACGCGGGCATCGAGTATTTTATAGAGCGGGTCCGGACTCGGGGCTACAGCCGGAACGGAACAGGCTGCTTTTGCCTCTGTGAAGACTGCTTTGGCCGGAACGGGAAGCGAACCTGTATAAAATTTCAGACTGATGAGACCGATCAGACCGATTATCGAGAGTTGTACGAGTGATTTCATAACTGCCTCCTTGTAAATTGGGGGTCTATTCCAAATATTCATTGTGTCGCTGCCCGGCAGCACGGATCGTGCCTCCCGCAATTTCATGGATTGCCCGGTGATGGGAGCAGGCCAGGCGGAAGCTGAAATACCGGCGGCTTTTCATAAAAGGTTTCGATTGGTTGTAGAACCGGCTGTGGCCCCGGTATTTGCGCTGGAAAGAAATACATCTGACCGAGCAATATCACCAGCATTCCCGCCAGGGATCCAGGTTCAGACGGGGCGGGCACGGAAGGTGGGTGGTTAAGGACTTGCTTTCCCTTCTCCAGTACGATCGGTCCATATTCCATAATCATCAATATCACTCTTGCCCACAATGGCACTGCCTTTGCCGGAACTCTGGACGAGACAGGCGTCAGGGCTCCGGCGAACAGGGAATCCGCAAATATGACCATGATGAGAGCCAGGCAAACGAAATTACGCATGCTTTTCATATTTAACCTCCTCGCATTCTGAACTGGTAGATACTTTGGGTATTGCCGAATTATCGGCCCTGGTATGACTCACGACGTTGTTCCTTATATCCGCTTCGGCAGATGTTTTATCTTGATTCTCCGGGATGAACTCATTCCGAAGTCTGCGCCAGGAATAGTAGTTTTCCAGTGTCCAACGGACTCCCCATTTCATCATGATGACCAGGATAAGTACTGCCAAAACACCGTTTGTTCCAACGATATCCATTGACTTTTGAAACAGTGAAACCCCTCCATCGATGCATTTACTTAGGGTTGAAGTAACGATCGGAACTACGGCTTCGCGGGCCACCGGTACAATCGCTTCACTAGATACCGTCCTGACCGTCTTATCGCCGGCATCCAGATACGGTTTCGGATTGGAAAGAACGACAGCGAGAGTTGTGCCGCCTCCGTAAAGAAGCTTGTGACTGTCGATATGCCGAATAAATCGGTCTCCGTATTTCGCGAGCAACTCGAGATACTGTTCTCCTTTGCCTATCGCTCCGGCTGACCGGAAACCTTTGACGACTTTATCGCCATTATTGAGGAGGTAATACATGCCGCGGGAACCCATCTTATCGATGACTACGGCGGCATCGTCTCCGAATTGCCCCGTGACCTTGACTGCATCATCAGCAAAGGCAGGGCCCAGCTTTCTGACAATTTTCCCCGCCGCAGGAACCAGTTGCGGTGGACAACGGCGAAGAGCCGGAACTGCCCGGAGAAGCGTTTCTTCCAGGGGTCTCAGGCTCTTCATTTCAGCCTCATCAGCCGTACGTATAACCGATTCTGAACCGGATAGCTTTCCCGTCGCCCTGGCGGCATCATCAACAGAACTGCTGCAAACTCTTTTCAGCGCAGGCCCGATTTCTTCGAGACCCCGTAAAATGGAGTCGGGAATGCCGGCGCTAGCGCAGTTGCAGAGCATTATGCAAATTGCGAGGGTTCCAAAATGACCCTTCATCCATTTTTGCGAATTCATGAATGTCTCCTTTGCGACGTATTTTGAAACTTCGCGCTATTTCCGATTGTTTCACATCGGAAAAGGTGGAGATTCGCGGCTGGTTCAAAAATTCTGTTTGATATTCACGAATACATACAGTGCGAATTCAATTAAATAATACCATTCCCAATTAATTCGTACGTCCCAGCCATCGCGTGCGGCAGATCGACTTCAGCAGGGTGTCAGTTAGTTCTGACCAAGCTGTGATGCCTGCCTGGAAAATATCTGCGATGTCCTTGAAAATCCGGTTTCCCAAGAACGTGGTTTTTATCCACCTCCATATCCTTTCCACCGGATTAAGCTCCGGGGAATATGGTTCCAAAAGGAACATCGTGATATTTTCCGGAATTTCCAACTCCCTGGATTTGTGATAGCCGGCCTGATCGCAGACCAAGACAACATGTGTGTCTTTCGGGATTTCATCGCTAATGAGCTTTAAATGGATATTCACCACTGTAGAATCCAAGTCTTCAAAGATCAGACCAACATGTTCGCCGGTCTGGGGATTAACCGCTCCCAAGAGATATGCGAATTTGAAGCCTTGCTGCTTGATTGTTCGATGACGTAAACCTCTCTTAGTCCAAATCCGATAAAGATTCCCTTGCTGACCAAACCGGGCCTCATCCTGAAACCACACCTGAATCTTCTTCTCCGGAAGTTTTTTTTATTTCTTTGAGCTTTTCCTTGAAGCAGGATTTCCATTGCTCCATCTTCTCTGGATCATTCAGCTCATGGCGGGGTCGAGAGGTTATCTATGAAAGTTTCAGCCGGTCAAGGAGAGCGTAAACTCCGCTCTCGGAATACGTGGCGCCAAACTCCTCTTGCAGAATCTTTTGTATGTGATAACCGTGAAATATACTGATTTTATCTTCAGTTTTCGGTCCTTGGAAAATACGCTCAACAAAAGCTTCTTCCCGATCGGTCGGCAAGTGTTTCGGAGCGCCTGAGTGTGGTTTATCCCAAAGTGCTTTAAATCCGGCGTCTCGATATCTGGCAACCCACTTCTGAACCCATCTTGGAGAAAACTCAAGTTGATCAGAAATTTCACTGATTGTTTTTCCACGTTTCGCCAGGATAATCGCTCTAATTCGGTCTCGGATTGCAATAAATTTCTTATGTCTCGAAGCCCACTTCAGAAATTTCATCGAGTCGCGCTTTGGAACGTCCATTTCCCTTCCCCCTGTATTTAATACTCCATTTTCGCACTGATCCGATCAAAGTACAAGGGTACGCACGTTATTTTTGGGATTGGTATAATGACGTATTGCACTCGGTGGATTACAGCACTGCCACCAAAGAAGCACGCTCGGGGCGCTCGTCGGGTATTTGCCATTCTGACATGGCTCCCTGAGCTGTATTCACCCAGCATGACCGTGTGCTTATTTTGCGGTACTGATACAAGCAAGACTATCAGGCCGGGGCAGTTCAGGAATTTCCGTCGTTCATTCCTTCCAGGAGTCGCGAGGCCAGAAACAGATTCGACGGCTCTTGTATCTTCCACAGGAATAATCGTCTCATCAGGCGCCTGTCATTCTGCGTAAAAGTTTCGAGCAGTCTGATGGTTTCGAACATCTCCCGCTCCAGACTAGAGGCCCACAGCTGCGGACTGCCGAGACCGCCGTGGTCAAGATGCAGATGACGATCTCTCCTGAGATTTGGCTTGCACAGTATCAGCGCCGCGTACATTACAGTAAACGTTGAACTGGTCGTCCGGTGGATCGTCTTTTTGAACAAACGGACCAATTCTTTCCAGCGTCCGATTCTGAGAAAATACCAGGGTGCGCAAATCTGAATAATCGAACGTGAAAGGTCCGGATTCTTTCTGTACTGTCGCAGCAGTTCCTGGAGAGACTCACCAGCTTTTGCAGCTGTAATATCCGGCAGGAGATCATACCATGGTGATGTGCCCAGTATGAAAAGTCCTGTCTTGGCTTGCGATCTATCGTAATCAGGGTTCGGATTTTCGAGAGAAGCGCAGAGAGATGTCGCGCGTTCTTCTACAGCGCTTTTCAATTCGGGAAGATCATTAGGCGATATCCATAGGAGCCAGAGCAGTTCGTGGGGGGCGGCTGTGGCAATTTGCCTGATCGCAGCCTTCAACCAATTGTCTGGACCAGATGCTCCGAAGCCAGCTTTCCCGGCGACTAATGCAGCAGTGACTGCGAGATGGAACGATTTTCCGACATTCGATACCCTGGGAACCGTTTTTCCGGCGGTTAACGCCATGCGGACGGCATGATATGCCAGACATTGCGCGGCCAGCAAACGCCCTCCCTTGTGTCCTTCACACCAGCCTTGCAGCAAGTCGAAAAAATGACGTAGATCAGCTGTATCAGCGAGATGCAGATTAGCGAGCAACTGCGCGGGTTGGATGAACATATGGATCCGTAAAGATGGACGCGTATCGCTCTGAATTGTTCCATTGACCATGTCGCACACTGCTTTTGACAATTGCCTCATCCACTCGGAACGGCTGAATATATCATGTTCCTTATTACGATCCGCCGAATGCATTCGATCAATCTGCTTTTTTTTGTCAGAAAGAATTTTATCCCGCTCAAATAAATTGGCAATTTCACGTGGCCAGCCGCTCGGTGAGCCTGCCTTCGGTGTTTCATTTTCCTCACTATCGTTGTTAGGGGGAGTGATGAGGATTTGGCGCCTCCCGATTTCGGCGTCTATGGCTGTGCATAATGGTCTGAGTATCGGACGCTTTACAAGCCTGGGTGTTCCCAGCTTCTTTCTGGCGCAGATCAGGGCGGTCAAATCTGTATGCATGTCTATTGCGATAAGCTCAGGAAATTCCGGGTAATCGGCCAGTGCGGCTGGAATATCAGTTCTGGTCGTCGGTTTTGGTGCACGCAGATGCGCCAGAAAATGCTGTTCGACAGGCAAGGCGACCTCTGTTCCAAACCGTTCGCGAAGCAGCATTGCCGCATGCCATAGATTGGCCAGCCGTTCCGGATAAGAGCATGGATTTGCAAGGCCGGGTCTGAAGCCGGGGTAGATCGGTCCCAGGACCTCGATCATAACAGGCTCCAGAAATGATCGATACTCTAAAACTCCTGCCCGCGCATACTTTTCGGTGTCGATTCGGGCAAGAATCTGTAGCCAGATTCTCAGCCACTCTTCTTCAAATGGAAACAGTTTCGGCAGAGTCGTCAGCACCCGGATTGCCCTGGAAGGTTCGTCTAGGGCAATCCAGAGAAGATGCGGCAGGGCTTCACGAAAAGCAGTGTCTCTGAATATACTGTTAGAAGTTACCGACAACGGATCGAAGAATCCCCGGCCATTTATGAGTGCCAGCGCCGCATCGACATCATGATCCAGGACCCGGTGCAACATTTCGCCGGCGAGGCGCTCGCGAAGTCCACTGTCGCCGCGTTCGTGCAAACTTTTCAGCAGGAAAGGCAGGTGGAAAAAGAAGATCTCCGGCGAAACCATATGTCGCAGCAATGATAACCATTCTTCGTTACTTACCTTATCATTGAGCCATTCTTCCAAGCGGTTGAGATATATCAGACGCAGGCGATCCATCACATTCTTGAATAACGAAACGCGGCATCTGGCGACGCTTTCGCGTAAAGTCGCACGAAGATCCCGGATCAGTGAAAAGGGACGGTCGCGGCTGAGGTTTTCCCTGAATAACCGATCAAGGCCTTCGAGTGCGGCTTCCCGGGGCAGGAGCGTCTTGCGGGTCAGGTGCATTTCCAGATCGCGGCGAGCGTTCCAGATGGACTGTGACGCGAACCACTCGATGATCTCTTCCACGCTTTCTATCCAGACAACACGGGGGTCAGCTTTCCATTTCGTGCTGTCATTTTTGTTTTTTCTAGGAGCCAGAAATCGTGCGTAACCCGTCGCTAACGCTGCAGAAATTTTTTGATCGATGGTTCCCGGATCGACACCCAAAACTTTTCCCCCAACAACGTGACCGCTTGCGGCCAGCAAAAATGGCAGGTCGAGACGGCGGAATCTCAGCCAGCCGAAGATCCATGCGGCCAATCCTACCGATGCTCCGTCGATCGGAATCCGGAAAATATCCGTCATCGGCTCGATCAGAGAAATCGATGAATAGCTTCGATATGCATCACTCAATGATTTCGCGGCTTCACTCATCGCATCCTGAAATCGCGTTCCGGCAACTGTTCTCGCTTTGCCTGTGATGAGTTGAACTACATTCTCCGGCGCCGCGATGAAGCCGCCGATCAAGGGTGTACCGCCGGCAGGCTGTTTAACAGCCACAAATGCGGGATTTGGAAGATCATGGCGGCCAACGGATCTGTTGATATTCGAATTGAGCCGCTCCCAGCGCAACAGGATCTCCGTTTCCAGATATCTGTCTACATCCTGACGCTTCGGAAGTTTTCCCAATGAACTCTCTATCATTTTAAGCTGTTCGTCTGTCGCCGTCAGGACGGAGGCGGAGCGTCCGCCTCCCGCACAGCATTCGGCAACCAGGCTGTCGGCCAGATCTTCCAGCGCTGTTTCTGGAGAAATCATCCGACTGGAAGCCGATTCTACGAATTCAATAATCCTTGACGGCCTGTGACGCCAGGCTTCGATGATAACGCGATCGGCCTGGTTCTCCGCCTCGTCGGCACCGTTTATCGGGTTTATCAGTTCGAGCCAGATCCGGCCGGCATCCGTCGACTCATTTTGCTCGCAATATGCGCGCGCGACAAGCTCGAGTCTCTGCTCAAGAAGTTCCCGCGACCGCACAATCACACTACAGAATCTTTCGTAAGGGTCGTCCCATTATTGCGAAACCGTCGCATTTCGGACAATCGTCAAGATCTTTCCCTTTTATTGACAGTTTTCCTCCGTGGCTAGTCAGTGAAAATCCGGAGGGCTTGCCTTTAAATGTGAACTGGAGCACGAAATCCTGCGGTGCTGACAGGCTAAAGCCTTCCGCTGTGCGCTCCAGATGCATTACAGCCGGAAACTGTTTTGCCTGTCTGATTTTCCTGAGTCGTCCATAGATGATTTCCTGCAGTTCTTCGAGGTTCTCAGATGTCTTCGCCGCGTAGCGAATTCGGTTCTCTTCGTTGCTCGCATATGGCTCGAAAAGATGTGAAGGAGCCTCTATTTCGAAGATATTCGTTCCCGGGGGGAGAGACGGCTTTGCCGGTATTTCAGGATTCTCCTGTATGTTATGCCGTCCGATTGTGTCGGGTTTCATCAGATACGGTTTTGAAAATACCGACGAGGCCGCGCTCTCCCTGGCACGGAATGCAAGGACAGCTTCGCTTAGATTTTCATCGATAGCGGGATTGGAAATACGCATTTCAAGGGTCTCTTTTAAAATCCTGGCTTTCCGATCAGACAACTGACCGAAATACTGGTCGAGCTGATCGGGCAGTATTGTCTGTTCATCCCAAGTCTTGATGAGAAATTCACGCCCGACAGATGAATCATCGGTTTCAGCCAATAGCTCACCTCGCTTTGCAAGCTCGTTCCTGTCGAAATCAAAACTGAGCAGACAGGTCCGGAGATTCTGGTGAGGGGCATTGAGAGAATGCTTATCCCGTGATGTCAGGATGGCCAATTCGGCGTCGGTGTCGGGGCAGACGATTCGCCATATCTGACCGAACGCCAATTTGATCGGTCTTGGTTGTGTAGCCAGTTCGAACACTCGCCTGGCTTCCTGCGCAAAGCCGGCGGGGGGCTTTACATCGGGCAGAGAGACGGTGAATCGGCAAATGTCACACGAGTTGAGATGCTCCTCGATGACATTTTTCTCACCGCCTGTAATGCGTCCCTTCTGGAAACTGGCCAGCAGGGAGATGGACGGACAACTGGAATCAGACATGTGAAACCTCCGATGACTGTCCGCTCTTATTTTGAGGGAAGGGATACCGTTGGACAAGCCAGCTCAGCAGGCTTATCTTTGCCGGGTAGCGCAGGAGTTCCCGACGCTCGGCTTCCTTGAGCCTGCGCTGGAGGAACTCTTCGAAATGCTTGTTGCGATAATGTGCTTTTCCTTTGGCAGACTTGCCATCACTCTCATTTAAGGATGCCGCGTTACCCAGGTTCAATTTAATTGCGATCTCCGCGAAGCCGTCCTTCGCATATATCATTTCCTTGATCAATACCGGATCGATTCCGGTCTTTTCCATTAATTCAGGATCTTTCTTGCAAAGCCAGAGCAGACCGACATGAATACTCTCGATTTGCTTTTGATCGGCGTTATTGATTAATGCAAGACTTTCTTTGGTCCAGGCTCGTTCCGCTTCCTCATTGTTCGTATTCATTACGGAATCGAATATGTCTGCGCAATGAAACTGTTTTTCGCTTGCCTCATGTTCGATAGAAGAGTCAGGATTTCCTTCGTCATCTGTCATGTTGAAAGACTCGAATATTGGCCCGATTCCTAGATGCCGTCCGAAAACAGTCGTCAGATCCGACGTCGACCAACTCAAATGCTCATGTCGTTCGGCCGTTAGAAAATCGACGAGAGATTGTTCCAGATTGACGTATGGTTTTATATCGAGCTCCAGCTTAAATTCAAGCGGGAGTGTTCTGACTACCTGTCTGTCGACCAGGTCTTCATTTCCACGACCAGTCGGCTCCATGATATTGCCTCTATAGTAATTCCCAATCTTATAAATTTTATTTTTATCAACCAACAGCTTCAGGCAGTTCCGGATATCGCTTTGAAGATTCGAAAATTCGTTTCCCGCAAGAGTCTTTTGCTCTTTAATGCAGGATGTCTTGAATATACTTGCGAGGTAGCCGTCGGAATCCTTGTCCAGTTTACCGCGAGCCCATTGCAGTATGATATCGGTCTGCTTAACGCCTTTGTAGTCAGAAGCCTTCGCTACCTGTGTTATAGCGATCCAGACCGAGCTGAAGGCGTCTGAACTGCCATCATCGGTCACATCTCTGTTTGCTGAACCGGCTCGTTTTTCGTGTCTGAGAAACATTTGCTTGAAGTTATTATGACGTCCGAGGTACTTTCCGAACTTTCGTCCGACGTATTTGTATAGAAGGTTGAAATCATGCTCGGTTCGCGTTTCCAGATATGCCTCGAGAAAATCTTTGAAACTGCGCCGTTCGTCTTCGGGCAATAAGCGGCTGACGGGAAACTCACTCTTCAATGCGTTTGTCACGCCTCGCACTCCCCGTTCATCGATGCACAGGAAAAAGTAATTTCCCAGGAAACATTCGTCGCCGCATTATCTGACCGCTGAACTTTCGACCGTTCCGATTTCCATTTTCGTCCGGGGTCAGTAGGGTCATTTTCATCACTGAGCAATTCCATGACTGGTTCGCTTGTTTCACTACGATTCTCATCCCAAGCCATCTTCATGATTTTTTTCGCCCTGTCGATCAGGGATGATTCTAGAATTCCGGGGCTTCCATGTCAAGCGGCGGATTTTGCGTGAGGGTGTATTTTAAGGTTAAACCGAAGCGATTACAGCGACTGATATTGCTGTGAAGACAATTGGCTTCAGGAGTTTTCCTGATAACTGAGTTTTCATATCTCACCTTTTCCGGAGATCTATTGTGTGGAAGGTGCTGCGGGGTGTTGGCGAATCAATAAAATAATAAAATGTCGCAAAATTATGTGCAAATACTATATATTAGCTCCCGGTTTCATGAAGACGTGAAAGTGGATGTATTTTGAGAGAATTACATCGCGTCGGCATGGTTCGCTCGTATTCATCCTCGTTTTTTCTTATAACGCTTGGTCGGATCAAGTGTGAAGAGTTGGAAAATAAAATTTGGGGTGAGGTCTGAAATGGAAGGCTATATACTGGCTGAGATCGAATTCAAGCGTGTTCAGACGTTTCTGTTCTCCGCACCTACCTTGAAGGCAATGATTGGCGCTAACGTCATTCTGGGTGAAA
>JADFYG010000116.1 GCA_015233155.1 Candidatus Rifleibacteriota bacterium
TTTTATCCTGGGAATTGCTCGAGTCTTCGCTTCGCAGCCCCTCGCCCAGCCCCATACCAAAGCACTTCGAAATCACCGGAATCAACGTCACGTCGCCAACGGTGATCGGGGTGCCAAGCAGGGTGCTCGCATCCAGATTTACCTTCATGATTCCGCCGAGGTTTTGCAGCATCAACGGTAAAGCGGACGGGCTCGATGCCTCCTGAGCAAATGCGCAAGAAACTAACGACAGACTAACCAGAAGCAGAATCCACACTTTTTTCGACATGGGTTTCCTCCTTCGTTTCGCTATTCCGACCTGTTCCGGGAATCCGTGACAGGAGAATGCCTCCCAAAGCCCAGAGTTCTATTAATATGAATACTATGAACCCCGTTCGTCCCGCAAGGAACAAAAAAACAAGTAACGGGAAAATAAGACACAGACCGAGAATTCCTCCAAGAACACGCTGGGGGTTAAATGTCAGTACCACCAAGGCACCGCTGGCTATAGCAGGCAAAATCAACAAGAGTGGCATCATTACAGCCAACGGCAGGATTAAAAAAGGAATCCCGATCCTGGAATGAATAAAAAGTGCCATCAGACATATAATGCCGGCACCAGACACCGCGCCAAGAATAAGGCTCAGCCAGGGACGCTCGCAGATGGCGGCTGCCGATCTCCAGATAAGCCCGGAGAATATCAGGCCCAAAAACAAATATGTCAAAACCAAACTCGATAATACCCAGACTTTCAAACGCGACCGCGTAACAGGACCAATTCTGGACTCTATCTTAGATCGAACCCAGGCCGAGATTTTTTTCAAACGATTGCGAGCTTCATGGCCGGAAAAAACCGGGTCGTCAGATGTCTGCGAAGCCACTTCTGAACTGTATGGTATCTCCAGATCCGCAACGCGTTTCAGGCCTCCACGAATGAGATCGATGAAATCGGGTTCGGGCTGCGTCAATGACATGACGGAACAGCTGCCGTTCTGGACGACCACGAGATCACGCGGAGACAGTTTCCCCATGGATATACCCATATTCTTGCCGGAGTCTTCCGTGGGTGTGCCTGGAAGACGAAGCTCCGTGTATTCGGGAACGCTTATGACCTGCATGCTCACTCCGTTCACCGTCAACGGAGCCCCGAGCACTCCCGAAGCAAGAGAATCAGTAACCGTCTCAGCGAACCCTGGTGTAATAACAGACCAGATACACAACAGAAGCATGGGCAACAGAGTATAACTCCATGCACCCCGGCTGATATTACATCTCATTGACTAAGTAGGGCGTGACCGCCGGGCACATCGAAGCGCCAAGCACGAAGCGGCGCGCCCGGCGGTCGCGCCCTACCTCAGAACTATTAATGCATTTGCCTTGGCCGGGCGCGACTTTGGCACACATCAGGCTTCGGCTACCTGCTCAAGCTCCTGTTCACACTGCTCGATGAGCGTCTTGAGATTGTCGGCTTCAACGCCGGCCGGCGTATTCTGCAAAAAGCGCCGGGAAGAATCAATCGCCTCATTGAACTGGCGTTTGCGGGCATAGATTATGGCCAGGTTGTAATACACCTGATGGAACTTCGGATCGATCTCAAGCACATGTCTGTAAGCGGTAATGGCCTCATTGACACGCCCTTTCTCGAACTCTTCGGTACCAATGTTGTAATACGCGGCGGCGTCTCTCGGATTGAGCTCGATGGCCTTTTTCCAAAGTTCGATGGCCTGATCATACATGCCCTTGTTGTAGTAAGCTATGCCCAGCTTATTGCGCGCCTCGGCATCCTGCGGATTGTATTTGATAACGCGCTTCCAGATATCTATCGCCTTGTCATACATCTCGCGATTGTGGTAAGCGGTCGCGAGATTCGACAGGATGTCGGAGTCTTCCGGTTTGTATTTGAGGGCTTTTTCCCAACAATCGACGGCTTTGTCGAACAGCTCCATCTTGATATAGGCAATTCCAAGCTTGTTGTACAACTCGCCATTTTCCGGAGTGATCCGGATGGCATCTTCCCATTCGTTGATGGCCTTGTCGAACTGATTTTTCTGAAAATATGCGATACCCAGATTGTTATGCGCATCGACATCATTCGGCGACAGCTCGACTACACGCGACCATGCGAGAATTGCATCGTCGGTGAGACCTTTTTCATCGAAGGCATTTCCAAGCACGAAATGGGTATTCGGATTGTTAGGATCAAGCTCTACGGCCTTTTTCCAACTGATGACAGCCTCATCGAGACGGCGTTTCTGACGATAGGCATGACCAAGCTTGAAAAAGATGTCCGGGTCGGTGGTATTGAGATCACGGGCTTTTTCCCACTCTTTGAGCGCCTCGTCGAACCTCTGGAGATTGTAATACGCGATGCCCAGGTTATGATGAGCCTCGAAATGGCTGGCGTCGAGTTCGACTGCCTTCTGCCACTGGAAGATGGCCTCCTGAGTCTTGTTCAGACGTGAGTAAGCAATACCCAGTTTATGATGCAGCTGCGCGTCATCCGGGATGTAAGAACTGGCGCGGTTCCAGAATTTGGCGGCTTCCGCGAAGTCTTCCAAACCACAATAGGCGTTCCCGATTTTTTCGCAAATATCGGCGTCTTCGCTGCGCTTCTCGCGAACCGTATTCCAGAAAGAGATCGCTTTCTTGAAATTGCCGGTGTTGTAGTATGCCACGCCAAGATTGAAATGAGCCTCGATGTCGTTCGGATTGACCGAAATGCACTGCTGCCAGCATTCAATGGCCTTGTCGAGATCGTCGAGTTTGCCGTATGAAGACCCGAGTTTGAAGAATACCTCGGCATTCTGCGGAGTGATTTCGAGAATTTTCTGCCAGGTTTCAATGGCTTCACGATGCTGATTCAGCTTGCTGTATGCATTGCCGAGATTGTTGAAAATATCAGGCTGACGCGGATTTATGGACAGAGCTTTCTTCCACTCTTCGATGGCCTGCCCGTACATTTCGAGGCGATAATATACTATAGCCAGATTGTTGTGCGCCTCGGCATTTTTGGGATTCAGCTCGATCGCCTTGCTGAACGCGATTACTGCTTTATCGTCGAGCCCCTTGTTGTAATATGCAACGCCAAGCCGGAAAAAGATGTCGGAATCGTCCGGATTGAGCGCGGAGGCTTTTTCCCAAAGGGAAATAGCACGATCTTCTTTTCCGAGGTTATAAGATGCAATGCCTAGCTTGAAATGAATTTCAGCATCCTGCGGACGAATTTCAAGACACTGCTCCCAGTTGTCGATCGCCTTTGTGTCATCACCCTTGTTGTAATAGGCGATACCAAGATTGTGCAGAACCTCGAAATTCTTTGGATCGAGCGAAACCGCGATTTCCCACTCCTTGAGCGCCTCATCAATGCGATTGAGCTGATAATAGGCAACGCCAAGTTTGAATCGCGCTTCGCCGTTCTGCGGGTTCTTGATCAGCGACTGGATCCATTCGGAGATGGCCATTTCATACTGGCCCTTCGTGTAGTAGGCGATGCCAAGGTTGTAGTGAGTATTGGCTTCGTCCTGGAGAAAAGTGCGTTTCATAGGTCCTCCGTCAACTCGTTGGATGAGGTTTTACAGGTGTTTGAACAGATTCAAGACGCGAATTCAATGCAGAAAGCGATTCTTCAATCCCCTTCATGAGCATGGACAGCCTGCCGCTCGGCATATGCGGCGGCATAGGCGAGCGGGAGATTTCGATTTTCTGAGGTATAACAAGATTAACACACAAAAGAATGCCTTGCCAGGGCCCGCATTTCATGGGTAATTCTGAGGGTGATGCCGGCAGCATTGCTTTCATATCTAACTCACGCATAGGCAGTATCTTCAAATACCGGCGCATACGCTCGCGCAAAGTCGTGACAAATAAATCGACAAACATGAAGAATGTATCTGAACGCCGCGTGAATCGTTTCCGACTCGATTTCATGCGACTCGGTACTCCTGATGCCGGCATTAGAGGCTTCATTCTGATGTCCGGGGGGAGGGCGACATGAAATGAAACGATGTTGGCTTCGACGGCCTTGGGGAAAGACAGCGGAACAGTTTTTTGGATATTCGAAGGCATGAATATAGGTGGAAGATCCAGGTGTCTGGCGTAATTCAAAATGATCGAAGGAACGGGTACAGGATACTCCCGGAAAATGCGAAACAAGCGGATGGGGCGAGTTATACGCAGAGCCGGCTGGGGAACCTGAACTCCGGCTAAGGCACGAAACGGAAGTGTGCGTTCCCAGGTGATCGGCATTGGCCGGGGCAGTCGCTCAGGAAACAGGAACGGAAGCTTCGCCGACATCGGAGTCATAGAAACTTCGCCCGGCTGCTCCGGGGATGGCGGAAGCGCATAGGTGACCGGACGAGGCGCCTCGAAAAAAAGCTTTGACAGACGTATACGAAGCTGGCCCGCCATGGAACGATGACGATCCAGCTCTGCATGAAGTTCACGCTCCCGAACCGCCGCGGTTTCCATACGGGCTTTGAGTTCCATGACTCGTGGGGAATCAGGTTCCGGCTCATTCCGTTTTGCCAATGCCGCCTCATACTCCCGTCGCAGTCGCTCGATCACGGAATTTCTCTCGGAAATAATTGACTGAAGGCGACTGGTGTCATGTCGAAGAGCTTCATTCTCTTCGAGAACCGATTGTTCTTCCTTGCGCATGATCTGAATATTCTGATTCAACTGCTGAATATCGGCGAGTCGTGCATTCATATCGGCTGTTTGTGTATAAAGAGTATCACATGCCGTTTTCTCTGCGGCAAGCGCTCGTTCCTGAGCTTTGCGAGCCTCTTCCAACCGGAGTCGCGTATTCTCAAGCTCCTTGGATACCACCGCAAGATCATGCCTGCCACGAGCTATTTCAGACTGCAACTGAGCGCGCATCGAGGGAATGCCACGCAACTCCTTTTCTTTTTCGCCAAGCAGCAGTTTTAATTCATCGACTCTCTGACGTAACTCCTCACCGATGCGCTGACGAAGCGCAACATCTGTCTGCAATCGCGATATTTCCGCGGTCAGTACAGTACTCTCAGCTTTCCTGGCTTCCAGTTCTCTGGAACGTATCTCAAATGACGCGACCTGAATCCGAAGGCTGCCAACCTCGCGGTGGGCTGCGACAAGCTCTTCCCCAAGTCGTTTATGATCTTCCGGGGTCGGCATACTCCGAATCTGAAATCGGATGGCCTCAATCTGAGTACGCGAAATCTCGGAATCATGACGCGCCGCCTGCAGTTCAGAATTCAGCCGTGGAATATTGGCCGACTTCGCGGCAAGGGCTTCCTGTTCTTGCAGGCGATTCGTAAGCCCCTGTATACTGCCTTTCAGAATGATATTTTCACTGCGCAGTTTTTCAAGTTCTACATACTTACTTCGAAGTGTCTGTAGTTCGGCGTGTTCCTTACGCAATGCCTCAAGTTCGATATGCTCACTGCGCAACTTCTGCAGCTCGACAAGCTCGGCGCGAAGTTTCTCATTTTCGAGATGTTCGACACGGAGAGTTTCAAGTTCTGAATGTTCGCCGCGCAGTGCTTCCAGCTCTGCGTGTTCGCCGCGCAGTTTCTCTATTTCGCTGCGAAGAGCTTCGAGTTCGGCATGCTCCACGCGAAGACTCTCAAGTTCGGCATGCTCCTTTCGAAGCACATCGTGTTTAGCCTGCTCGCCACGAAGAGCTGTAACCTCATTGCGAAGGCTATCCATTACCGGATCAGATTTTGCGGTAGGCTTGACCGCCAGACGTGCCTTCAATTCTGAATTTTCACGTTTAAGGGCTTCGAACTCGATGCGAAGTTTGTCTGCCGCACCACTGGCCTGCCCAGTGGGCTCTGTTACAGCTTTCTGTTTGGCTGACTCAGCGCGAAG
This sequence comes from Candidatus Rifleibacteriota bacterium, assembly GCA_015233155.1. GTDB lineage: Bacteria > Muiribacteriota > Ozemobacteria > Ozemobacterales > Ozemobacteraceae > JADFYG01. The sequence goes on from JADFYG010000116.1 coordinate 5,833, forward strand.
TGCCACAAGCTCATTGTGTTCGCGTGCGGCGATTGCCGATGCTGATTTAAGTCTGGCTAATTCGCTGCGAAGCACCTCAACTTCCTTGAAGTCGCCAGCGATAGGTGCGGCTGTGGATTTAAACCTGGCTAATTCTACGCGAAGCGCTTCAACTTCATCGTGATCCCGGGTGAGGGAAGCATTCTCGGCGCGAAGCCGATTCATTTCGGCATCGAACATCTCGGCAGTCTCGGTGGTTACAGCCTCGAGCCGGGCTTTCATCGAAGCATTTTCACGCTCCAGCATCGCGATATCCGGCGAAGCGGGTGAAACAGGTGCGCCAGCTGCTCCCTTGCGCGACTTCTCGACCTCCTCTTGCAGAAGGTCGATTATATGGTTTTTATGACGGATGAGCTGATCGAATCGCTTTGAAAAAAGCTGAAGATCCTTCTCTTTCCGGGTGTCCTGAGAGTCAATCATGGAAAGTCACCATATCACAGGACTATGCTTCTCCGCAATGACCCTGATTCAGAAGGCAGGGTCATTTAATTCTCGACCGGTAGGGCAGCGACCGCCGGGCGCGCCGCACCTTTTGTCACGAGCTTTCTCGGCTGGCCCGGCGGTCCAGCCCTACCATTCGTTGAAATCATGCAATGCAAGCCATTCGCCGGCGGAAAATCAAATGACCCTGATTCAGAAGGATTTCGGATCGTGATAATACAGGGCAACGGATACATTGTCACCCCCGCCGCCTATCTTTGCCAACTCAATCAGTTTGTTTCCAAGTGCGGAAAGATCAATCGGCTTCTCCGCTACCGCATCCTTGCAAATTCGAGCAATGTCAAGATCTTCCGCGAAACCAGTGAGTCCGTCAGAACAGATCATTAACAGGTCACCCTTCTGAAGCTCATGACGCTTGCAGTCAGGCTCAACTTCCGCGGAAACACCCAGCGCGCGCGTGATCACATTGCGATTCGGATGCTGCTTCGCTTGTTCCGGAGTGATCTTGCCCTGATCGACCAACTCCTGGACGAACGAGTGATCACGCGTGATCTGTCTGAAATTGCCCTCTATCAACATATAGGCTCTGCTGTCACCGACGTGTCCGATGGTCATGATCCCTTCGTGGATCAAAGCGGCGACTATGGTCGTTCCCATGCCTTCCATGTCAATGTTCTCGCGGCTCTTTTGATATATGGCCTCATTCGCCTGCCTGAAGCACTTCCCAAGAAATTCGGCCAAATCGGTATGGAGGAGTTCTTCCGGAGGTCTATTCAGAATACCTTCGAACAATTTATCCTTGGTCGTGCGAACCGCCAGCATAGAAGCAAATTCGCCTGCGGCAGCTCCACCCATGCCATCAGCCAAAAGAAGCGCCGTGATATCCTGAACCTTGCCCAGCGGTCCTGACCAGCGAATCTGTACCCCTTCCACGTAATCCTCATTGTTGGAGCGCACCAGACCACGGTCGCTGATCGTCAAGAAATGCATTTTGTCTTTCCTCTCCTCATGAATTACCCCACATTCTAAGGCCTCATCGGGCGCAAGTCAACGCCGGATTTCAATGCTCGGGGTCATGATTATACGTCGGTGGGGCAGCGACCGCCGGGCGCGCCGCGTTCTTTGCTGCAAGCTTTTTCGGCACGTCGGACGGTCGCTCTGCCCTGGTCGAAAATTAAATGACTCTGCTCAATGCCGGGAAGTTTTCATGATAGAATATCGAATTATCTATGAGCAATTGCAGGGTGCGGGAGACAGACGAAAAGCTGGACGCCATCCTCTATTATTTGATGGAAAAACGGGGGCTTGATTTTTCCGGTTATCATTCAGCAATGCTGGAGCGCTGCATTCATCTGCGCTTGAAGGCTACATCCTCCGAAGATTTTGACGACTATCTTTCTTGTCTGCGGAAAGACGATGCCGAGCTGGACCATCTTCTCGGTGTCCTGACTGTCAATGTCACAAGGTTCTTCAGGGACACGCTGACCTTTGAACTAATCGCCGACAGAATCCTGCCGGTCATTATTCGGGAAAAGTCCCGATCAAACGACTCCTCCCTGAGGATCTGGTCCGCGGGTTGCGCCAACGGTGCTGAACCTTATTCCATGGCAATCCTCCTTCGTGAGTTACTGGAGAAGGAGGTACATGCAATGAATCTTCACATCTTTGCAACCGACATAGACAGCGACGCCCTGGATGCAGCCAGGAAAGCTCTCTATTCAATGGAAAGCCTGGAACATGTGAAATGCCATATATTGAGGAAATACTTCGTACCGGAGTGTGAACGTTTCAGATTAATTCCCGAAGTCAGGAGCATGGTCACGTTTTCAGTATTCGACCTGCTTGATAAAAAGCACAGCGTACCTCCGGAAAGCGTCTTCGGCAACTTCGATCTGGTGTTCTGCCTTAACTGTCTGATATATTTTAATATCGATTACCAGGAGATTATTTTTGATAAACTTTATCATTCACTCGCAAAAAATAGTTATCTCATAATGGGGACGGCAGAGGCGCCGCCGATGAAATACCGGTATCACTTCAACCGCGTTTTTGATTTCAGTCGGATCTATCAGAAAAAATAAAAGACGGAGAGGGGAAATATGCGCGAGACCGGTGAAACAGAGACAGCCACGATCACGCCCCGACACATCGCTTTCATATTGGCTGCCGGAGCAATGGTATTTCCGGTATTGAGCCTTTTCGGCTGGCTTAGTGGTGCCCGGATTCTGGCCAGCTTCGGTACAAAATATATTCCGATGGCCCCCAGTACAACCTCCTGTTTTTTGTTGCTCAGCACGGCCCTGATAATACTGCTTCGCCGCGCCTCAGACGAGCCTCGAATCATTGGAGCCGCGATTGTGGGCGGCTTTGTCTCACTGTATGGGGCATTGACGTTTTTGGGATCTCAAACCGGTTTACCAATCAGCCCCGATTATCTGATATTCCCGGACATGGGAACTCTCGGTGGGAGCCCGATCGGCCGCATGGCATCATCAACGGGTCTGTTCTTTCTTCTGACGGGCGCGTCTCTTCTTTCCGCAGGAAGGGGAATGTTTCAGGGAAAGCAGTGCGAGCGCTGGAGATTCTGGACAGGCTTGCTCAGCGGAATCGTTGTTCTGGGCGCAGGGGTTTTTATCCTCGGTTACGTCTTCAGTTCGCCATTTCACTATGGAGGATCCACCATTCCCATGGCAATGACGACCGCGCTTTCCTTCCTGCTGCTGGGGGGAAGCTTGCTGATGACGGCAAGCCTTCAGAGCGAACTGTTCGATAAGGGAGTGACGAAGTTAAGGGATCTGAAGATCGGCACGCAGCTGCGCATCGGTCTGGGCACCATTCTCGCGTTCGTGCTGTTTCTCGGCGCGGGATTCTGGTTTAAAGAGGATAGTATGTGGAAATCGGCCAGGGATATCTATGAGCATCCGCTCACTGTCCGCGGGGCTATCAGCGCGCTGACAACCGACATTATGCGGATCCACATGGATATGGAAAACCTGCCGCAGCCCCCTACAGAACCGGAAATACTGACGATCCTGCAAAGCATTGCCCTTTACGACGCCGACGTCAAACGGCAGATCGAAACCATAAGAAAAGCCTTTCTGGGAGATCTGAAGGAAGTTGACGATATCGATAATGCGGCCGTTCAGTACAAAACGGCTCGAGATGAAACCATACGGCTCCTGCATGCCGGCAATTCAGTCGAAGTGATGAACCGCCTTCGCTCCGGCGGTACTGTCAGTGTCTACTTGAATAAGCTAATAGCTGAAATCCGTGACGTCAGCGAGTTTGCTCAAAAAAAGGGTGAGCAGATCCACGCCAACGCCCAGTCTGAAAGGGAGGCCATGACTATGTCACTGGCAATCCTTCTCGGCACCATTTCTCTCCTGACCTTTGGCATTATTTATATTCTGTCGAAACGAATCAACGAGCCTTTGCAGGAACTGATCTCAGCCGCCGAGCAGTACCGGAAGGGCAATCTCGATGCACGCAGCCGGTACATTTCCGCCAATGAATTCGGCGGCTTTTCCGACGCCTTCAACTCTCTTGCCGAAACGATACAGGGGGAACTTAAAAGCAGGGAAAACGTCGCCCGGATAGCCGACGCCATGGTGGGAAACGAGAAATTGTCGACTTTCTGCGAGGCTCTGTTGCCGGAGTTGATTACCGGAACGAATTCCAACATCGGAGCCGTTTATTTTCTGCGCGAGGAAAAAGATCTGTTCGAGCCCTACTTCTCCGTCGGTATGACACAGGACAAGATGAGATCATTTTCCGCCGGCGCGCATGAAGGGGAATTTGGCGCCGTGCTGATACAGAAGAAAATCATCCGGATCAGCGACATTCCCGAAGATACCATATTCGAGCATGCAACGTTTGCCGGGAATATCAAGCCAAAAGAGATCATTACCATTCCCATCATGCAAATAGACAACGTCATTGCCGTGATCTGCCTGGCATCGCTGAACGCCTATTCCGAAGCTGCGCTGGCACTCGTCACCAATTCCTGGAAAGGCCTGAATATAGGCTTCATCGGCATGCTCGCGTTTGAAAAAATACGGGACTATTCCCGTAAGTTGGACCAGCAGAACACCCTACTGGAACAACAGGCCGGGGAGCTGAAAGTCCAGGCTGACGAAATGCGGGCGAGAAATGAGAGGATTCAGGCGCAATCTGAAGAATTGCAGGCTCAATCCATGGGGCTCCGCCAACAGGCCGAAGAGTTGCGAGAGCAGAATTTGGAGCTTGAACAGCAGCGTCTGGCGCTGGAAGAGGCCAGCCGGCTGAAAAGCCAGTTTCTCTCGAACATGAGTCACGAACTGCGAACCCCGCTCAATTCCGTCATGGCGCTTTCCCGCGTACTCATGATGCAGGCAAGTCAGAAACTGAGCGATGAAGAGGTCGGCTATCTTGAGATCATCGGGCGCAACGGGAAAAATCTCCTCACCCTCATCAACGATATTCTCGATCTCGCCAAGATCGAGGCCGGGCGAATGGATGTCAATTCAAAGCCATTTTCCATCAGTCAGACCATTGATAATATTGTTGAAAGCATTACGCCCCTTGCCGAGGAAAAG
>JADFYG010000117.1 GCA_015233155.1 Candidatus Rifleibacteriota bacterium
TATGGCAGTCATGGAGACTAAACCCTGTTTGAGTTCAGCAAGGCTTTTTTTCAATTCAATTGTTTCGCTTTCTGCGATGTGGGGTTCACCCACCATAGCCGAGCCCCTTCAGATTCGCTTTAATAGCTTTTTCCAGCTTCGCTGACTCGTCAAACTAGGCATTCAACTCGCTGACCAGCCTGTTCATCTTGTCTTCAAATGGAATTCCGTCATCTTCAACCTCTTCAGCACCGACATACCGTCCCGGAGTAAGCACATGGCCATGCTTACGGATGTCGTCTAGCTTTACAGCCATGCAATAACCCGCAACGTCTACATACTTACCTGAATCCTTATCACCACGCCATGCGTGATAGGTTCCGGCAATCTTGTTAATATCCTCATCGGTGAATTCCCTATGAGTACGATCAGCCATCTGCCCCATCTTACGGGCGTCTATGAACAATGTCTCTCCTGGTCGAGCACGATATTTCGGATTCTTCTTATTTCGTGTCAGGAACCATAGGCATACCGGAATCTGAGTCGAATAGAAAAGCTGACCGGGCAATGCGACCATACAGTCAACCATATCTGCCTCGATAATATTCTTCCGGATCTCGCCTTCACCTGACTGATTCGATGACATTGAACCATTGGCAAGAACAAAACCTGCGATACCGGCCGGTGCCAGGTGATAGATGAAATGCTGGACCCATGCATAGTTGGCATTGCCCGCCGGTGGTTGCCCGAAGACCCAGCGTTTATCTTCTTTCAGGAGAGTGCCACGCCAGTCGCTATCATTGAACGGAGGATTGGCAATAACAAAGTCAGCTTTAAGGTCGGGGTGCTGATGATTATGAAACGTGTCACCATGCGCGATCTGTGCGTCAATACCTCTGATGGCAAGATTCATCTTTGCCAGACGCCAGGTCGTATAATTCGATTCCTGCCCGTAGATGGAAATGTCGCCGATCTTACCGCCGTGGGCTTCGATAAACTTTTCGCTGCTTACAAACATCCCGCCGGAACCGCAGCAGGGATCATACACGCGGCCCTTGTACGGAGCCAGCATTCCTACCAATAGCCGGACAACGCTGGAGGGCGTATAAAATTGTCCGCCGCTCTTACCTTCTGCGCTGGCGAATCGGGACAGGAAGTATTCGTATACACGGCCCAATGTGTCTTTTGATCGGTCTGCCGCGCTGCCCAGAGCGACGTCACTCACCAGATTGATGATCTGCCCCAGGCGCTGCTTGTCGAGCCCTGTGCGGGCGTATTCTTTGGGTAACACGCCCTTGAGCGATGGGTTATCGCGTTCAATGGCGGTCATGGCGTCATCGACCAGCGTGCCTATACCCGGCTGTGGTGCATTGGGCTTGAGATGTGCCCAGCGTGCTTCTTTCGGAACCCAGAAAATATTGTGTGCGCGAAATTCATCCGGATCTTCAGGATCAGCACCATCTGACTTCTGTGCTTCCAGTTCTGCGTGCTTTGCTTCGAAGGCGTCGGAAATATATTTCAGAAAGATCAGGCCGAGAACGACGTGCTTGTATTCTGCTGCGTCCATATTATTGCGGAGCGCATCGGCAGCGGCCCATAGCTTGGCTTCAAATCCGACGTTGGCAGCAGTATCGTTGGTTTTACGTTGTGTCTTGGCCATCAGTGTCCCTTTCAGCGGGTTGTCATCAGATTCTGATTGAGAGCAATAATACCACACGTGACCTTTGAATCGAATAAGCGAATTATTTCCCATAAGAGTGAGAAAAAGTTCGCTTATCGACTGGAATGTTGCATCTTCAGGTTGGCGCGGAATAGTCCGACCTGGAATCAATCCTGAAAATATTTGGAGTATTGAAGCCACCCATGATCGACATTATTGCAGTATGGGACGGTTTCATTGCCAGACCGGCTGTATTTGATGGACCGACGACTCACATTTACGATCGAGTCATTCAGAAGATGGTTCCCACGGCAACCTCACAGACATCACGGTGAAGCAGGTGAAGGCAGTGAAGGGTTTTGCCATAACAAAATATTATAAGAATATTGTTTTCATTATATATAAAGTTTACTGCAAAGCCCTTCACCCGCGTCACCGCCTTCACCATCCGCTTTTGATCATGGTTTCAGAGAAAATATTAATATTTGCATAAAAATATTCCTTCACCTGCCGGAGTTTCAGAGATTGAAATACTTCTGATTTACAAGGTCGGTGCTGCTATAAAAACAAAAGGTAGTCGAGCCTGTTGCATGAATCCCTAACATCGACGATGTGAGTACTTGGATTTGATACCCAGCAAAGTATCACTGCAAAACGAAAGATCTCGTTAAAACTCTTGTACAAACTTCGGAGATGTGCTATAATAAATCATCTTCAGAGTGGAGCAAATATTGTGGCGCTGAACATCATTTACCCAGAACGAGAACAGATCTTTCTTATCCCGCCATCCATCCGGGATTGGCTGCCCGAAGGTGATCTCTCCTGGTTCGTTATTGACGCAGTCAAAAGCATGGATCTGAAGCCTTTCTATGCAAATCTTCAGCCAGCCGGCCAGGGTGGCGCATCCTACGACCCAGGAATGATTGTTGCCCTCCTGGTTTACGCTTACGCCAACGGTGTGCGTTCCAGTCGCCGGATCGAGCAGCTATGCGAGCGCGATATCGCCTTTCGAGTCATTTGCGGAAACCTGCATATAGATCATACATCCATCGCTCGCTTTCGGCAGCGGCACGAAAATTCTTTCACCGACTTGTTTGTCGAGGTCTTGAAGCTGTGCAAAGAGGCCAAATTGACGAAATTGGGTAACATAGCTGTTGACGGGACAAAGATTCAGGGAAACGCTTCATTGGCAGCTAATCGGACCGATGAAACTTTGAAGGAGGAAGTTAATAAGATTCTCGCGGAAGCCAAGGCCAAAGATGAACAAGAGAACAAAGCACATGGAAAAGCTCGCGGAGATGAATTGCCTGCAGAACTAAGAAATAGCAAGCATCGTCTTGCACGCATTAAGGTGTGTCTTGAACGTATCAAGCAGAAGAAGGCATCTCAAGAGGCTGAGCTTAAGGAGAAGCTGGAAAAACGTCAAGAGAATGAAGCTGCAACAGGAAAGCCAGTGCGTGGTCGCAAGCCGAAAGAAGATGCGACGAAGAAAGAGATAAAGGCCAATCCGACAGATCCTGAGAGTCGGATCATGAAAAACGCCAAGGGTTTTGTGCAAGGGTTCAATGCCCAAGCTGTCGCAAATGATCAGCAGATCATTATTGCAGCGGAAGTCACTCAAGACGAAAACGACCAAAAGCAACTCCACCCAATGATGGAAAGCGCCAATGCGAATCTCCGAGCAATTGCAGAAACCGAGGCCGTAAAAGTAGTTCTTGCGGATGCGGGCTACACTACCAATGAAGCTCTTTCCAAGCAAATTCCCGGGAATATTGAGCTAATTGCCGCAACGGTGAAAAGCTATGACCAACGACACATGAATGTTCCCGCCCCTAAAGGCCGGATTCCCTGTAACGCCACTGCGAAACAGAGAATGGAGCGGAAACTGCGCACCAAGCGAGGAAAGGCTCTCTATCGATTGCGAGGGCAAATTATCGAACCGATATTCGGCCAAATAAAGTCTGGCCAGAGACTCGACCGATTTAGCAGGCGAGGAATAAAAGCTTGTGGTAGCGAGTGGAAACTGATTTGTGCTACACACAACATGCTGAAACTATGGAGAATGCGCAAAGCAGTGAAAAAAGGGACGATGACTGATTAAAAGCAGCGAAGGAGGGTAAATTCCCTTCAGAATCGTCACATTTTTTTCAGATCTGGAGATTTCTAAAGGAACAACGACGGCGACTCGATGAAAAATACGGATTCATGCAACAGGCTCAGTCGGGCAGATTATTACTTTCCAAAAGCATAAACCGCTTTAAATGCTGTTTTCAACGGACGAAGAACGTCAATTTATCTTCAGGGCGAGACAGGATTGCGCAGTCAGAAGGTACCTGAGTCACAAATTTATAACAGGTGTGGAACAGTTATTATGCCCGGAATGTAATAACTCCAGACCCGACTGCTAACGCAAAGATGTTTAGATTCCTTCTTCGTTGTAACCAGTTTTAAAGTCTTCAGCGGGTTTAACAGCCTCATCAATTATTTCAACACCATACTTTCGAGCAAGAAATCGTTCTCTATACAAGAAATAGGCAGCATCACAGACCTTAGAAGTAAAGTAGGAATTGAATCCTCCTCCGATAATTGCCCCCGCAACTGGGATGATTTGTGCCAATTTTGCTTTCGTCAAACGAACTCCAATTGCTTTGGCTATTGCCTGAATTATCTTTACAAAGGCACTCTTCTCTAGTTCATTCCAAGCCCTTTTCTTCGCTACTTCTTCAGCAATTTTGACTAATTGAGACATTGCGACCTGTTTGGACGCATCTGTAGGACTCGACGAAAAACTAAGGACATTCATTGCGAAAAGTCTTTCATGTTGGGTTGTGATGTCGAATCCGCAATATGTGGCATACTCGCCGATTGCCCTCAAATTGAGCGTTATTAATGCACATATGTCAACGGGAATTCCAGGCAACCCCGCAGCGCCAGTTGTGACACCCTCTGCAAGAGCGAGTCCTTTATACTTTGCTGCGAGAAATCCAATTGCTTTGTCAACTTCGCACAAATCGAGGTTATAGATGTCTTCAAGCTTTCTGACCTTTTGAACTCCTCTGGAGGAAAATTCAGTGTATATTGAATCAGGTCTCACGCTGAAGTGTGCAACGTCACTTGCAATTTCAATAATGCCCTTAACCGTTTTTTGGAGGACATCGCCAATTAAAGGGGCATCAAGAACAAGCTCACCCGCTTTTGCGAGTGGGTAGTTTATCTTTTCCAACGCCGAGTCAAACCACGTAATTCTAGGGTTCTTCCATTCGTGAATCTCAATGAGTGCTTCTTTCTCGTAAACTGATTTTTCCATGGCCTATGGGTCCTTCCTTTTTATATGATTTTATGCCAGCGTCTCATCCCCCCTATGGGCGAGGCCCTTTCATGCGCTCCTGGATCAGGTAAGATATTCCCAGAGCGATTCGGGACGTCCACCAGGCAATGGTGGTTACCACCTTTAATACCGTGTTCATGTGCCGCCTCTCTTTCTATTGCTCCGAAAAACGCATCCAGTAAGGGTTCTCGAAGATCTGTCTCAATATCCGTGGATCGTCCTGCATATAATCCAGGGCTATGGGAGGAAGATCGTCTCCCACGCGAACATTTAAAACAGTATGGGCGACATTGGTGCCACCGAATTACAGATCCCAATCTCCGCCTTGAATTTTTCGCTTATCCGAGCGTAGTCCTCTGCGAATCCAGGATAAGAAAGTTCGTCCAGCCTTTTTCCTCTGGCAGTGCCTGCCCAGCTTGCCGTAGACCGTATCTCACTCTCGATAACGCGGACAGCACCAAGGCGTTCAGTCCAGGGTGACTTCGGATCGTCGAGAACAGCAACAGCTTTTTTCAGTTTTTCAGCGTCCATACCACCACTCCTGATATGCATATGAGATTCCAAGTCCCACCCGGGATAGCCACCACAGCGCTGATATGGCAAACGATACTATGGCTCCGAGAATAATAAAAAACGCGTTCATGTGGTTTCCTCCGCTCATCAAATTTTACCGCTCAGCTTCGTATATAGATCTTGCTCGTTCCAGATATTCTTGTGCGACTTTCACAGCCTCTGAACGAAAGCGAGTTACACTACTATGAACGGATGTGGAAGCATCGAACTTACGAGCCAGCCCACATTCCAGTATTTCGATTCTATCCGGGCATAGTCAGCTGCGAAGCCCGGATATGTAACTGCGTCCACCCGCTCAGGCTTCAGAGCTGGATATTGTGCCTTGATGAGTTTGATTATGTTCAGCATGCCCGTAATTGCAGTTTCCCGATCCGCATCCGAGGTCGCCGGGTCATCGACGGTGCAATCTCTTTTTTCAGTCTCTCGTTCATGCATGCCCCCCCCCCTTTGCAATGTCTGTAGGGATATGAACCTGGTCGGCGCTGCTGCCACTACCACAATCGCCAAGCGTTGCGACCGGAGTCGATCCGAGGCTGGGATTGTGAATTCCATGCGCCTGAAGACTTATACCGTTTTCGGTGCCTTTCTTAAAATGAGGATGTCTATTCAAATCTTTTAAAAGAACCTCTTTGGAATTGCTAGCACCAGCTTTGCAATGATGATGACATCTCGCATTGATTGGACAGAAACGTCGCATTTCACGCAGATCATGCGGCCTTCTTTGAACCATCGAATTTGGCAGTGAAGTATTCTCGGACTTCTATCCGAAAAAAAGATACTCTAAGTCATCAGAATGTGCAACTACCTCCGGGTAACAACGAATCACACACCCTGTCGGAATTAAGACAGGATGTTGTAAAGAGGCTATTTGATGGTGGGATCAGACCTGGAAGTTCAACAACTCCGACAGTGAAATGCCCAGGGTCTTGGCAATCTTGCAGATGTTCAGGATGGCGAGATTCCTTTCGCCGCGCTCAATCCCACCGATGTAGGTCCGGTCAAGGGAGCAGCGGGCTGCCAGTTCTTCCTGAGACCAGCCCTTTTCCTTGCGCAGTTCCCGGACCCGACTCCCGAACGTTGCCAGGATTTTATTGGTTCTGATGACGACATCTCCTCACGGCGGTTGGATCATTGAATCCTAGATTCCGTGAGGGCTATGGTTCTACGGACTAAAAGTAGCAATTACAGGATAGAAGGGGCATGGGTAGCTGATGATATGCCTATCATTTCTGGAAAACATGACAAGTTCCCGCTACATGGAAGAAGGAGACGAAAGCATTATTGCCACCGCTTTTTCCGACACAGCACCTTAAAACGAAGGGAGATTTCATGCAAAAAGCAGAACCCATTGATGTGCGGCCATCGAGGCAAAATGCATTTCTACGATTGCAAATTCTGTGCAGATTGCCGACTTTACATGAAATAGCGCCATCTTCTTATGTCGGTTCACGATCGGAAAAATAGGGTCATTTGCATGACCTCAGGAGCGACGCACAATCCAATGACGTCTTCCCTGCCAGATCACCTCTTTGCGTGCCATAGCAGCATGGTTCCGGGCAAATACACGAATCGAATCTCATTCATTAATAGCTGTCTGGAGTAAAACCCCCGCTGCTACTTAATTTTAACCCCCTTTCAACGGTATAAGTCTTATGGAAGCCGTTTCTCCATCTGCCCATGAAAGGAGGTTCAACCCGTGACCATCGAGAGAATTACAAAAAATGTATTAACACTTTTTCAGATCATCGAACTCGTCGCCACCGTACTTGCCCCTGTCAAAAATCCACAAACACGAAACGCTCCACGTCCTCCGCGACCACCAAAACCAACACCACCACGGTAACACAGTTTACCTGTCACCTCACGCGCTATTCATGCGCAACACCCACATATAAAAGGCCATAGGCCAGAAATGGAGCTATTCCCATGGAAAATATCGACAACATCGAAAACTACAATGCATTCGCTCATCCCGTCCGAACGCTACACGATCTTATCTGGAAATTCCAGGATCTGGAATCTCAGGAAAACGATGATACTGTCATCGAACTCAACAAACTCAGAGTTCTGGACAACGCAAAAGTCCAGATCCCCGGCCTCGGGGAATATGAAATGACCCCTTGGGCACGAGCCCAAATGAGCCTATTGACCGGTGTAAAATTCGACCGCTACTTCGCTGAAGCCAGTCCCACCGAACAAGGAATCGATCTGACCCGCCGATTCGCCCGTTCCAATGAACTGGTCCGGCTTCGCACACGTAAGAACGACCATCTCAGTACCGATGGCATTCTCAGGGGTTTCGTTTCCCCGAAGTACACGCCTGTGAAAGACTCTCAGATTGCCCGTCTTATGCTCCTCGCCCTGCGAAATGTCGATCCAGACATGCGACTTATCCGTGCCAATATTACTGATCGGACCGTATCCTACGTGATCGGAGTCGGTCAGCCCTATCTTATCGGTGGTCCCGGTGACGTCGGTGACGTCTGAGGTGGAATTCTCATCCGCAACTCTGACGTAGGTTACGCCAGTCTCAAAATCAGTCTGCACCTCACTCGCCTGATATGTCGCAATGGAATGACTGCGCCTCTGAAGAACGCAGAATTACTGCGCAGGAAGCACACCAAAGGCATTCTTGATGACAATCTGCTTCAACTGCTCGGAGAAAAACTCATAGAAGTTCCCGGCCAACTCAGACAGAGCGGTCAGATCATGCTTAACGCGAGCTCCATACAGATACCGAATCCAGAAGAAGAAATCGCCCGGATACTCGATAACAGTAACCTGCCGAAACGACTGCTGCCAAGCATACTTCAGGCATATAATATTGAGCCTCGCGCAAATAAATTTGGCGTAAGTTCCGCTATGACCCGCGCTGCGCAATCCTCCTCGCCAGAAGAGCGTCTACTCATAGAAAGCTCAGCCAGTGAATATCTACAAACCAACTGATCATATTAATCGACACGTTCACGTTACACGCGGGGAGAGCCACCAGGCCTCCCCGCTTCTCATGAAAGGAAGAAAGAAATATGGAATATTCAAAAGAAATTGGAAAAATATCAGAAGCCCTCGCAAAAGCCCAGGGCCAAATGAAACCAGCGGCCTTCGACGCATCAAACCCTCACTTCAAGAGTAAGTATGCAACCCTGGCTTCAATAATGGAAGCCTGCCGCCCCGCCCTGTCCGCTGCCGGAATTGCCGTAATGCAAGGGGCTTCGGTAGATCCGGAAACACTCCGCGTAAACGTAACTACGCTCCTGACGCATATCAGCGGAGAATTCGTAAAAGAGACCCTGAGTATAAAACCCGCCAGAGACGATCCGCAGTCTATAGGCGGCGCCATAACCTATGCGAGAAAATTCAGTCTGGCTGCCCTTCTCAGCATCGTCGCTGATGATGATGACGATGGCAATCTTGCCACCGGTCGCCCCGATACGAAACCGCTACTGACCTCAGTTAAGAAAACATCCGCCTCTACCGCTACTGTTGCCCCTACTAATGCTCCCGCTGCCACTAAGACACCCGTAACTAATGCTGTCGTGCCGAAGACTACCACACAGGGAACCCCTGTGAAGACTGAAGTTGTCGTCGTCCCGGCAAAAAACGAACCCGTCCAGGCTCCTGCACAGCCAGAACCACCCGTTACCATCACGCCCAAGGCGGAGACTCCCACGCAACAGCGCATCGGAAAAATCCGGGAGATCTTCACGTTGTCCGCGAAACTCGGTCACAGCCCCCAGGATATGAAAACAGAGATCGCAACGATACTCGGATGGTCCGCGCCACTGCGCGAGTCGAGCCAGATGACCAATGATGACCTCGATAAGGTTCTCGTCACGTTCAATGACGCTCTGACCGCAAGGTCCGACATGCAACAGGAGGCTGCGTGATGAAGATAACAAACGTATTCGGTTTGCCCGAGTCTCTCGTAAACGCTGTCAGTAATGACAACTATACCGCAGGCCCCTGTGATATCAGCTGCACGACACTATTATCGCCCCCTCGCAAGGTCGCATTGGAAATACAACACGCTGCCGAACTCACAGAAGACGTCTCAGATCGCATCTGGGCGCTCTTCGGGCAAAGTATTCATGTCGTCCTGGAGCGTGCTGAACGTGAAGCACTGGCAGAACGCCGATATTCTATACAGCGCCAGAACTGGATTATATCCGGAGCCTTCGACAGATTCTGCCTTACCAATGGTATCCTGCAAGACTTCAAAGTGACGACCACCTGGTCAGTCCGTGACGGACCCCGGCAGGAATGGGAGAATCAGTTAAATATTCTCGCTACTATCCTGCGTGAACACGGCTTTGACGTTAAGAAACTCGAAGTCGTCGTCATACTCCGCGACTGGAGTAAGTCCGTTGCTCAGCGCGGTGGAGAGTATCCGACCGCACCGGCACTGAAGATTCCGATCGACCTCTGGTCGGAAGAGCGTTGTGAAGAGTATATCGATGAACGCATCCGGTTACATCAAGCCGCACGTATCGCACTTCCTCTGTGCAATGCTTCTGAAAAATGGAGGCGTCCAGATTTTTGGGCCATCTGCAAAGAGGGCCGTAAAACAGCGGTGAAGTTGTATGACAACAGCGCTGATGCTTACGCAGCCCTTGAAATGTATGATGTAAAGCATTTCATCGAACATCGTCCTGGAAAAGACGTTCGCTGTGCAGATTACTGCACTT
>JADFYG010000118.1 GCA_015233155.1 Candidatus Rifleibacteriota bacterium
AAATTTCGCTTCCGAATCGGGTTTAGGTGGACCGACAGATGGGGGCTTTGCACGCAACAGTTGCAATATGGTGACGATCCGTTGCTAACACAGTTCCTCTTCAAAGCGTCTGGGATGGCAGTTCAAGGTGGTGAAGCTGCACTTTACTATACAAACCCCGCGGCTATGGCAGCTCAAGCAGGAAGCCAAGCAGGCGAAGGAAACTATCTTAGTGCTGCTGGTTATAGTGCTTTGGCGCTTCTTAATGTGTTTGGTCCTGGGCTTTTGGGCGAAGCAGCGGGTGGCAGAGCCGCAGTAGCAGTTGCCATTGAAAGACAAGAGGCAAACATCATCAGGGTGAGTGATCTTCGCTTTGACTTACAGATGTTTGGTGGGCAAAGCGGAAAAGTTTTCACATCGACAGATCCACTTTTAAGTAATCTCGCGAGTAAGATTGAAGCAATGTATCCAAACCATGTGGTAGGGGTGAATGTTCCTCTAAGAGATGCTGCAGGAAATCTTCTTACTGATGCCGATATTTTGCTGCAGAATGCTGTCATACAGGTTAAATCCGGTGGTTCAGCCCAAGGCCTACTCCGACAATTGAATAATTCTGAAGCGGTAACAGGGCTCCCGAGTATTGGTTTTGCACCCAATCTCCCTGGAAACTCCTTACGGTCTCTATCGCAGCAAGGCGGCTTGGTGACTGCTGACGAAAGTCTTCTTCTTCAATTGATTAAGCCCTGATTGTTATGGAAACACTTTGCATAAAATCGAAAATGCCGTTCTCATTGGAGAAATTAGAAGAAATTATTTCCACGCGTTGGAATACCGAAAAATCGGCGGTTGACACTTTGGTTATTCACGGGGTTAATAGTCGGTCCTATTTGCATTTAGACTCAGAATTGCCGGAAGAAAAAATGTTTCGTCTCTTGATAGACTATTCTGATATCGAATTGATCAAGTCATTGTTAGAGGAAATTGCCAATGATGCAGATGTTATCATTGACAACGATTTTGGCACAGTTCTTCCAGGTAATCAGTTCATAGAACGATGTCGAACAGAAAAAGAATGGGATTGGCGGGAAGGGATGCACCGGGGAAGACTTTGCTGAACCGGAAAGTTGCGATGACACCACGAGAGCCCTGGACGGTCGGTCACGCGTGAGCGTGACGGGGTGGGGCTTGTTGTAGGGGGTAGTTTGCATAGCCTTCGGTTATGTAAAGTCGAGCGTGAGCGAGACCGAGGGCGGGTTGTGTCAAGGGCTGCGTCTGAATAAGCCAGGCTTATCAGATGGCGACGCCGCAAGATTCATGACGGGACGCGCCAGGGAAGGCGCGGACGGGCAGGAATCTTGCCCAGCGGAGCGGACTGCCCGGTGCCCGGAGCGCTCGCAAGCGCGGAGGGCATGACACGACCCGCCCGAAGCCAACCCCGGAGATAAGCCCCACCCCTGCGCCGTGAGGCGCACGACCGGACGACCGGAAGGCTTGAAAGCAGATCCCGGACATCCCTGGGCGGGGGGAATCCAAATGAAAAAGCGCGATAGGGGCGGGTCCCGCTTCCCGCGCTACCGTTTTCTTTCTTTAAACTGCGATATATTCGGCTTGAGCAGATGCTTTTGGCGCTTTTAGCCCTTCTTCCGCCAAACCTTCAAGGTGAAAATCCAAGGCGTCCTTTATCGTTTGTCTCACTTCTTCCGGTGTTTTTCCGGTGGCTACACAGCCCGGAATATCCGGAATATAGGCTGAATAATTCTTCCCGGCTTTTTCAATCACTGTGAGATATTTTTTCATGGCCTTTTCCCCTTTAATCGCGCCTGCTTCAAAATACTGTTCAAGGTTCCCGGGCCAAGCTTCAATTCCGAAATCTGGACAAGGGAAGTAATTATCGAAACTATCTGGCCAAGGCATTAAGTGGCGATCGGCAGTTAAGGCTATATTTGGCTGACAGCAGCTCTGTATTCATTCTCAAATATCCTTGTTGACATATATACAAAAAGAATATACATATATAGTATATGAAATTCGAATGGGATGAACGCAAAAACCGTGAAAACATGGTTTTGATTTTCATGATGCGAAAAAAGTCTTTCAAGGACAATTTCAAATATTGCCTGATAAAAAAGATGCCTATCACACTTTGATTCTCACGCAGCCAAGGGTACTGGTGGTACCGAACTTACGAGGAGTTCCTCTGCAAAAGTCGATGGGAAGCCGAGTAAGTGAAGGATTCGATCTGGTGATTTTCTAATGTCACGGAGGATATCCTTTGGGGAGCATTTGAAGGCTCCTGCTGCATCTCTGGCGGCCTGAGCGAGAATGACATGCAGGTAGACTCTTGTCTCAACGCGGTTTTCCTTGTGATTATGGATGTCGCCTATCCCAATATCCTGTTTCAGTATCCAGAAGATCCGCTCCAGTTGCCAACGATAGCGCAGGATGTTTCGCAGCGTAATTGTCTTCATTCGAAGATTCGTGCTGAAGTAGACCAGGAAGTCCCTTTCATAGATGAAGGTAACCATGAGAACTTCGCATTCCAACGACGGCACATAGACGATGTTCCGCTGAAACTCGACATCCTTATCCCCTGGTAGAAGCCGACTTATTCTAGGATTTACGATGATAGCCAGACCCGCGAAATCAGGCACAAGACCCGTGAACGAACCATCTGCATCGCCAGTCACCTTTCGATTTGCGGAAAGTTTGCTGACCATATGCATCTGCAGCTCCTTTGTTAACGCCACATTTTCTGGAGATACGTATGCCGCATCGGCGGAGAGGGCGCATCCCGCCAAGGTGGCTCCCTGGATCTTCACGAATGTGCTGAGTTGCCTGAGGCTGCGGCGAAGCCACTGATTATGGTTCAGCGAATGTCGACCACCTGCTCTCGGGTCGGGAGGAACGAGACGTACATCCAGAATGATGACCTCTAGCCCATCGCCAATGACTGCGCAAAGGATTTCAATGTTCAAGCCGTTCACGACTCCCTTCTCGGCTCCGCTGTAGAAGAGACCACACCATTCACCCAGGCAGCCACGCGCGGTGCGCGTGCAATCATCGGCGCACAGCGTGATGAAATGCCGACTTTTGAACGGCGCATCCCCAGCGTGCCAGTTTCGAAGATGTGCCACCAGCCTTTGTCTGCCCCTCTTCATGAGCCTCCGAAGCCATCGAGTGGGAGTTATGGCATCAAGGGACTTGTATATTTTGCCTTGGCTGATGTCATGAGTCTGAGCGAGATCCAGCAAGCTGTCGCAGTTCAGGAAGCGTGTCATGGTCGCAGCCAGCATCAACTGTTTCACGGACGGGTCAGTAATCGCATCAAACATTGTATCCATTTCCTTCAGCACAAATTCGAGGTAATCTATTTTCATACGAAGCCTCCGAAGGTAAGATTTGGTTTTGGTCAACTCAATCGTACCCAAGGGGCTTCGTTCTGTACAGCTACCTATGCGCTTTTGCGGTGACCCTCATTCTCATAAATGCATTCGGTACCGTTCTCCACCACTTCTATCAAAGTGTGCTATGGAGAAGATCGCTTTGCCACGTTGGGCTTCATTGAAGACATTCTAGTGCGTCTATCTTACACAATGCGTGGGGAGGTTTTGCGGGTTATTTCTCTAAGAAAGGCAACTGTAGCTGAAAAGAGGTTATATGAAGAAGAAAGTTTATTCTGATCTTAATCGAGTTAGAAAAATGAAGGATCGGGACATCATTTTAGATGATGATGCTCCGGAGTTGACTAAGGAAAGCTTTAAGAACGCTGTTTTCTTTCCCCATGGCGTGAAAAACACGGAAGAAATAAGAGCAGCTTTCGAGGCAAAATACGGAATAGATCTAAGTTTCTTTGATCGAGCTAAAATCGAAGAACCTCCTCCAGCCAAGACGATAAGCCTTAGAATACCGCTTGAACTGCTTGAATGGTGGAAGCAGCAGGGAAAGGGATATCAGACAAGAATGATTGCCTTGATGCGAGCCTATATGCAGGATCAACTTAAAAAAGCAAAAGCTACCTAAGTCGGATGACGCAAACCAGGGCACAACCAACCCGGACGGGACGCCGTGATTACCTGTTAAGTGATGAAAGATTTTATGGTTGAAATCGATTACGGCGATACTGTTGAAATTAAGGTTGATGCCCCATCTCCTTTTCAACCTAGGCTTCGAGTATCGACTTGCGGTTTTAGAATTGTCGAGAATCAAGTTGAAGCGCAAGCCGTCGGTTTTGCTATTGGCACAAGGCTTTGGCTTGTTGAAAAAGGCGATGGCAGTAGTTTTGAAATCCCCGAAGAATTTATTGAGAAAGTCGATGAGAATTGACCTTTTTAAATGTTGTTAGGGAATGAGCCTCGCATAATCCCCGACCCAGCTCGCCGGTCTCCGCTCGACCAAAGGTGAGCGGACACCGGCGGGCGTTCGCCGAAGCCACCCAAAGCCACCTAAAAAAGTGTGCGGCCCGCTAGTCCGGGAATCCCGACCAGGGGCCGCGCTACCATTTTCCTCTTTTTATACAGCGATATACTCGGCTTGAGCAGATGCTTTAGGGGCTTTCAGCCCGTCTTCCGCCAAACCTTCAAGGTGAAAATCCAAGGCTTCTTTTATGGTTTGTCTCACTTCTTCCGGCGTTTTTCCAGTAGCTACGCAGCCAGGAATGTCCGGAATATAGGCCGAATAATTCTTTCCGGCTTTTTCAATCACTGTGAGATATCTTTTCATGGCCTTTTCCCCTTCAATCGCGCCTGTTTCAAAATACTGTTCAAAGTTCCTGGGCCAAGCTCATCACCGGGATTTCCGGAAATCGTTACCCGGCCCGGCTTGATTTTATGTTTGAATTGCCGGTGATTCGTTCCCTTGCGAGCAACCATTTCCCAGCCGTCATCTTCAATCATCTTGATCGCTTCCCGGACTTTCATTTTCCTATGTGGTCTTCTGTTCCTTGTTTTGCTGGTAATGCGAAACGAAGGCGGTAATGAAGTCCATAAGTTTTTCCTGCTGACTTCGAGGGAGTTGAGAAGCTTTTTCGAAAAGAGTCTGAAGTTTCCCGGTTGGACCACTCTTTTTGGGGCTTGTTCCCTCGCCATTCAGAATGTCTTCAACACTCACGCCTAAGACTTTTGCAAGTTTGGGAAGCGTATCAGATCGGGGGGGCTTCTCGGCTTGTTCCCAAAAAGCAATGTTTTGCTGAGTTTCGCCAATCAAGTCTGCTAATTCCTTCTGGCTGAACCCAGCGGCAAGACGAAACTGTAATAACCGTTCGCCTTGTTTTGGTCGTGACCTCGTAAAATTCCTCGCCATAGAGCTAGTATACGACTGATTCGTGCTATCCCTCCGAAATTAAAAATTATCTTCTTGTCAAAAACAAGTTTACTTGTTTTTATTATACAAGTCAAATTCATATGTTTTTTTTAATTTTCCCACTCGACAAGGTTTTAGGAGGTGCCCCGGTTATGTCCCTTCCGCGTATCGCTCCCGATGAATTAGAGGGGCTAAATAGAGATGTTTCCATTCAAAGACTGGCTGAGGCACGGGGTATCAGACTTCAGTCACACGGGAAAGACCTTCTGTGCATGTGTCCTTTTCATCCGGATACTTCGCCAAGTCTGGCCATAAGCCCGGGAAAGAACCTTCGGAACTGCTTGGGGGCCTGCGGAACCGGCGGAACGGTCATCGATTGGGTGATGAAAGCTGAAAGCGTGAGCTTCCGCCATGCGGTGGAAATCCTGAGAGACGGAAAATTACCCGTTTCCGCTGCCCCAATCAAAGTATTTATTTTGGCAAACCCTCGTGCCCCCACATCATAAATAACTCTGAAAACAGATTCTGAGACGTTGGGCAAAATCAGCGAAAGTCTGAAGGCACATCATGCCACATTATTTCGTGGCGCCCAATACGGGGTTGTTTAGATACGGAAAACAAGCTTAGCAACGTCGGGGTTGTCCTTTCAAATGAGCTTAAGTGGCCTGAAGGTGTGATCAAATCTTGACCCAATGCAAGGTTTAGCGGAAGACCACCGCGAGGAATCGTGTGGCTGTTTTTTCCTCTTTGCTATGCCGACCAACTGCGAATTACTCCATAAGGGGAGCAGATGAAGTGAACAAACGTGTGAATGAAGGGGCATGTCTCCGATTTCGTTAAAATCAAAAATGTATTTTTCCGGCACGTAATATACGTGGTGGCCAGATATCGAGTCCGATTACTGTTGATGGTTCTGATGATTCCAGACAACCGCCATCAACAAGTATGTCCAGTTCGCCACTGAATTCGCGTTCGATGGCATCCGGATCGCACATCGGTGCCTGTCCGGAGCGATTTGCGCTGGTTGTCAGCAACCGGCCGGGATATGCGGCGAGAAGCCGTAAAAGATCAGTATGAGCAGGAACGCGAACACCAAGCGAGGTATGAGAGAATGCGGCGAGAGGTTTTCCGTTAAGCGGAAACACCGCTGTCAGAGCACCGGGCCAGTGTTGCTCAAGCAGTTCTCGTGACTCCTGTGTGGGTGTGATATTGATTTCCATGAGGCGATCGATCCGTTCCAGGAAGAGTATCAACGGTTTAGTATCCTCGCGTCCCTTGATTCGATATATGGACGCGACTCCATCAATGCTATCCGCATCGGCAGCCAAACCATAGAGTGTGTCGGTGGGCAGCACTGCCGTGCCACGTTTCATGATATCTACGAAGCGTGAAAACAAGACCGGGTCTGAGAGTAGTGCATTTATCGTCGTTCGCAGCATTACATGTCAATCCTTTTGTCACATTTTCTCCCAGATAAGGGCGCGTTCGCGACCTTCCAGGTCATCATAGGCCTGCAGGAAATTGAGGCCCGGTGATGGAGCGCGGAGTAGAGCCGCGCGCTGCCCATGGCCATGTTCCATGGCAAATAAACCATGCTGCCGGAGTCGTGACCCTGCTGTGTACAGCAGACGCTGACATAGTTCCAGTCCTTCGCACCCGCCATCGAGAGCTAGTGTTGGTTCGAATAAGCGGACTTCCGGTTGAAGCGTCGGAATATCGTTTTGATCTATGTAGGGTGGATTGGAAACGAGCAGATCAAAAGAGTTTATTCTAACCGCATCGAGCAGATTCGCTTGAAGGAGTTGCAGACGTCGGGCCAGATCCGGGTGTCTGGCAAGGTTAACGCTTGCGATATCCAGGGCTTCGGAGGAACGATCAATCAGCAGACCGCTGGCATTCTTAAACCGTGCGGAAAGCTCAAGTCCTATGGCTCCGGTACCTGTTCCGATGTCGGCAAATTTGAACGGCTTGTCTCCCGTTCGTGCCAGGAACATAACTGATAACCTGTCGACCCACTCTTCGGTTTCCGGACGCGGAATGAGGGCACCTGGAGCGACATACAAGGTTATGTCGAGAAAAGGCCACTCGCCGAGCAGATACTGCAGCGGTTCTCGGGCCAGACGGCGGCGAACAAGAAGTTCAAGCTTTTCAGCGGCTGTATCCGGCAAATTCAAACTTTTCAGGAGCGGAAGCTGACCGCGTTTGCAATCAAGCACTGATGCGACGAGAAATTCGGCATTTTCATGCGGTTCAGGAACTCCGCCATCCGTGAGGAGGCGCTCGATTTTCTGCAGCGCTTCCCGAACCGTCATTATTATATCTGCCGAACTGGCTATGTGCTTATTCGGACGATGTCGATGCGAGTTTTTTAAGATTGTCCGCTTCGATAAGGCTGTCAATAACCTCGTCGAGATCTCCTTCGACAATCGCCGACAATTTATACAAAGTCAGACCGATGCGGTGATCCGTCATGCGCTGTTGTGGAAAATTATATGTTCTGATTCGCTCCGACCGGTCACCAGTACCAACCTGGGAACGTCGATTTTCTGCCCGGCTCTTATCTTGTTCACTGTGGGCGTTGTCTAATAGCTTCGCGCGCAGGATACGCATCGCTTTATTCTTGTTTTTGTGCTGGCTTTTTTCGTCCTGACAACTGATGACGATGCCACTCGGAATGTGTGTTACGCGCACTGCCGAGTCGGTAGTATTAACGCTTTGGCCGCCGGGGCCTGACGAGCGAAACACATCTATTCGCAGATCCTTCTCGTCGATCTGAACCTCGATATCTTCAGCTTCCGGAAGTACTGCGACAGTGGCGGCCGATGTGTGGATGCGCCCTGACGCTTCAGTTGCGGGCACACGTTGCACGCGATGGACTCCGCTTTCATACTTGAGGCGTCCGTAGACATCTTTTCCTTCAACCGAGAAAATCGCTTCCTTGATGCCGCCGATACCTGTGTCGGAGATGCTCATTACTTCACATTTCCATCCACGGCGTTCGGCATACCTGGTATACATACGATACAGATTCGCTCCGAAGAGAGCGGCTTCCTCGCCACCAGTGCCTGCGCGAATTTCAACGATTGTGTTTTTTGCATCGTCAGCATCTTTGGGAATGAGAAGGAATCGCAGCTCTTTTTCCTTGCGTTCAAGCTCCGGTTTTAGGCTCAGGACTTCTTCCTGAGCCATGGAGCGAAGCTCCGGGTCCGCTTCGTTCTTTTGCATTTCTTCAGCGTCGTCGAATCGTTTTTTTAACTCACGAAATGACTGATAGGCATTATAAACCGGCTCGACCTCCGCCCTTTTTTTGGCAAGCTTCTGGTATTCGGCGGGGTTTGAGGTGACCGATGGGTCGGACAGATTTCTCGTCAGCGTTTCGAACATGTTGCTGACCGTTTCCAGTTTGTCCAGCATGAAATCAGAACCTCTCGATCATTCCCTGCAATAGGGCCAGAAAATAAGGTTGCGCGGCGGCGGCAGCCTTTATAACGTCTTCGTGATTCACGTCTTCGTGATGGTCGCCTGTAGCCATGTCCGTTATGCAACTTACTCCGAAAACGCGTTTAATACCGGAATGAACGGCGACAATGACTTCCGGGACGGTGGACATGCCGACGGCATCGGCACCAATGGCACGCAGAGCGCGCAGTTCTGCGGCTGTTTCATAACTGGGACCTGTGACGGCGACGTAAACTCCGCGTTGCACTGGGGCTCCGATCTTGCGTCCGAGTTCAAGAGCTGACTGGACAAGAGCCGGAGTATACACACCCTGCATCGGCGGAAATCTGGGGCCTATGGTGTCGTCGTTCGGCCCTATAAGCGGATTGATTCCCATTGAATTTATGTGATCCGTCATGATCATAAGGTCACCGACGGCGTAACTGCGATTGAGAGCTCCTGAAGCGTTTGTAATGATAAGATCACGTGCTCCGAGGGCAATCATGACGCGAATCGGGAACGTGACATCTGATATTGGATAGCCTTCGTAGAAATGAAACCGTCCCTGCATGGCGACGACAGTCTTTCCAGCGGTCTTTCCGACGATAAGCCGCCCTTTGTGTCCTTTCACCGTTGAAGCCGGAAAATGAGGGATATCTCCGTATGGAATGGCAACGGCTTCGGTGATCGTATCGGCAAAGCTTCCGAGACCGGAACCAAGGACGATCGCGACCGACGGAGTCTGCGTAACCTTGTTGCGGATAGCGGAAAGTGCTTCTTCAACGCGTTTCTTAATGTCGGTAGTCATCGAATTTTTCCTTGAAGGGAGTTTCTAATTAGCTTATTTGAAAAACCGTATGTCTCATGGCGTGGGGAAAAAGGCTATCATGCCCATTCGCCCCTGTCAAACGAGATGTTTCTACGTGTTTTGCCTCTAATATCTGACACGTTTTGTGATTGGAGCATAATACGATACAATATATAAAATCACGGCTGTCCCATTAAAAATTGAATGTTAATTGGTGTTTGCTGGAATCGTCTCCCGGCTTTGTACAAGGTTGCGGTGTAAAAGCCTGTAAAATAGGGACTTTTTCGAAAACGGAAACGCTGAA
>JADFYG010000119.1 GCA_015233155.1 Candidatus Rifleibacteriota bacterium
GAGAAATCAGGTAGCTCAAGCACTTCTTTTCAGAACTGAACATCTCGTCAAAATCCATTTGTGTCCCTGGTATCTTCACCCGCTCTAAATAATAGATTTAAGAGGTTGAGTCAAGTGCATACCCCAATTACTAAAATTAACTCAATCTATTCAGGTGGTTCGAGATCGGGAAGTTTTATCCGTGGGAAATCCGGATCAAAGCCGTCTTCCCCGGTCGATTGCTGGAAGGGATCTTTCGGGGCTTTTGTCTGAGGTTCATTGACCCGCGCATAAATATCGTGAAGAGTTTTCAGATCCTCCAGGATAAGATGCTTGCCCTTTTCATCATTGTTTTGTTCGGCAATTACCATCTTATTTTTCAAAAGCTGAATGGAAGAAACTACGCACTTTTTGCTCGCTTCAAATTTTTCCAGAAACAGTTGCATTTCCTGGATTCGGGAATGGATCTGATACAGATCCCGAATTTGATTTCGATACATAGCCGTTAAATCCGGATCATCCAGGGTCTGACATTTATCGCGGATGATATTGATCTGAGTCTCTATTTCATCAGTCGGGGTGGAAGCGATTGAGTATATCGATTTCATAGCTTTATCGCGGAAGCCAAACAGCGGTTTGAGAGCCTCGTCAATTTTTTTCAGATAGAAGCTGTCTTTTCCGCGCGGAATCACATTTATCAGACTTTCGTATTCTTCGCGAACTTCGCTCATTCCCAGCCAGCGTTGCTTAGATGGGGATAACAATACGCCGAATATCATTATTCCCAGGATAAATGCGAATGAAAGGGCCAGCCAACCTCCCGTCAAATAAACAAACGGAAGGAAAATAAACGAGAAAAGCTTCAGTAATAAAGACCTGGCACCCGGGCATTCAAAATAAATGGGATCGGAAAACAGTATGTTTCCCCGCCCATCGACGCGAAATTCCTGTCCATCAGTTCCTGAGGAGTGAAAAGTGCTTGTCCGCAAACCGCAAAAAATACACTTTCCTCTGATGGAATGATGATGAATATTCATAAGCAGATTTTATCACATATAAGCAGCATCTCGCATATATGTGATCAGGTCAGGTTGGGCAACTCATGAAAAAGCGAAAAATTGGCATAGCGCGGCGCGCCCGGCGGTCGCGCCCTACCATTCGGATGATATTTCGATTAGTTCAGACGGCGCAGGATCTCTTCGCGACCCAGCAGATCGAGAATGCCGACAAGTTCGGCACCATGACATGTGCCGGTCAGTTTTACTCTTATGGGCATGAAAAGAGTTTTCCCTTTAACTCCGGCGGTTTTGCCGGCTGCTTTAATGGCGGCGTTGAAGCCATCCTTGTTCCAGGGACAGGTTGCGAATTCTCCGCGCAGGGCGGTAAACAGAGCTGGTACTTCAGGGACCGCTATTGCCGCACGAGCATCCTCGTCGACCGGCGCCGGAGCATCATCTAATACGGCCTTCGCTTCCTTTACCACATCATTCAACGTGGTCAGGTGATTCAGCACCAATGAGGTCAGCTTGCGTATAAATTCATCACTGTCGAAGCGGGAATCACCCGGCCATGCTGTTTTTAATTTCGGCGCAACCAGTTTTATCAGTTCGTCCACCGGCATGGATCTCAGATATTGGCCGTTCATCCATGCCAGCTTTGTCTGGTCGAAAACGGCAGGTGCTGGATTGATGCGCTCAAGTGAGAATTTCTCGGCAAGTTCGGCCCGGGTGTAAATCTCGCGATCAACGCCTTCGGCCCAACCCAGCAAGGCAAGATAGTTGATCATGGCATCTTTCAGAAAGCCGTCATCTTTATACTGTCCGACCGATGTCGCACCATGTCTTTTCGACAGTTTGGTTTTATCAGGCCCCAGGATCAGTGACACATGGGCGAAAATGGGTATGGGGCGGCCGAGCGCCTCATACAATATGAGTTGGCGATGCGTATTCGGCAGATGCTCTTCGGCTCTCACCACATGCGTTATTTCCATGTCGGCATCGTCCACTACTACGCAGAAATTGTAAACTGGCATTCCGTTAGAACGCATAATAATGAAGTCACCAAGAGTTTCTGTTTTCCACTCGACGCGTCCGCGTACAAGGTCGTCGACGGCATAGTCTTTCCCGGGTACGTGAACACGGACGACATGAGGCTCGCCCGCAGCCAGACGCTTTTTCACTTCGTCGGGGGAAAGATGGAGGCACGTGCCATCATAATGCGGAGACCTGTGCTCCGCTTCGGCTTCCTGCCGCTTGCGTTCGAGATCTTCTTCGCTGCAGAAACATGGATACGCCGACCCGTTGGACAGCAGTGTTTCGACAGCCTTTCGATAAATTGGAAGCCGTTCCGACTGGCGGTAGGGGCCGTGCGGCCCGCCGATACCGGGGCCTTCGTCCCAATCCAGGCCAAGCCAGCGCATATCTCGCAGAAGCCCCTCTTCGGCTTCGAGCGTAGAGCGTTCCTGGTCTGTGTCTTCTATCCTCAGGATAAATGTACCATGGTGGCCTCGAGCAAAAAGCCAGTTGAAAAGCGCCGTTCTGGCTCCGCCGACGTGCAGATAGCCTGTTGGAGACGGGGCAAAACGGACGCGAACGGCCGATGGTGCGGCAGTTGAGGATGAGGCAGCGTGAGAATGCGTGGAATGCGAACTGGACATGGCTAGATTATATTGCCTCCCATGACAATCTGCTCGTGACCATTGGCAAGAGCGTGTCCGCAGCGACCAAAAGCGGCGACGGCGATACGGCCTTCACCGCGGACTATTGCAACCTTGAAGCCTCCGCCAAGCCCTGGATTGATGATGTTCAGCTGGCTATATATATCGCGAACGGCATTAGATACCGAAAACTTTTCGCGGGGATCTTCTCTGATTACGGAACGGGCGATGGCCGCCACGATCGTAGCTTCACGCAGCTTTATCGGCAGTTTTTCCGCGGTGGCGCCCACTTGTGTGATCGCTGCACGGAATCCTGCATTCGTGACCTTTTGAAGCCAGTATTCCTCTTGTTCAGGATCTTTTGTCATGGCGAGAAAGATGACCGCGCCTTCCGGAGTGAGCTTCTGTGGTGATCTATCTTCCACGAAGTCTTTTACAATGTCCTTGTAGGTGACTATGCCGACGAGATTTTCGTTGTTGTCGACGACCGGCAACGCTTCGAGTTCGCTTGCGCTCAGTCGGGATGCTGCGTCACGCACGGTTTCATTCATGTTTATTTTGCTGAAACCAGTGATCATGAGCCTACTGACTTTTTCATCTATATCCGTGGCGGTAGCAAGGCTTGTCGGAGTCAACAGGCCGACAAGTTTTTTATCTGCATCTTGTACAAGCACGCATTCAGGCTGGCGCAGAATCATTATTTCTTTCAGACTGAAAATCGTCGAATCCTGATCGACGGTTATTGGATTTGTGTCCATGATGTCCTTG
Organism: Candidatus Rifleibacteriota bacterium; assembly: GCA_015233155.1. Taxonomy (GTDB): domain Bacteria; phylum Muiribacteriota; class Ozemobacteria; order Ozemobacterales; family Ozemobacteraceae; genus JADFYG01. The sequence goes on from JADFYG010000119.1 coordinate 3,404, forward strand.
ACGCGGATCCCCATACAACTGCCCTCCCTGGTTCAGTATATCACCGGATATTCACGTATACGCCAAGGATGGCGTAAGTGTTCCGGGGATATTAAATCTTTTTCTGTAACGGTGCCATCCTCACAAAAATCATTCTCCCTGCAGTGGTTTGCAGAATATTCGTCACTTTGCACATGACATTTTGACCGATAGCGCCACCACCATCCTCGACGACAACCATCGTGCCGTCGGTCAGGAAGCCCACGCCCTGAGTCGCGTCTTTGCCCGCTCTGACGATCTGAAGTTGAACATCTTCTCCTACCGTCAAAGACGGTTTCAGCACGTTGAGAAGGTCATTGAGATGCAGCACTTTCAGATCCTGGAGTTCAGCTACTCTTTTAAGATTGAAGTCCTGAGTGATCAGAATCGCCTTGTCTTCGCGCGCATGTTCGACAAGCTTGGCATCGACCTCATGCACTTGTGGATAATCTTTTTCTGAAATATCGAACCGATCGACGAACTCTTTATGCAGACGGCTCAGCAGAGCAAGCCCCTGTCGCCCCTTTCCGCGTTTCGTTGCATCGGAAGAGTCGGCCAGAAACTGCAGTTCGTTCATCACAAAACGCGGTATGATGATCTTACCCTCTATAAACCCCATACTGATGAGCCCCATGATGCGGCCGTCGATGATCGCGCTGGTATCGATGATCTTGGGAGGAACCGGAACTCCTTCGGCGTTGAGGCTGGAGCGGCCCTGAGCCGAACGATACCGTTGAGTGATGGTTGCACCGAGATATGCGCCAAGCAGGTTGAAAAAAAGCGGTATCGAGAGATTGAACAAAGGTACCAACGTATTGAAATACTTATTGTCGAAATGGATTTCGCCCAGACCCTTGAACATAATAAAGTAAACCGGGACGAAGAACAGATTGGCTGAAACCAGTCCCAGGACTACGCCGAGTGCGTTCCAGGCCAAATCGGACGAATTGCTGTGTTCGAGTTGTGATTCGAGCCACAATTGCAACTCACGTCCCATCATCGAACAAAGAAGATAGCCAAGGCATCCGAGTAAAGCAGCCAGCTTGATTTCGGCATTGTCGGTTTCCAGAAAATTGTCATATTGAGAAATAGTGCCATAGCCGAGTGCAACGCCCGCCACCGTTCCGCTGATGACCAATAGAAACCGAATTAACTTGAAAATCATGTGTTGCTTCTCATAGCCGGTCAGGATATCACTTTTCAGCCCCGTCCGCAAATTGAGATCGTGATAAAACATCGTGAGATTCGAGATCCAGCAGAAATTGTTTTCGCCAGATGCCGCCACCGTAGCCAACAAGCTTCCCATTCTGGCCGATGACGCGATGGCATGGAATGAGTATGGCGATGTGGTTGTTGCTGTTGGCATTGGCGACCGCCCGAACGGCTTGCGCTCTTCCCATGGCTTCGGCCTGCTGTTTGTAGGAGCGGGTCGAAGCATATGGAATTTTCAGCAGTTCATTCCAGACCAGCTTTTGAAATTCAGTGCCTGAAATGACGAGAGGAATATTGAAATCGGCTCGGCATCCTTGGAAATATTCCTGAAGCTGTCGATTCAATTCTACGAGATGAAAGTGCGATCCTGAGCGAATATCACAGTGCAATGCGGATTTAAGTTTGTTACATTGCGTGGTCAGAACATTTCGGTCAATGAATTCCAGAAGGCAAATTCCATCGTTGACCGCGCCGGCAAGCATCGGACCAAGCGGAGTCGAGAATCTGGATACAAAAATAGTCCGATCACCATGTGATTTATTCATAGGCTGAATTGATGGAACCAAGACGGAACGCTTCACGAATAGCGGCTTTCAGTCCACGCGGGTCGGCTTTGCCCTGACCGGCGATATCATATGCTGTCCCATGGCCGACCGATGTGCGAATATATGGCAGGCCCAGAGTCACATTAACGCAGTGAATTCCTCCCTCAGACTTTATTGCGATAAGGCCTTGATCATGGGTTTGAGCCACTATTACCGAGTAACGCCGTCGCGTTTCTTTTTTGAACAGGCTGTCAGCCGGAAATGGCCCATAAACGTTCGGATTGACTGCGTGAAAGCGCTTAATCGCAGGCAGTATTGCGATTTCTTCCTCATTACCGAACAATCCGTCTTCGCCAGCGTGCGGGTTAAGACCAGCCACGGCTATTTCGGGCATCGCGTGTTTTGATGTCGCAAATGTTTCGTGTGTCAGGCGCAGAGTTTCATAGACGGCTTCTTCAGTCAGCAGTTTGGGAACATCGCGCCATGCAACATGAAGCGTTGTCATAACGACCCGGAAATCACGATGTACCATTGCCATTCGCGTTGCAGAGGCGTTTGTCAGCGAACACAAAAGATCCGTGTGGCCTGCAAAGGGGGAACCAGCAAGACTAATGGCCTTTTTTCCGATTGGTGCGGTTACTATGCCTGCGCAACGGCCCTCCATGCAGAGACGATGTGCCGCGAATATGGCGGAAAGCGCTGAAGCACCGGCTTGCGCAGTTATGCTTCCCGGCTTGAAAGGCCCCTTTTCTCCGGTATCAAGGAACCTTACACCGTCTCCATTGTCGTCAAATGCGTGAAGGATTCGTGGAAGTGGTTTATCTAACCTGCGAAAGCTGTCTTCGATTACATTCCGGGAGCCAACGATTATGAGGCGACGTCGCACGGAGCGTGGCGCGGTCGCGAGCAGGGTGGCGGTGATTTCCGGGCCAATCCCGGAAGGATCACCCAGCGTCAACGCAAAATCAGGGGGCGACGGCCTGGATTTCATACTTCAATGTCCCATCTATAGGGTCTATTTGCTTGTATTTTATTATTACACGTGTACCCACTGCAATGTCGAAAGGAGGCCGGCGACATCGGCCAAGTTCGAACAAATCTTCATTAAATATCTGAATGTCATTGGTTCCCTGATCGACTACAACCGCCGTTGATGTCTCGTGCCCGGCTTTTTGTTCAGCTTTCAGATGTTTCATGATCGACTTGATATCCTTTTCCGTGTGGCTTTTCAGCATGGAATGGCTCTTCACCAGATCACGAACGGTCTTCAGCTCTCCGGATGAGAAGCGATTGCGCATGTCAGAAATAAAGGCGGAATTGTCGTTATTGACGCCATTCTGAGACACCTGAGAAGCGACGGCAAGGCTTGCCATCGAAATCTGGTCTTTGCGCGACATGGTCTGGACGACATCCCAAAATTCGTTTGTAGTTCCTTTTCCAGGAATAGGACCATGTTGCATACGAAGACTTTCGTCACTTTCGTTGAAAGCCACTCCCGAAAGCGACTGCATCCAGGATGGGCGCGAGTCAGAGACTCGCCCGGTTGCCGAGGGTTTGGCCGATCCGTCGAAACGGCGTCGCGAAATGGATTCTGCCTGTTGACGACTCTGTGTTTGCAGAGATTGAACATTCATAATAGCCTCCGATAAACGTTTTTTTCTGGTCTTCCATACATATCGGACGTTTGCCCCACATACCGAAGAAAAAGTTCCACTTGCCCGGTTGATCGCTTTGAGGCTATCCTTGCCACTGCCGTGAAATCAACCAGTGTTTATACCCGGCACGGAAGAACCACCATGACAGAACCGGTCCTGCACGCAGCCCTGGAAAAATTTATAGCTCAGCCGGACGCATCGGCCGTTGGGCTTTTGCTTGGCGCCGCAAGCACCTTCGTGATTAAACACGCCTGTTCCTGGCAAAGATCCGGCCTCACATTTGCTGACCGATGCCGCGAGATTTTATCCGAAATGTTCCTGATCCTGAGAGAACACGTCGACACCTCGCGCACAGCGCATCCCAAAGGGGTTTTGGCTTATCTGACGCTTCGTCTTCGCAGGCTCACCCGCCCACACGCATCAAAAGCAGTTCCATTTGGCCTTAGCGAAGATTTGCCCGACATCGGACGTATCGCCTTCACCCCCGGCCGTCTTCAACTGGTTGATGAGCTGGTATCTAGTGTGCGCACAGCTCTTGCGACAGATGATCGCGAAGTAGTGCGGCAGTTGGAATTTCTTTTCTTGCATATTTCCCCCGACCTTGCTGGCGCCTCACGTTTTCTGGCACGCAGCGCCGGCGATGATCCGGACCGTCGCCTGGAAGCCGACAAGAAACGCCATCAGGCATTCAATCGGACTCTTAGAGTTCGCTTCGATGACCTCGTCAGCGGTGACTGGCGAGACACGACTGATTGGTCCGGCGGCGAACGCAGTCATCTCGCCTGGCGCATAATCAGCTTTTCAGCAACGGAAGCAGGTGAACTTGGAGAAATCGCACATAGATCTCTGGAAGCATGGCGCGATGTTTCCGAACCATTCATGAATGAAGATATCGTGACTGATAACTTGCCTGATCGATTTTCGAAGCTGAAGCTTGTCGACATGGGGCTCACTTGCCTGCAGAGGCAGTATGCACCTGTTTGTGCGCCCGATAAGCGAGGTTCGAACATAAGGACACAGATACCCGTGCCCACAATCGAATTACCGGAGATTAAACAGTCCTTGCCGATTGCGCCAAAACAGTATGCATTAGCGGAAGAAGCTGTTTCCTACGGCCCCACCCCGGAGGAAGATATCCTTATGATGCTGGTGGCGCCAACCCACAGCCTCGTTAATTCCGATACTTTCAAAATCAATGACTCGGAAGCTGACTGGCATTCGACGCCCGGGATCAATGATTCTCACCATATTAAATCCTCTTCCGGGACAGCAATCGAAAATAAAGATGAACAGCAATTCAATCAGGCGGTTTACTCCCGACTCTATGCCGAAGCCGCGCATGACGTGGCCAAATGGTGGCTGACTCTGACATTTACGCGTTCAAAAGAAGATCAACGATGAATTTTTTTGCAGGACAGGCTGTAGAGTTTTCCGATAAGGAAAGCGGCTTACGCATTGGAATTGTCATGTCGATCAGCGGAAAAGGTGTTCGAGTGCTGCTTGCAAATCGCAAGGAAACGACACTGACGGAACGCGCTATTTTACACGCAACATCTCTGGCTCGCTCCTCGACATCCGACATCGATCGATGTGTAACCGCAGCCCAGGAACTGGATGAACGTCGTCGAACAATGGCTGCCGCAATAGACCTTGAACAGTTACACGCCCTTCTGGCTGACGACATTCGCCCCTATTCGCTTTCCGAACTGGCTGATTTCTCCGGAGACTCCAGTGACGAGGATTTTTCAGCCGCGCTTCTGCGCCGCCTGCATGGCGACTCATGTTATTTTCGCGAAAAGAAGGACGGCTGGCATCCTGTTTCGCGAGCCGAGATGGAAGAAACAAAAGCCCGGGCCGAACGACGATCCGCCCAGGAAGCCGAAGACGAGGCTTTCCTGGCTGATATGAAAGCGGCCTGGGAACAGCCCCCCAAAGAACTGCCTCCGCGTCTTGCGGAACATATTGATCACCTTGTCGATATCGTCGTGAAGGGTGAAAAATCAGTTGTTTCACGCAAACTGCATGATTTATTGCAAAAAGGCGGCTGGATGGCGCCGCGCAAATTGTTTACTCTTCTGGTAAAACTCGGACGCTTCGATCCGGACGAAAATCTCCTGGTCATTGAACATCAGGTTCCGACGGAATTCGACTCGGTTGTAATTGCCGAAGCCGACGCACTCAAGACAAGCCACCACACACTATCGAGTCAGCCTGACTCTTCGACGCGACAGGACCTGCGTGATCTACCCGTCTGGGCAATCGATTCTGTCGGAACTCGTGATCGCGACGATGCATTTTCGATTCGCCAGGCATCCGGTGGAACAACAACGCTCTGGGTACACATTACTGATGTGGCCTCTTTCATCCGTCCGGATAGCGCGCTCGATCGCGAGGGGCTGCGACGCGGTACTTCGATCTATATGCCGGACGGAAACATTCCCATGCTGCCGTCGAACCTGTCTGAAGACCTAATGAGTCTGAATGAAGGCGCTGAACGTCACGTCATTTCTATTCATATGATCGTCGACGCTGTTGGTTCAATCGTTGAATATGCCCCCGTTATTGGAATCGTGCGTGTTACCAGGGCTATAGACTATCAGGAAGGTGATCGACTGGTATCAGCGGGTGAACCTTATCTCATAGCCGCCATGGAACTGGCTGCACGTCTGCGGGAAAAACGAAAGGCCGATGGTGCACTTATCATCTCGCGCCCGGAACTGGAAATACGGGCAATAGATGGAGTTGTGCAAATCGTCAGAAAATTTGAAAAAAGTTCTACGGCGGAAATGGTTGCCGAATTCATGATCTGGGCGAATCATCTGGCAGCTCTTTGGTGTCGTGATCACGGAGTTCCGGCCCTGTATAGAATCCAGGAAAAACCCGAACAGATCATCGAAATGGGTGAAAAATTCGATGCAGTGCGTTTTTATCAGGCTATTCGGCAATTCAAGCGCACTGTAATTTCCACCAAACCCGGACGGCATGGATGTCTCG
>JADFYG010000011.1:0-2421 GCA_015233155.1 Candidatus Rifleibacteriota bacterium
CATTCCGAACTCGGAAGTTAAGCCTGGACACGCCGATGGTACTACGTGGGCAGCTGCGTGGGAGAGTAGGTCGCCGCCAAGATCATAACCGCCCGAAGCCAAAAGCTTCGGGCGGTTTCACATTTCCGGTGATTTCGAATTTTAAAATCAGTTGCCAACCTTTCATCAGGCAACGCATTGGGCGCAATGCTTTGTTGCTGAATCTGGTTTAAAGACGAGATTCTATGAGCATTTACAGATATTGCGTAATCCTCCACATATAAAACTTTCAATAGTGCGAAATAGCATGACAAAGCCTTTGACGTAAAACAGGTCCGTGATTAGTATCACAGACCTGTTCTGGTGACTATTTCAGTTGTTTGGTGCCTGGTTATTTTGGACTGCCGATGGCGGATGTGTGAGTCTGATTGAATCTAATTGTGTTGCCAACACAATTGAGTTTCTCAAGAGTGGGTAACATCGCATTAAACGCATCTGTCTCATTCTGTGTACGTCCTGAATTCAGCGCAGGAATCACATTATGGCAGTAGGCAAAAGCGAAAGCCGTATTCAAGACTTCCGCGGGATTTTTGAAGTTCGAGACGTTCTGCAATAGTTCTTTTGCTATTGCGCACATAATTATGAAGCTATTCTGAACTCCTGCTGGAGTCTGATCATAATAGTGAGGAGCATGCATTATCTTGTCCATGGCTGACAAATAATTCAGAAAGCTGGCTTTGGTTTCTGCAATCACTGCCGGGCTGAGAGTATCTGCATTATCCTGGGCAGAAACAGAACTGGAAATGAATAACAACATAAAAACGGCGACAAATGAAAGAATGAGTCTGTTCAATGTATCCTCCTGAATGTTTTAATTGGTGATGTGTTTTTGTATGATAAGCAATAAAGCAAAGTAGTGTCAATATTGATGATCATGCAATGCAAGCCATTCACTGACGGAGAATTACTGACTTCCCAAGAATCAAGAAACCGATTTGAGAAGGGTTTCAAGGGCTTTCTGTAATGATTCCACTTCTTTGGGGTTTACTCCTCGATATATTTCTGTCACACCATCCCTGGCCAGAAAAGAAAGCGTCGTATGTTCCACTCCCTTTTCATCGCGGATTTTGCCATTTCGCAAACCCTCGCATTCTGAAACAGGGCGTTCAAGTAAAAAATCGGGCCCACGAAGATTGTGACGAATCGAAATCCGACCCTCGATAAGTTTTCCCTCGAACCATTGAAATGCCAGTGTGTAGCCCATGTATAGAAAAAACAGCAGAAAACCTATGCAGAAGATCCATTCGGGATATTGTTGAACATGTATCCCATTGAATACCACAAATAGTATTGGAAGTGCCATGGACGTAAGCATCAGAACGATGCCGAAGATTACTTCGAGAAGCGGCAGAAATAAGAAACTTTCAAGACGCGTCCCTCTTGAGTTCCAGTGGAGCATTCAGAGACCGGATATCCAGTCGAAGAGCTCTGACTGAAACTGCTCTGGAGGGCGTCCTGTCGCATCTTCAATAGCGTTGTCCGGGTGGCTGCCTTTGCCGAGGCTTGTCAGCAAATCATCGACGCCCTGACTCCCCCATCGGTCTATCAGAAAGCGCATCGCGAGATAACAATGTAAATATTGCAGAGCGATATTTTCGTCCGAATCTTTTTTGCTCGGACTAAGATCGATGGCACTGATGGGGATCATCCGCTTTTCGCCCTTCACACGCTTTTCAAAAAGATTTTCATAGTATGTCGGCATGGTTGTGGGGTCACCGGTCATCGCCTTGAATTCTGAGTAAACTGCAAGACCTTCGTGAATCCATGTCGGACAATGAGCAGCCGTTCTCATATTAATCAGAACGTGCGTCAACTCATGGGCGAATGTTCCTTTGGCCGAGTTCTGGTCGTACCCCTGGCGAAGCGGAACGAGAATCTTTATTCCTTGAGCCAATGCTCCGACCCAGGAATTAGCCTGATTGACGCTGTAGAAATCGTCGGTCAGATAGAATATTACATGTACTTTTACATCCGGATGAAACATCAGATCAGATGTTACCTGATCATATGCATTTTCGAGAACGCTTATTGTGAGTTCGCCAATGTCTTTTTGAGAATCACCCGCGTAGTGGATTATAAAACGCTGGTTTTCCTCTTCTGTTCCTCCGCTGGTCGAGGCCAGTTGCTCGCGGGATTTGGCGATAAGATTCTGCAAAGCATGAATTTCTTCGGGGGAGCCAGCGATTTTCAGAGCTTCTTCCCAGGTTTCGATCGCTTTTTCGTGGTCTTTTGTTTCCGCGTAACATTTGCCCAGGAGGTAAAGAAGATAGGCGCTTTTCGAATTAACTTTCCGGGCTCGCTCATAGAGAGCAATAGCCTCGTCGAATTTCATGAAGTTTTGGAGAGAAACTCCGGCTTTCAGCAGGCAGTCGAAATGTTCAG
>JADFYG010000011.1:2521-6180 GCA_015233155.1 Candidatus Rifleibacteriota bacterium
AGGTAAAGAAGATAGGCGCTTTTCGAATTAACTTTCCGGGCTCGCTCATAGAGAGCAATAGCCTCGTCGAATTTCATGAAGTTTTGGAGAGAAACTCCGGCTTTCAGCAGGCAGTCGAAATGTTCAGGCTTGAGATTAAGAGCAGTTTCAAAATGCGGAGAAGCTGCTTCAAAATTCTTTTGCTCAAACAATGCATTTCCCCAGAGATATTGAACACGGAAATCATCCGGACTTAACTCAGCTGCTTCACCAAAAACAGTTTCTCGATCGCCGATGGGTTGAGTCTTGTCATTGGCCTTTTTCAGAAGAAGAGATGTTAAATTTTCACGAACAGCAGCATCTTTGGGATTTTGTTCCAGAGCCTTGCGTAATGTCTCTATCTGACTGTTGCCAGAAGCTTCAGGAGATATCTGCGCGTCTTGATTTGAGGCAGGATTGTCAGACGATGATGCGATACCAGGGTGTGGATTAAACACGCTCAGAGCGAAAAACAGTCCCGCAAAAAAATACGTCAATATTCGCATGTTTATTCCTTCCTGGCGCATTTAAATCTGAATTCACGCCTATTTATATAATACCAAAACTTTTAACCTCCGAGGGCTTCTTTAACTTTGTCGAAAAAAGACTTGCTGGTAGTGCCCGCCGTAAGAGCATCTCCTTCTTCTTTTGCGAGCTGCAACATCAATTCGCGCTGACGTTCCGTCATTTGTGTCGGAGTACGGACAAATATTTTAATTAACTGATCGCCCTGACCGCCCTGAAGTGACTTTACTCCGCGCTCCTGTAAACGAAAAACCTTTCCGGTTTGTGTGCCGGCAGGAATTTTTATTTTCACGTTTCCTTTTAGAGTCGGCACTTCAATCTCTCCGCCAAGAGCCGCGAGTGGAAAGGATATATCGCGTTCGCAAACGATGTCATCTCCTACGCGTTCAAAGAATGCGTGTTTGCCGACGCTTAACACTATGAAGAGATTTCCTGTCGGACCGCCGCGCTCTCCCGCTTCGCCTTCACCGGTCAATTTGAGTTTGCTGCCGGTTTCAACGCCTGGCGGAATCCGGACATCAAGTTTTTCGGTGTGCTTGATGCGCCCGGTGCCCCGGCATGATTGACATGGCTTGTCGATGATTTCCCCTTCGCCCTGGCATTGGTGGCATGTTTTCTGGATGGCAAAAAATCCTTGAGAGAAAGCTATGGTTCCACGCCCTTTGCAGACCGGGCACTGCTTTCGTCCGGTTCCGGATTGTGCCCCACTGCCACCGCATGATGTGCAGGAATTTGTGCGCGGTATGTCGATCGTTTTTTCGCAGCCGAAGACAGCCTCTTCAAAGGTGATTTTCAATTCAGCCCCAAGATCGGCTCCGCGACGAGGACCAGTTCTGGAGCGGCTGTTGCCACCTCCGAAAAAGTCCGTCAAAATGTCGCCGAAGATGTCTCCGAATCCACCTGCACCACCGAATCCCTGACCATTGAAACCCTCAAAACCAAATCCCTGGCCATTCATGCCGGCATGCCCGAACTGATCATAAGCCGACCGCTTATTCGCATCAGTGAGGACCTGATAGGCCTCGTTCAGCTCCTTGAACTTTTCAACAGCTTCCGGGTTGTTCGGGTTTACATCTGGATGATATTTTCGCGCGAGCGTGCGATAAGAGCGCTTCAGCTCTGTCTCATCCGCATTTTTGGGCACGCCCAGCACTTCATAGTAATCACGTTTAGCCATGGTTTGCTCCTGAGGTCTTTGTTCACATGTCATTAAGCGAAATAAACGTGCAGCCTGGATGATTCCAGGCGCACGTTTTGTGATCTATATATTACTAATCGGCTTTCTTGAATTCAGCTTCTACGACGTTTTCGTCAGATTTTTTATCGGAGGTTTTTGAGCCGTCGCCACCTGCTCCGCCATCAGCCTGCGGTCCGCCGGGGCCTTCTGGTCCTGCTTGCGCGCCACCAGTCGCTTTATACAGTATTTCCGCGAGTTTGTGGGAAGCCGTTGTCAATTCTTCCGTGGCCTTCTTGATGGCTTCGATGTCCGTGCCTTCGAGTGCCTTCTTCAAATCAGCGACCTTGGCTTCGATATTGGCCTTGAGATCTGCTGGAACCTTGTCTCCGAGTTCTTTTATCGTCTTTTCGGTTCCATAGACCAGGCTGTCACCTTGATTTCTGGCCTCAATAGTCTGGCGCTTCTTTTCGTCATCCGACTGAAATCGCTCGGCTTCTTTTATCATTTCATCAATCTTCTCTTTGGCCAGAGCCGAAGAAACCGTGATCGTGATCTTTTGTTCCTTGCCGGTGCCCAGATCTTTTGCCTGAACGTGAACGATGCCGTTCGCGTCGATGTCAAAAGTAACTTCTATCTGTGGAACACCTCGCGGCGCGGGAGGAATTCCGATGAGATCAAATCGGCCGAGAGTTTTATTATCACTGGCCATGGAGCGCTCTCCCTGCAGAACATGAACTTGCACGGCAGGTTGATTATCCGCTGCAGTCGAGAAAATCTGGCTCTTCTTTGTCGGAATTGTAGTGTTGCGCTGGATCAGCGGAGTCATGACGCCGCCGAGGGTTTCGATACCGAGCGAAAGCGGCGTTACGTCCAGAAGCAGGACGTCCTTGACTTCGCCCTGAAGAATTCCTGCCTGAATCGCGGCACCCATAGCCACGCATTCCATTGGATCAACACCCCGCTCAGGATCCTTCCCGAAGTGCTCCTTGAGCAGCTTTTGTACACACGGCATCCGGGTCGGACCGCCGACCATAATGATGTGGCCAACGTCTTCACGGGTCATTTTTGCATCGCGCAGAGCGCAGTCGATAGGAGATTTGCACCGATCGATCAGTGGCGAAATCAGCTCTTCCAACTTGGCACGGTTGAGAGTCATGACCAGATGCTTTGGCCCTTCGGCTGTCGCAGTTATAAATGGCAGGTTGAGATCGGTCGTCGAGGTAGTTGAAAGTTCTATCTTCGCTTTTTCAGCGGATTCGCGAAGTCGCATCATCGCCATCGAATCGCGTGAAAGATCGATCCCCTCGCGATTCTTAAAATCATTGACAATGTAGTCCAGAATGGCTTTGTCCATGTCGGTTCCGCCCAGCTGAGTATCGCCGTGAGTTGAAAGCACTTCGAATACTCCGCCACCCATTTCCAGGATAGTGACGTCCAGGGTGCCACCGCCAAGATCGAACACCAGGATTTTTCTTTCGCCTTTTTTATCCAGCCCGTAGGCCAGCGCGGCCGCGGTCGGCTCGTTGATGATGCGTTTTACTTCTATGCCGGCAATCTGACCTGCATCTTTTGTGGCCTGACGCTGAGCATCATCGAAGTATGCGGGAACAGTAATGACTGCACCGGTAACCTTATCATTGAGGAAAGCTTCCGCGTCCCGTTTGATTTTTTGAAGAATGAACGCTGATATTTCCTGGGGGGTGTAATCCTTGTCATCAATGCGTGTCTTGAAGTTCTTGCCCATCTTGCGCTTGATGGCGAGAACTGTGCGATCCGGGTTCGTAGCTGCCTGTCGGCGTGCCGGTTCGCCAATCAGACGCTGACCGTCCTTTGTAAAAGCGACGACACTGGGAAAAGCCTTGCCGCCGATGGAAATTCCCTCGGCGCTCGGAATGATGACCGGCTTGCCGCCCTCGATGACTGCGGCGGCCGAATTTGA
>JADFYG010000011.1:6279-70383 GCA_015233155.1 Candidatus Rifleibacteriota bacterium
ATCAGACGCTGACCGTCCTTTGTAAAAGCGACGACACTGGGAAAAGCCTTGCCGCCGATGGAAATTCCCTCGGCGCTCGGAATGATGACCGGCTTGCCGCCCTCGATGACTGCGGCGGCCGAATTTGACGTTCCCAAATCGATTCCTATTGTACGTGACATGAATCCCTCCTTAGGTTATTCAAAAAAGTGGATAAGATATTTCAATACATTGTTTTATTAATAAACTGGATTGTATCCAAGTGTGATACTCAAATTTTTCTGACAAAAGACCCTTCAGAAGCCTTCCGCGCATTATTTTGCATTGATTACAACTTTTGTGGGTCGTAAAACCCGATCTTTGAACATATAACCCTTTTCATATTCAGTGAGCACGATTTCGTCGTCAATCCCATCCTGGGAGCCGCGCGCAACAGCCTCATGACAGTTCGGATCGAACTTGACGCCTTTCGCGGGAATAGCCTTCAAGCCTTCTTTTTCGAGAGTGTCATAAAACTGGAAAAAAAGCATTTGGAAACCATCCATGACTTTCTTGTCGATTTTGGATTCTTCCATTTGGCGCAATGCAGATTCAAACGTATCGATTACGGCAAGAAACTTCTTGATGAAGTCGGCTATTCCGTCCATTCGTGCACTCTGAATCTTGACGGTCATCCGCTTGTTGAGATTGTCGTAATCGGCAAGTGCTCGGTGATAACGATTCGTCATTTCCTGAAGTTGTTGATTTTTTTCTTCGACTTCTTTTGTCAGCTGGGCGAGCACGACATCTCGCGGATCTTCTGGGGGGAGCTCTGCCGTCTCTTCGGTTGCGAGCGCTGAATCTTCTGATGAAAGAGGAACTGTCGTATCGCGAGTGAGCGGCGTGGAAGAGTCGGGAGAATCACTTTCTTCGGGGTGGGACGGCTTTATTTTATGGTGGTTCGAGGTCATACTTCGCTCACTTTCCTTTTTCAGAAGAGTTAAACGGTGAATTGAATAATCGTCATTTTTTGCCGTGTGCGTGCAAGATACCGTATTCCCAAATCGAATTGCCAAACTGCCATGAAATCCATACCAGTTTTTATGACAACAGATGTTTCAATATCCGGGATGATGGCTTGGTAACTCACCTGGAATCTTTCACTGTGTTTTTAGCCTCACTGCCCATGAACAGATCACTCAGAGCTTTTGAGATTTTGGCCAGCGTTCCGACGACACGTCCGTAGTCCATGCGTATCGGACCAATGAGACCGATTCTGCCGAAGGATTGGTTGGGCCCCTGATATCCGGCTGTTACTACGGCAAGATCGTCGACGGCCAACCCGGAATCAAACCCCAGTTTTACCATTATTTCGTCAGGTTTTTCAAGACTTTCGGCAAGAATATTCAGTAATGCCTCTTTTCGATCGAGGAGGGTGATCATGTCGCGCATTTTTTCCGCATCCTTGAATTCGCCGGTATTGAAGAAATTGGCAAATCCTTCGAGAAACACTGCGTTTCCAAGAGGGTTTTGTATAGCGGACCGTATGCGTTCCGTTAATGTCGAAAGAATGGAATTATATTGAACCAGAATTTCATGAGACTTCTTGAAAAGATTTACATCGATTTGTGACAATCGGCGGTTGCATAGTTCCGCATTCATGAAATTAGTGAGTTTTTGCAAATCATCATCTGTTGTGTCAGCAGGAATAACGACCACTTGATTACTGATATGGCCGCACTCATCTACCATTACAAACATTGCCTTGTCATCGAGCAGGCGAATCAACTGTACAGAACGCAACGAATTGTCGCTTTTCTGTGGAAGAAGAGCGACTCCCGCAAGATGGGTTAAATCTGAGGTCATTCGCATTGTCGAACGCAGAAATTTTTCCTGCTGGTGCTGATCTTCTTCGAAGCGTTGGGCGATGTTTCCAAGTAAGGCTTCTTCCAGCTGTGAAACGCGCTCGAATTCAAGTAAAAAATTAACGTAAAAACGATAGCCCATCTGTGTGGGCCTGCGACCAGCCGAGGTATGTGGTGAACACAAAAAACCCATCGATTCGAGGTCTGCCATCTCGTTTCGAATTGTTGCCGGGGATCGGCTGATATGGCCGCACCGCGAAATAGTTCGCGATCCGACCGGAATGCCAGTCAATATGAAAGAGTCGCAAACTTCTTTCAAGACGCTCTTTTGCCTGTCATTCAACACTGGAAACTGCTCTTCAGCAGCTCCCTTAACTTTTACTGAAAACGACACTATTGCACCACCACTCGAAAGGGCGCATGTACAAGCGGGTTTGAACCCCGCCCCTACGGCTATCTGCAAAGATTATAAAAATTCCGGCCCGCCCCGGCCTAGGGCTGGGGCGGGCCGGTTCATCGTCTATCGGCGAATACAATTCGCCGACGATACGACTCTAGTAGTCCATATCCATTCCCGGATTCGGGGCGCCGGAATTGGAAGATTTCTTTTCAGGGGCTTCAGCCACAAGCACTTCGGTGGTGAGAAGAATCGAAGCGATCGAAGCCGCGTTCTGCAAAGCGGAGCGAGTGACCTTGGCCGGATCGATTACGCCGTTCTTGAACATGTCGGCATACTCGTTCTTAACCACGTCAAAACCCCAACCATTCTGCTTCTTTTCGGTGACTCTTTCCATGATGACGGAAGCTTCAAGTCCTGCGTTGGAAAGGATGAAGCGCATCGGAGCCGAGAGAGCCTTGCGGACGATATCCACGCCGACCTTCTCATCCCCTTCACACTTGATATTGTTGATTACATGAAGAGCATTGAGATAGGTGACGCCGCCGCCAGCGACAACGCCTTCTTCGACCGCAGCGCGTGTTGCGGACAAAGCATCTTCGACGCGGGTCTTGCGTTCTTTCATTTCGGTCTCAGTTGCAGCGCCGACCTTGATGACGGCTACGCCACCGGACAGCTTGGCAAGACGTTCCTGAAGCTTTTCTTTGTCATAAGAACTGGTGGAATGATCGATCTCGTTGCGGATCTGATTGATGCGAGCCTTGATATCGGCAGTCTTGCCGGCGCCTTCGATGATCGTGGTCATTTCTTTGCTGACGACAATCTTCTTGGCCTGGCCCAGATGCTCAACAGTAGCCTTGTCGAGCTTGAATCCAAGCTCTTCGCTCACCTTTTTTCCACCGGTGAGAACTGCGATGTCTTCGAGCATTGCCTTGCGGCGATCGCCAAAGCCAGGAGCCTTGACCGCGACGCAGTTGAATGTTCCGCGAAGTTTGTTCACCACGAGGGTTGCAAGGGCTTCGCCTTCTACGTCTTCGGCGATGACCAACAGCGGTTTATTGAGCTGTACGATCTTCTCGAGAAGAGGCAGAATGTCCTTGATGTTATTGACTTTGCTCTCGGTGATGAGAATATAAGGATTCTCGAGAACGGCTTCCATGCGCTCCTGGTCGGTGACCATGTAGGGGCTCACATAACCTTTGTCGAACTCCATGCCGTCTACGAAATCAAGCGTGGTGTCAAAGCTCTTGGCTTCTTCAACGGTGATGACGCCGTCCTTACCAACCTTGTCCATGGCCTCGGCAATGACTTTGCCGATTTCAGGATCACGGGCGGAGATCGTGGCGACCTGAGCCACGGAATCCTTGTTGTCGTCAACTTTCTTGGAAAGCTTCTTGATTTCTTCGACGACCGCATGCACAGCGCGCTCGATCCCGTGCTTTACGAAGCTGGGATTGGCGCCGGCGGCTACGTTTTTGAAGCCTTCATGCACGATGGCCTGGGCGAGGACGGTGGCCGTGGTGGTTCCGTCGCCGGCGACGTCGTTGGTCTTGGAGGCGACTTCTTTTACGAGCTGGGCGCCCATATTTTCGAAGTTGTCTTCAACTTCGATTTCTTTGGCAATGGTCACGCCGTCGTTGGTGACGGTCGGGCTTCCGAATTTCTTATCCAGGATCGCATAACAACCCTTGGGGCCAAGGGTGGCGCGAACAGCATTGGCGACGATATCGACGCCCTTCTCGAGTGAACGACGGGCATCTTCCCAGTAGCGGAGTTGCTTGGCTGCCATGATTTATTTATTTCTCCTTGTTCTTTTTTACTTATGTGCTGATGATAGGAAAAGTGAATTAGTTGATGATCGCAAGAATATCTTCTTCGCGAAGGATGAGATAATTGACATCATCGATCTTGATTTCAGTGCCGGAATACTTCGAAAAGAAGACTTTCTGATCCTTCTTAACTTCCATGGCGATGCGGGTTCCGGAGTCGGAGGTTTTGCCCGGGCCGACGGCGATAACGGTACCCTCGATTGGCTTTTCCTTGGAAGCTGTATCGGGAAGAATGACTCCGCCCTTAGATTTTTCCAGGGCCTCTTTGGGGCGAACGATCACGCGATCATTAAGTGGAGACAGATTCATTGAAAATTTCCTCCTGGTTAAAATTTTGTATTTATTTATGCGACCCCGCCCGCATCCGCGAGCGGGGAACTAGTTCACGAAGGACCAATTACATCATTCCGCCCATGCCACCCATTCCGCCCATTCCGCCCATGCCACCCATTCCGCCCATTCCACCCATGCCGCCCATTCCACCGCGACCCATCGGCGAAGACTTCTTGTCTTCTGGGGCTTCGGCAACGAGAACTTCGGTGGTGAGCAGAATCGATGCGATTGATGCGGCATTCTGCAGCGCGGAGCGAGTTACTTTTGCCGGATCGATAATACCGGCCTTGAACATGTCGGTGTACTCATCCTTGGTTACATCGTAACCATAGGCATTATTTTTATTGCTGCGGATCTTTTCGATGATGACGGAGGGTTCCAGGCCGCCATTGGACAGAATGAAGCGCAATGGCTCGGTCAGGGCTTTCCGGACGATATCGATGCCCTGGAGTTCATCGCCTTCGGCTTTGAGTGCATCGAGGACGTGGAGAGTGTTGAGGTAGGTGACGCCGCCGCCAGCGACAACGCCTTCTTCGACGGCCGCGCGGGTCGCTGAAAGGGCATCTTCTACGCGAGTCTTGCGTTCTTTCATTGCTGTTTCAGTGGGGGCACCGACCTTGATGACTGCTACGCCACCGGACAACTTGGCGAGACGTTCCTGAAGCTTTTCCTTGTCGTATGAGCTTGTGGAATGTTCGATTTCGCTGCGGATCTGGCCGATGCGGGCTTTAAGACTCTCCGGTTTGCCGGCGCCATCAATGATGGTTGTCTTTTCTTTCGAAATGACAACTTTCTTCGCCTGGCCGAGATGCTCTATTGTAGCGTTCTCGAGCTTGAGGCCGATTTCTTCGCTGACTTTCTTGCCGTTCGTGATGACTGCAAGATCTTCCAGCATGGCTTTGCGACGATCGCCGAACGCAGGGGCCTTGACCGCGACGCAGTTGAAGGTTCCGCGCAATTTGTTCACGACGATGGTGGCCAGGGCTTCACCCTCAACATCCTCAGCGATGATCAGGAGAGGTTTGTTGAGTTGAATGATTTTCTCAAGTAACGGAAGAATATCTTTGATATTGTTGATCTTGCTCTCGGTGATGAGAATGTACGGATTATCGAGAACGGCTTCCATGCGCTCATGGTCTGTGACCATGTAGGGACTCACGTACCCTTTGTCGAATTCCATGCCATCTACAAAATCCAGGGTGGTGTCGAAGCTCTTGGCTTCTTCAACGGTGATGACGCCGTCTTTGCCGACTTTATCCATGGCATCGGCGATGACCTTGCCGATTTCCGGATCACGAGCAGAGATCGTAGCAACCTGTGCCACGGAATCCTTGTTGTCGTCGATCTTCTTCGAAAGCTTCTTGATCTCATCGACGACGGCCTTTACGGCGCGCTCGATGCCGCGCTTCAAATAGATGGGAGCTGCTCCGGCGGTAGCCTGCTTGAAGCCTCCATGAACGATGGCCTGGGCCAGAACGGTGGCGGTGGTGGTTCCGTCGCCGGCGACATCGTTGGTCTTGGACGCGACTTCCTTCATGAGCTGGACACCCATGTTTTCAAAGCGGTTTTCGACTTCAATTTCCTTGGCGATGGAAACGCCATCATTCGTGACGGTCGGGCTGCCGAATGACTTCTGTATAACGGCATAACAACCCTTCGGGCCGAGAGTGGAACGAACGGCGTTGGCGACGGTATCGACGCCCTTTTCGAGCATCCGACGAGCATCTACACCATAACTGAGTATCTTGTGGGCCATTGATCTGTATCTCCTTGCTGATTGTACTTACATCGCGGATATGAACCCGGAAGTAGATGTGAACGTATAATTACGAAAGATGAAAGAGACGAGTGAATTACAGAACGGCCAGCAGATCGTCTTCCTTGATCAGGAGTTGTTTCTTGCCCTCGATCTCGATTTCGCTTCCGGACCATTCCGAGAACATTACTTTTTGTCCGGCCTTTACCTGCATCGGGATGGTTCTGCCCTTGTTGTCGATTCGACCGCTGCCGACGGCGACTATAGTTCCTTCGTGGGGGCGCTCTTTACTGGCGGTATCGGGAAGGATGATGCCGCTTTTGGTCTTGGATTCAGCCTCTTTTGGCTGCACCAGGACCCTGTTTCGTGTTGGATAAATGTTCATCGGACTTTCATTCCTCCTGTATTCTTGTTATTAGCACTCGTCGTTGATGAGTGCTAACAGCCGTAAGAATACCGGAAGTTGCGTCGATGTGAAAGGTCGTACATTTTCGAAAAGCAGCCGTTTATGGCAAGGAAACTCCATTTTCGATCCATTTCGTCGAATATTGCACCAATAAACCACTTTTTCGCATTTCAGACGATGTATCAACGTGGCTGATGATGTTATAATGAGGATAAAATGAAGCATATTCTTCTTGTACTCCGAAGGTGAATGTCGTGAAGTTGAAACAAATCGATTTGAGCGATATCAGGATACTTATTGTTGGACTGGTTTTGCTGGTTATTCCGGTTGCATTTCTCGCAATTGTTGCAACCCGTGATGTTCCCGGCGGGTTCAGCCGTGCCTCTGTCCAGGATCGGTTGACGGTTCGCAAATCAGTGTTCAATTTTGCTCCGCCCGCGGCAACATCCGGCTCCGGAGCACCGGGCTCATCCAAGTCCGGTTCATCAGGTGGCGGGAGCGTCGTTACAGGAGCTATTTCAGGCGTTGCTTTGTCAGAATCTATTTCTCGTGAACTCGAAGTTGCGATGAAAAATCTTGAGAACTCACCTGAACCTGAGATTGATATTCCCGGCATGCAGCCAGACCAGAAGATGGCCCTCAAAGCGGATATGAACCGAAATTATCGCAAGGGATGCGCATTCCTTGAACAGGGTGATCTGGCCGCCGGAGAAAAAGCGTTCCTGTCAGCGCTCAATGAGGCTGGAGAGAATATGTTTCTTCAAGCCTATGCGCTTGCCGGTCTGGTCGAGATATTCAGTCGCTCCGGTCGAAAAAAAGAGATGGATGACACTATGGGACGATTTGCCGATGCGGTTGCAAAGCTGCCCGGCGGTATCGGTGGAGATCTTCCCCTCATCATGCGTGAAACATCGAAACTATTGGGACAGATGAAGGACCAGGTCGATGTGTCGAAACTGTCAGAGCAGGCGAGTAAGATTCCGCCGCTTCCGGAGGGTTTGTCGGCCGATCCGGCGCAGATCAAGGCGGCAATGGCAGCCACTCTTGCCAATATCCCCATAAAGCCAGGCGGAACCACCTCTCCCGGCGGCCCCATCTCCGGAGGAGAACAATGAAGCGAACTGCCTGTTGTTCACGCTTTCGCAGTGGTAATGCTTTCATTATCGTAATCGGTCTTCTCGGCGTGATTTTCGCCAGCGCATCTTTTTTCATGAAGGGCACTATTGAGGAAGGCCGTCAAACTCAGCAGTCAGAGCGAGGCATTCAGACTAATTGCCTTGCCGAAGCTGCCATAGAGCGGGCTTTATGCATCGTTGCCAGTGGTGTAAATGATCGTGCCGCCTTTGATCCGGCGAAGGGGAAGGCTGATTCGGTTGCCGTGCGTTTGCGCTTACCTCTGAAGCGCGGCGGGGCTGCCGTTGCCGATAAATCGGCTGGTCTTGGCAATGACGATTCCCTGCTGATCGATGGCGAGACAAAGAAGGAAGTGGTATTGACCAAGGCCGACCTTCAAGCCGGCGGCAAGGAACTCGAAAATCTGGTCAAATATATGACCCAGGATTCAGCAAAAGCCTGGGATGTAAACGTTAAAGTCTCTGTGAATAAAGCGTTTCGTAACTCTCCGGGCAATGATTTTGCCACATTCAAAGTGCCTGGAGTCGAAATCGGTTATAACATTCGTCCGGACGTTAAAAAATTTCTTGATGGTGATGGATACACGGCTCTCGTAATAAAAATTCCTGATTCGCTGGCCTGGCTGAGGATTCTTATTCCTGTAAAAATTACAATTCCCATGCCTCCGCCTGCGCCGTCTCTAAGTTTCACAATCGTCAATATCAATGTTGGAGCAGCCATCGATAAGATGATACCGTCCGGGGTATTAGGTGGATATACGATCGCGCAGGTCACGAGTCTTGATTTTCTTGCTGATCAACTTTTCAACAAGGTTTTATACCCGGGTAAAAACAAGTATCCGATTCGTATTCCGTATGACAAAGTAGCTATGCCGAAATCAGTTGGCGAGCTGTGGCCAACCGGGGTTTCTGTTAATCCGACGATAGACGATCAGCAGTATCTCGAGAAATACGGAGAGTTGAAAATATTGTGTGAAGCCTCCATTACAGGCCAGGATGGATACACGGCAAAGCGTCGGATTGAAGCCATCAAGGAGTTCAAGGTCGCAGATGTAGAGCCACCCGCTCCTATGTATAGTTTCTTTCTGACGAATCTTGCCAACCAAAGGATCACGTTCAACAGCCTTGGAGGTGATTTCTGCGTCAACAATTTTGATTACGGCGGCGTATGGGGAAAGGTGACCGATGTGTTCACCGGTGCAGCGAAATCGCCTACGGACGATGAGCTTGCCAAGCGCGAATTTCCCGGACTGATACGCGTAAACTACAAAGATATGACGGCTGATAAAACTGCTCCGCTTGTTGTAAACGTTTCGGCGATCGGTGATTATTCCGGCGTGAAAGCCTACGAGGGTGATACGACGTTCGACAGTATCCTCCGAGGCATAGAAATTCTTGCCATTGTAGATTTAAAGTCACGCATGGCCTGTGCCGGTGCCGGAGGGAAATACAATATCAATGCAGTTGTATCAGAACGTGCGCCAGCCGATAATTCGACAACTGTCCCCTCAGGGATGGTCAGCGGTACAACCCCGCCTCCAACCGTCAGTCCTGGAACTAATTATGGAGGAGTCACTTTTCAGACCAGTGGTCAACGTTACAGCAACGTTGAAACTGCTTTAAAGGCAATGCGTGACGACTTTATGCTCAATATCACCCCCCATGTCGGGTCAATGAGTACTAATGTCATAGAATTGGGAGCGACGCTCCTCCTGAAGCCTCTCCAGACGGAAATCCCTCTAAGCGTGGCATTCATGAGGGATTGTTTCCAGAGATGGGAAATGCCATACATGGGTACCCCGAATTCGCTTTATACCATTCCTTCCGCTGGTACAGGCAATAATAAAACGCATCTTTTTGGCGCCGGTGCTTTGCATCCGACAATGACGCGTGAGATCGAAGGAAACGTGATGAAGCAGTACAGACAGTGGAGAATGTGCATCGTCGGCATGAATATGTCGGATCGCCTTCCGCTGCTGCCGTTTCCGTATCCGGCATGCCTGTTGCCGCCGCCGCCGATCGTTATCCCTATCTGGTATACCTTTGACGTGCTTGCCAAATACGACTTCAATCTCGAAAACTTGAAATCGACTGACGAAACGGGCGCTGTGGTTCGGGATACTCCGACATACGATCCGTCAAAATTGGAGAACATGGCTCCAAACCTGTATACAGTCGAACAGTATGCAAAAAAGGCGACATATTTTTATCAGACTCCGGATGATTTCATAAAAGACATTCCTAACCGTATGACAAAAGTAGGGGGTAAGAAAGTCTTTCTGCTGAATGGCATTTCATTTATCGCCGGATCACTCGGCTCGATTGACAAGCCGTTCAAACCGAAGGATGAAACCGGCGCGGACATGGATGTGTTCAATGTCGTCGGGAAGGGCATGATCGTCTGCAGCGGCAATGTCTTTCCAGGCTGTGATTTCCGAACGCTCGATCGCTCGGATGATGACAGAACCGTTTTCACACTGATGGTACGCAACGGCGGACTTCTTATCATGCCGCCGTCGGGTAGCGTGATGCGAGTAATAGAAGGTTCGCTCTACACTGAAAAGGGCATCTACATTGCCGCGAATTCATCTTTACACATAATGGGTAACTGGGTCACCAATATGTTCAACAAGGGTGCAATGCTGGGAAAGGTGACGGTCGATTATGTCTCTTCCCGGGTCCGGTCATCATTGGGAAGCATTAACCCCGATCGCGGGAAATTCGATCCGAGACGTTATTTTGTTACCCTGAGCCCTACCTGGGCCTCATGGAGGGCTTTCTGATGAGATTACCGCGCCATGGCTGGACGGTCCTGGAAGTCGTAATCGCGGCTGTCATTCTTGCGTGCGCATTTTTGCCGATTATCCGACTGGTTGATTTTGGTTCGGTGAACACCGTTAAAATCAGTAGTTATTCGAAGGCGGCACGCCTTGCCCAGGAGTTGATCGAGGAGTGCAAACATGTTCCGTTCAAGGTGTATCAGAACAATCCGAATTATTCAGGGCTGGCTGACGGACAACTAATGGATATACAGCCGGATTATTATCAGAAGACAAAAAAAAGCATCGAAGAATTTATGAATGCAAACAAACAGTCGCTGAGAGACTTTGGTTATCTGGCGAAGCTGAGACTCAAAAGGACGCCTTTTAATCAGATCCGGGAAATATGGTTTGAAGTCGAAATCAACTGGCGCGATCGCGGCAAAAAGGATGAGGCGAATCAACCTCAGCGCCGAGTGCGTGCGGGAAACGCGGTTTACAATTCCGAGGCCATGTAATACCCTCAGACGTTTTTAGAAATTTCCTCATATTCACGCTTGCATACGGCGCAGGAATCGAGGTGTCTTATCAGACCATCATACGCCAAGGTTCCACTGGACAGACCTCGATCTTCAAAAATGGTCTCAAAGATCTTAAAGTAATATCAAAATCGGAATAAAGATTAGTATAGGAAGGCTCAGTCTGTCTCAACCCTTCGAAATACTCGCTATTTTTTTCCGACGGCACATGCCGGACAGAGGAGGAGGCCGTCGCGATTCCCTTCGATTTTGGTTCCGTGGCTGCGGCATACAGGGCAGAAGAACGGTTCAAAAGCCCGCGAAATGGGAGACCAGAAAAACTCACAGCTTTTCTGCGTTTTCCCGAGTTTCATAGTGACATTCGCCTTTACGACGGGAAGCAACATTCGCAGAACGGCCACGGGAAGCAATCGGACCTGGAGGCCGTATTTCCGGCGCAGATCTTCGATCTGATGGTGAAAATCCGCAGTTATGGCATCCTTTTTGCCATTGTAGTCTTGCAGGGAAATGTGTTTTTTGGAATAACGTGATTCCAGGCCATCCAATAATCCTGAAAAATACACCGCTATCCTGTTCATATCAAGATTCATTCTATGTGTCAGTGTTTTCTGAAAGGTGGTGGTTTCATCCTCGGCCAGCTGTTTTGTCAAGCCGGAAAGGTTTTCCAACAGAGTCGGCAACGGAGTGAACTGCTGCAAATCGGGATCACCGACCTCCAGAAATACCAGGTCAACGTCTTCCAATAATTTGTCGCCGGCGGAAAAAAGTCGCTGAGTTTTTTCTTGGCAATCGATCTGAATCAATACCTCGCGCACTTCATCAGACTGCATAGCAAGGCGGTACATCACCCGCGTCAGAGGAATATGTGTGACGCAGGTGTCCATGCGGCCGGGAATGCAGTGAAAAAACGTAAAATCCCGCGTCAGGTCCTGGTCGAGATTTTTTCCGCGCAAGGAAAATCCTTCAAGCCGTGCAAAAGCCACTGGAATCTCGCTCGAAACGTTGGAAAGAATCGATTCGAGTATTTCTGTGCCCAGCCCGATATACGTTCCGGGAGCCTGGGCCGAATAAACAAAGCGCACGGTTTCAGGACAATGCAAAATATTCGCGGTCTGAGGTTCAAGTAAGGCTTCGGTGGCTTCTTCGAAAGTCTCGAACACGGCTCCCTGACTGGTGAGCCATGAATGGAAAAAAACAGGAAGAACATCCTGGTTCATGCTTCGAATTCGTCCTTGAATAGGGTTTCATCAACCGCTTTGACCGTTTCATGCACGCGACGAGCCTTGGCGACCTGATCTCCCAATCTCATGAAATCAGTCTCCCGCTCCGCATCATTTCCTGATCCAAGCCATATTTCCAGAATGAGATCCTCGAAGCGATCACCCTCTTTCATGTGACCGAGAATCATGTCGATTTCTCCGACGACAAGCTCGAAGAGGTTGATTTTCTTTTCAAGAATATCCAGGATTTTTTCTTCGACCGAACCTTGAAGACACATATTGAAAATGAAGACATCGCGTGTTTGCCCGATGCGGTGCAGACGGCCGATGCGCTGTTCGATCCGCATCGGGTTCCAGGGAAGATCGTAATTGATGATGGTATTACAAAATTGCAGGTTCTTCCCTTCTCCGCCGCTTTCTGTCGATAAAAGAACCTGTGCCTCCATTCGAAAAAGTTCGACAGCACGATCGCGCTCCGCCCCGGAAAGTCCCCCGTGAAAGACTGCGAAAGGAATGCCGGCGCCGTCGAGAATGGAGCTCAGATGCTGCAGCGTGTCTCGAAACTTTGTAAAAACCAGGGCTTTGTCAGGCGCTTTGCGTATGAGTTCCAGAAGTTGCCGATCCTTGGCGGTTTCTTTAATGGAGTGAGTCTGACGAAGCACCACGTCTAAAGCCGGAGTTAATTCGCCTTTGCCGGCAGCCCGCTCCAGTGCGGAACGCAGAGCATTCACCGAAGAGCCGGCCATTTCGAGAAGATTGGCGCAGAATAATTTTTCCCGTCCCTTGGAATCCTGCTGGAAGATGCGGCGAAGTTCCTCCTGAATCTGATTGAAAAGTCCCGATTCTTCTGCGGATGGCACAACTTTACACATGGCGGCGTATCTTCGGGGCAGTTTCACATCAACGAAAGACCGGGTGTTGCGAATCATGGACGTGTGCAAAAGTTCTCGCAATCGGTCGGGATCAAGAGGTTCGGTAATTGATTTCGGATTCAAGAAGCGGCTTTTGAACTCAGACTCGGTGCCGAGTGTGCCAGGTCTCAGGAGATTTATGAGATGAAAGATTTCCAGGAGGTTGTTTTGAACGGGTGTGGCGGTAAGCAGAAGAAGGAATTTTCTCTTGAGGTTTTCAACGAGTTTATGACCTTTTGTCGCGGCATTGCGCAGATGATGGGCTTCATCAACGATGACCAGATCGTAATCCCGAGCCTGGCAGGCGGAGAAATGTTTGTCCATGCGGGCGATGCCCATGGAGGAGATAATCAGCGGCCGGTCCCAGAATTCGTCGGGATTATCCTTGAAAGATTGATCGGAAGTGGTCTCGAAGCGCAGACTGAATTTTTCCAGCATCTCGCTGTACCATTGTCCGACCAGGGCCGGTGGCACGAGAATCAGGACGCGGCGGATCATTCCCCGGAGGTGATATTCCTTGATGATGATTCCGGCTTCGATAGTTTTTCCGAGGCCGACCTCATCGGCGAGAATGGCTCTTCCCCTGAAGCGAGTCAGTACGCGGCGGGCAGTCTCGAGCTGATGGCGGTGTGGGAAGACTCCGATCATCGCCTTTTGGCACAGCAGCTCATCGAAATCTTTAAGGAGATGAATTTTCTGAGCGTCGCAGGCCAGTCGGAAGGCTTCCATGCCCTTTCTGCCGAAGTATGTGTGAAAGGGCGGCGCTGTAACGCCGGCAATGAATTGTACAGGAACTTTTTTGGCATCATCCGGAATATGAAGACGGATACTAGCATTTATAAGATCGGCTGCCGCAGAGCTGGTCGACAAGGTTTCGTCAGCGAAAGCGCTTCTTTTGGAAAGCCGTTGCCGGGCCTCTGTTTTAATTTTCTCCTGGCGGCGGCGAGCCTCCTTTTCCGCTTCGACTATCATTTTTCGAAAAAGTCTTTCCAGGTTATCCCGGTCACGAATAGCCGCGCTGTCAGCTCGTTCCCATCCTTTGAAGCACTTCATAACGTAATGATCGAGCTTCTTTATTTCCATCTCACGGGAGTTTTCAATCTGTTTGGTATTGCCTGTGTGGGCAAGCAAAATCAGATACTGTTCCAGCATGGATGGATCAAATTTAAAATGCTTGCTGTAAAAAAATATGAGCAGTTGGGCTGAGTATTCTGATAAATCAGTTTCGATGATATGCTTGATCAGTGCCTGATAAACGGCGTTGAAAGGGTCTCCCCAGGGGGAATAATTTTTGATGTCTTGGAGAGCATTGGTGAAAAGTGGCTCGATTATAGTTTTTTCTTCAGTGGTGGTGAAGATGGAACGGCAGAGACAGATGGTTTGGTCTAACAGTATCTCATTTTTATTCTTTATCCGCCCCGGGCTTGCGCGGCGTGTTTTTGTCGCCGTATTCCTCCCTCTCGGAGCTGATTTTGGTGGCTTATTAGGAATGCCACTATCAGGAGGAAAGGCTAATTCCAGTTGTTTCGGTTGTTTCAAGCGCGGCATATATCTCGCTGATTCTACAGGACCCACTAATTATTTTCAAGCGATGGGAGCGTCGGAACAGTAATTCTCCATTTGGGTTCAGGTGAGGATCTCCGAGGGATTTCGTTTCGATGACCTTGAAACACTTCTTTTTATCACTGTGTTAAGACCTTGATTTTTGTATTTATGAAAGTTGTGTAAAAATATGAGTAGAAGAGAGAGTCGGTGCTTGTTTCCGCCGATTAGCGGTACCTATTCGGCTTTGTAATGTTAGATTTTGGAAAAAAGCAGGGCTTTCAAATCAGAAAAAATCTGTTCTGTGCGTACATAGATTTCTTGATGAAATAAAGCGAAATACTTCGCAAACCCTGACGGACAACCAAATGGATAATTACTGAGCGTCGGAACCATCGACTCCGGAATTTCAGTTGTTTCGACCAGTTAATCACCATGGTTTCTGTCCACTTAACCAATCGAGAAAACCTTCGGGACATTGAAACATGCTTACGCACTCAGAAAACCAAACTGAGAGACTTTATCAGGCGAAGCTGAAACTCAAAAGGACGCCTTTGAATCAGATCCGGGAAATATGGTTTGAAGTCGAAATCAACTGGCGCGATCGCGGCAAAAAGGATGAGGCGAATCAACCTCAGCGCCGGGTGCGTGCGGGCAGCGCGGTTTACAATTCCGAGGCCATGTAATACCATTCCTATTTGTTGTGTGGTTATGTAAGAACCTCCCAGTGGCCGCCTTTGTCAGGATCAATACGGCAAATCTGGCCTAGGCTCTTCAGTTTTTCGAGATGTTTCTCCACGGCCCGCGTGGAATTTCCAGCATTTCGGCCATATCTTTCGTTGTCACTTCAGGGTATTTTCTCAGCAAACCCAATATTCTGCTCGAACTTTTCTCTGGACTTTTCTCCGAACTTTACAGCTTTTCTTCCGAAACTTTCTTGTGCTTTCGTTGAATCGTGGCGGTGAAAAGACAACCATCACGGTCATCGGTGAAGATATCTGCTTCCGATGACAATAGGAGACATAAGGTCTTCCCAAGAACATTTTTGTCTTTACAATGACGAGTCGACTGGATCGATTATCGGTAACTACATGCCTTCTCTATTTCCACCAGATAATGGAAAATGAAGAAAACATAAAATCGTTAGATAATTCTGGTCGTTTTTGGGACTTACTGGGTGAAGGCAGCAAAAAACCTAATCGATTAGAATGAATTCCAGTCGAGGAGATATTCAGATGCTAAGAAAAGAACTCATCATCACCGCTCTCTTGTCGATTCTCGCGGTCATACTCCCGGCAGGGTTTTGTTTCGGAGGCCAGCCAGCTCAGGAAATCAATCTCGGAGACGGGGTGACGATGTCGTTTGTCGACATCCCATCCGGAACCTTTGTCATGGGAAGTTCAGATTGCCCGCCCAAGCCGGATCTTGCCGGTGTCGTGGGTCCTCCTCACCACGTGAGGCTGACCAGGGGTTTCCTCATGGGAACCACCGAAGTGACGCAGGAACAATATTGGCAGATCACGAAACTGGCCCCCTCCAATGGCACGTCCGGCAAACGTCGAAAACGGCCGGTTGAACGGGTAACGTGGTATGATGCCGTCGAGTTCTGCAACGCGCTGAGTCAGCAACAGGGACTTCAGCCCTGTTATGTAATCGACAAGAGCAGAAGAGATCCGAAAAATCGGAGCACACCCAATTATCTTGTCAATTGCGACTTTTTGAAAAATGGTTTTCGCCTGCCGACAGAAGCGGAATGGGAATATGCCTGCCGGGGCGGGACAACGGGATATTTCTATTGGGAGGATCCCAAGGTTACTGGCGACTACTCCTGGTTTGACGGCAACAGCTTCGTTGAATGGGGCAAAGCGGGCCAAATAGGTACGCATGAGGTCGGTAAAAAGATACCTAACGCTTTTGGATTGTATGATATGTCCGGAAATGTCTGGGAATGGTGCGACGATTGGTGGGGGAACTATGATCCCGCCGATCAGACTGACCCTCATGGGCCTGACGGCGGATTATGCAGATGTTTACGCGGAGGGGCCTATTGCAGTCACCCCAGCAATATCGGCTCGCCCTACCGAATGTGTTTCAAGCCCAACGAAACATGTAGTGAAAACGGGTTCCGGGTTGTCCGGACAAAATGATCAGGAAACAGAAACTTGGGAAATATCATGGATGTGCATGAATTGATGCAGGAGTATCGTTCGAATCCCCGCAAAGGGTTCGAGCTCCTGTATCATACTCTCGCCGGACGCTTGTCGAGTTATCTTCGTCGTGCCTTCAATATCCCCGAGACGGAAATACTGGACATCATTCATGATGCGTTTATACCCTGGGTTGAGTCTCCCGAGCGGATGTGCGAGGTAAAAAACGTTCAGTCCTATCTCTTTACGACGGTGAGAAACCTTGCCTTGAAACGCAAAGAGAAGGACGCCCGAGATCATTTCAGCCAGGAAGAGTATGCGCGCCGTGAAAATCCTCCGTCATTGACCGATGCTGTGGAACGTCTTGAAGAAGCACTCGGATGCCTTCCGGTCGAACAGAAGGAGACGGTCATTCTGCGATGCAACGCCGGTCTGAGCCTGGAAGAGGTGGCGGCCATCCAGGATGTGCCCGTGCAGACGATTGCCTCCAGGTATAGATATGCTCTACAAAAGCTTAAGGAGATGTTGTCATGATCGACAATCACGAACCGGATCCGATCGAAGCCCAATTGGAACATCTGTCGATCGATGAGCCATCCCGGGTCATTTTCGAAAAACTCCAGCGCCGCGCTGTCTGGAATCAGCCTACGATGCATCGATTCCCCCGACTGGCCAGATGGTTCCTATGGCTGGTATTAATCCTTTCGATGGCAGTAATTGTCATTGTGACCACACAGCCGAAGCAACAACCGGAGTCATCACAGGAGTCATTCCCGGAGTCATTACCTCAAATCGAACTCCAGGTTCCTCCTCCCGTCATTCCAGTCGCGGCTCTCAGGACAGACGACTGGGGGGGGCTGTCCAGAATTCGCGACTGTGGGGAACCGGCGTTCGAGCATCCATTCGGACAGCAAGCTCCAAAGTCATTCTCCCCGCTGGATCCTGATGCTTCCTCTTGAGGATCATGGCATCAGCTTCCCGGTAATTTCTCCGGGTTCTCGAATGACCAGGACCGTCAGTTCAAGATGTTATAGGAGATTGTGTATGAAAATAGCCAGGGTTCTCATCCTGAGTTTCTTTCTTTTCCACCTGACCATTGCTTCCCGAGCGGCAGACAATCTGGGGGCAAACGATCCTAATGCGGCCGTCCGCTATCTGATGGCATTGGGGTGGTTTATACCACCACCCAAATCGGTTGATCGGGAATTTTCACGGATATCCGATTTTGCTGAACTGAAAAACCAGTCTTCATCGGCGCAGGAATATCTGGATAATTCTGCCCAGACAAAAGCTTTGCAGCTGCTGAAAAGGGGCGGGGCTTGTCCGAACTGCTCTTTCAACCCGGACAGCAGTCTGTCCGATGACAGTATTCCTCCGTATGAGAGATTGGAACAACTGGCGCGTTTTGCCAATGTATCCGGTGGAATGCGCGCTCGGGACGGAAATTTTTCAGAAGCCGTCGATCTGTTTATAGCCATCTACCAACTGGGACAACATCTAGAAGAGGATGGCCAGATCTACAGTGCCATGGTTGGATATGGCCTTCGCAAGAATCTCGCCCTCGTTTCGATGAAGAATCTTCTGGGGATGAATCCGCCGCCGGAAGTTCGGACTAAACTAATGCAATTCCTCAACGCTCTCCCCAATCCGGTTTTGGGATCAAAGCGGATTTTGGAGAGGGAACGGGTAATAATGATCAACTTCCTGCGCGAGGTCAAGAGCAGACCTGCACTCTTGCAGGGATTCATTCTTGTCGAGGCGAGTGGCACGCAAAAATTGACCAGAAATCCGGAAAAAATGTGCCAGGAAAACCAGATAACTCTGACTCGTGCGCTGTTGGCGCTTCAACAGGATTTCGACCCCCTGCCGGCAACGGTCACCGCCAACCTGAAAACTGCATTGCTGGCCGGCCATTATCTGGACAAATTCCCGGTCTGCCCCGGAGGCGGCAGGTTGGGAACGACACACAGGGCTGATGGAAAGCTGATATGTGTATGTTCGAAGCATGCCAGCTGGATGAAATCAGACAGCCAGAATCCAGATGTTCCTGAGGATTCAAAGGGCATGCGAGAGTTCGTAAATTCCCCGGAATATGATCGTCTTGTCGCTGAGTTGGTAAGTCTGTATTCAGAAGGCATAGCTTTGGATCAGAGCGACCCGGACTATCTCCGGAAGGCCGCAGAGCTGGGCACACGGGTGGAAACCTCTGACAACGTTCTGATAAAAACTATCATCCCCAATTTCGCTAAAATCCTGGAGTGTCAAAAGAAGCTGGATGAATTGATCAACGACCTGAAGAACTAGAACGAAACCCAATTTCACCAAAGGAGAACCGTATGAAATATCCAAAGCAAACGGTGGGGCTGTTCGTAATCTTTTTCTGTCTCGTAATAGTTATCGGAAATGCTGACCCTGCTTCGTCCGAATCTATCTCGGACACGCTGAAACCATCCAGCGATTCGGCACAAGTCTTTAGTGTGGGCTATGCATCATCCACTAGTATCCAGAACGCACTGAAGCCTCACATTATTAAGTTGGAACCCGCAAATGGCGCGGATCTTGTCGATCCCAGCATCCGTGAATTGAAGGTGACCTTTGATAAACCCATGACAAAAGGGTTTTCCTGGTGCAGAGGCCTGGGCCTGTACCCCGAGACTATCCACTCAAGAGGCCTGGACCAGTCTGAGTCCATGCAGCCAGCAAGATGGACGAAAGACAAAAAAACCTGCATTTTACCCGTTAAACTTTGGCCCAACCGGAAATATCAATTGTATCTGAATTTAAGAGAGCATCAAGGCTTCCAAAGTATGGAAGGTTACGTCCTGGATTCGACGGAATACAGTTTCACCACCAAGAGTATTGCAACTGAGGAAAACAAGCCGCACGTGATCAAGTTTGAACCCGAAAATAAAGCTGTTTTTGTCGATCCGTCCATCAGTGAATTGAAGGTGACCTTCGACAGACCCATGTGTAACGGATATTCCTGGTGCAGAGGCCTGGACGAGTATCCCGAGACGGGCCCGACAACATGGACCGCAGACCACAGGACCTGCATTGTTTCAGTAAAACTTCGACCCAGCCAGGAGTATCAATTGTATCTGAATTTGAGAGAGTATGAAGGCTTCCAAAGTAAGGAAGGCAGCCCCCTGGATTCGACTGAATACCGGTTCACGACGAAGAGTGTTGCATCTCAGACGGACTTTAAGGACAATCTTCGATAAATGAGATTCCATAACATGTACGAGATGACTGGAGTTCAAGGCATCTGTCCCAATATCTCTTTCTCCCTGCGATACATCAACCAAGATCGAAGTATAATATGGTGGTGACTGAACGGTTTTAAAGAACCCGAGGTGCCGTGAGGAGCCGATCGGCGTGGTGGGTTCCTGTCTCACGTTACGCGGCCCGCGAAACGTCAGCGATTAAACGGGAGCCAAGAACCTTCAATACTGCTTCGATGCTACCGATGTGCGTTCGGTGTTTGGGATTCAACATTCTCTGAAGGATGACAAGGGGAAACTTGGAATACAATCCGCCCCTGAACTTTTCAAACAGGCAGTCCATTTCATGCTGGAGAATTCCTGAGGCGAGGTCACTTCGGTAAAGCTCGCGATCTACCGATAATGCGACCATGATCGCAAAGATGATTCCATTCAACCGGGCGTCAGCCCAGAGACATGGGGCTCCTGATTATGTCTTGCCCTTGACTGAATCGAAGAAAGACGAGATCGAAGCCGTGGTGGCAATTGCCTGCGACGTCGTCAAAGTCGGTCAGGCGACTGACACGGCTGAGATTCGGCGGCTTGAGGCTTTTGTCCAGTCATTTATCGGCGATGGCGATGACTCTCAGCCAATCGTTTTTGCGGATGGAATGATCGATTTTTACCGTGAACATCCGATCGAACAGAGATGGATTGAGCGGGCAATTCCGGGACTTTCGCCGCGAATCCGCATTGCGATTTTTGCATTCCTGGGCGGTTTGTCGATCGGATCTTCCGTACGCCAGGCAAGGCTTGAATTCTGGCGAAAACAGATGGGCCTGGGAGACGATGTGGCGAGAGCAATTGGCGCGCCGATGCGTGATCCACTTACTGAAGCCTACGCCGCTTTAGGATTACCGCCAGGAGCTCCTGCCGATGCCGTCAAACGCGCATGGCGCGACCGATGCAAGGAATTTCATCCAGACCTCTATGGGCACCTTCCGCCAAGTTTCCAGGAGTTTGCCGCCGAGCGCTTCAAGCAGACTGTTGATGCCTACGAACGTATAGTTGCCGCCGCCATGAGTCAGGCCGCCTGATATAGTTATCCCATAATGCGGTTGGCGATTCCGGGGCTTCATAGTCGTGCGCCAATTCCAGGCAATATTCGCCGAAATGACTGATTAGAATGTAAGAGAGCCCATCATAACGACTGATAAAGTCGAGGTCGTCAATGCCCCAGGCATCCCCGAACTCCGGAAATAGGCCATGCGGCGCGGAATAAGCGATCATCGAATGAAAGCCATGTCTGTGTCGGGAATTCAGCCAGCGCATTGTAGATTGCATCCCGACGCTCCCATGGCTCGCTCATCTGCCGCTTCCCTTTGCCTGATTGGCCCCGGATGTGGTTGATTCGATTCAATTCATCGAAGGTTTTATCCAGTGTGGACTTTCGTACATTTAGGCAGCCCTCGAATAACTTCATCACTGGTTTAGCTTGATAGAAGTCTCCTTTTTCGAGCTGAGAATAGCTTCGCCCCTTTTGGATGTCAAAAACCGCTTTTCTCCCTGTCGCAATTCCAAATTGGAGAAGATGGCGAACGAAGAAAAAACAGAATATTGTAATTTTATGTGGCCATAAACGAAAATTTAATATAAAATATTAGTATGAAAACTCCTAAATCAATAAATAGGGCAATCGAAAAGCAAATCAAAGCAAAAATTGGCAAAGGAAAGGTTATTCTGTTGCTTGGCCCGCGGCAATCTGGAAAGACCACCCTTGTTAGAAGGATTGCGGGGCAATCCGGCCTCGATCCACTCTGGTTGAGCGGCGACGAACCCGATACGCGTGGACTCCTGGCTGAGGCCACATCAACGCACCTCAAGGCAATCATAGGAGGGAAGCGGCTTGTAATAATCGACGAGGCCCAGCGCATCTCCAACATCGGGCTTACCCTCAAATTGTGCGCAGATATGCTTCCAAAAACCCAGGTTATCGCCACAGGTTCCTCGGCCTTTGAGCTGGCTGGAGCAACCAGCGAGCCACTGACCGGACGGAAATACGAATATCATCTCTTCCCTCTGTCGTTTGGTGAAATGGTGTTACATCAAAGCTTGATCGAGGAAAAGCGACTGATCGAGCATCGGTTGGTTTTTGGTTCCTATCCTGAAGTGGTTACACATCCAGGGCAAGAGAGAGAATTGCTGTCTCTCCTTGCTGAAAGCTATTTGTACAAAGACATCTTCAGCCTGGGAATCGCAAAGAAGCCGGCACTCCTGGAGCGAGTTGTCCAGGCCCTTGCTTTGCAAATCGGTTCAGAAGTCTCGTATCATGAACTGGGACAGCTTGTGGGAGCGGATAAGGAGACAGTAGAGCGTTACATTGATTTATTGGAAAAAGCTTATGTGGTATTCAGGCTTAACTCCTTCAGTCGCAACCTCCGCAACGAACTGAAAAAAAGTCGGAAAGTCTATTTCTGGGATACCGGAATAAGGAATGCTGTCATCAGAAACTTCAATCCGCTGCATTTGCGCCAAGATATTGGTGCTCTCTGGGAGAACTATCTTGTTGCGGAGCGACAGAAGGCGAATTGGTATTCCGGACGTGGTGCAAATATCTGGTTTTGGCGCACTCACTCACAGCAGGAAATTGATTTCGTTGAGGAGCGGGATGGGATACTTCGTGCCTGGGAGTTCAAGTGGCATGCCCCCCGTCCACCACGCATACCAAAAAGTTTTATGGAAGCTTATCCTGACTGTATCACGGGACATGTTTCGGTAGATAAAGTGGAAGAGTTTCTCCTGGAAAATAAGGATATATCTCCACGCGGTACGAAATAACCCGGACAATTTGACAATTTTCCTCCGGATGCTCAGTATCTTCATCGGAATTAAGCGGGGCTGTCGCAGGTCGAATCAGTAGCGAAGCGACGTAATCCGAAATCCGACGATGTTCTGACCATCAGCCGACTTTGACCTGAAATTTCTCAAACAGCTAACCACATACGCGATTTGCAACTATTCTGTTCCGAGATCAGGTTTCTTAATATAAGGTGAACGCTGTTTGA
Source organism: Candidatus Rifleibacteriota bacterium (assembly GCA_015233155.1). Classification (GTDB taxonomy): domain Bacteria; phylum Muiribacteriota; class Ozemobacteria; order Ozemobacterales; family Ozemobacteraceae; genus JADFYG01. The sequence continues at coordinate 29,340 of JADFYG010000011.1, forward strand.
TCTTCAGCGTTCGACTTGGTTTACAATTCCGAGGCCATGTAATAACATTCCTACTGCGTTCGTAATAATAGTAGGGGAGCCGCGGTGGTCGCCCGAAAGTGCCCGCGAACATTGTGTTATTGATATAAAGTGAGTGAAAGAATGAAAACGAAGCAGACGTCGGGGTTTTCCCTCGTCGAGGTCATGGTTGCAATTCTGATCGGCTCAATTGTAATGGGCACAGCCTACGCAATCTGGAGTCGCGTTCGGCGTGAGGTGTCGAAATCGTCGGCTCGTCAGACTCTGCAGCATGAGTTGCGCCAGGCCATGGACACGTTGTCTCGCGATCTGAAAGCGATAAAGACCGGAACGATGAAGGCGCCGGCCGCTCAGCAGAGCGCTGACGGCACTCGGGCGCACTTCGAGTTCGAGCGATTCACTGAATCCAGTGCGGGAAAACTGGCCGAAAATACGACGGAGAAAGTCGTGTACGATTTCAAAGTCCCTTTGCTGACCCGCATCGCTGGCCCGGTCAGGCATATTCTCAGCACGCATCTGGATAGTATTGAATTGACGCGTGGAGTGAACCAGACGACATTGGAAACGAAGAATGTCGAAAGCGGTAACAAAGATTTGGATCGCGCCCTGAATGCGCGCCTGGATCTGGCATTGACCGGTAAAATGCGGCCGGCGGGCAGCAGGCAGTTCGAATATCATGTAGAGCGATCTTCGGTCGTGATGCGCGATGAGTATCAAAAAACCGTCAACAGTAATTACCTGTCTACGAATGATGTCGCCCAAATAGGGAAAGATAAGGTAGTTGTGGCTGGTGCCAATTCAAATTTTCTGGATAATTTAGGCTCATTAACGGAAGAACAGTTGAAACAGCTTTCTTCCGATCAATTAAATACTTTAGAGGCTTCGCAGCAGAATATGCTCTCTGAAGCAAAAAAGAGTATCACTGATATGAACGACAATATTAAGAGTATCAGTACTGGTGGCAATCTTTGGGATACGCTCAGTGTCGGCGGATGGCCTTTTGGAAGCTCCGACGTTGCTCAGGTCACTTCTCTACAGTCAGCGATAAAGTCGGCGGAGAAAAAAGAAGATCTGGTTGAATCCCTTAAGGCTACTGACGGCTGGATTAAGGATAAGGAAAAAAAGTTCATAGCCCAGTCATTCTCCGGAGTGAATGTTGATTCGCTTTCTGAAGACGAGCGCGCCCGTTATCAGAAGGTATACGATATGAAGGTAATGGATCGCTTATCCGAAGCGGCTTATCAGGAAGCTCTCAAGAAAGATCCGAATGCCAAGAAACCTGAATCGGCGCTGGATGGTATTACGCGCGTTCCGGACCGGCTTCCCGCGGATCAGGAAGCCGAACAGCAGTATCAGGGGCGTGTTGCAGAGGCGGCAAAACTTCGTGAGATTGCGTCCAAGGCGAGCCTCGATTGGATGGGCGAGCCGAAGGACGAATCGAAAGAAGTCAAATCATATAATGCTGCAAAATCCATCTACAATTATGGCCAGGCGAAGATGCAGCTGCTGGGGATGCGTGACGATACCCAGGATAATCTGACCTTGATCAACAAGGTCAAGGGCGGTGGTTGATGGTATGAATCAGGGCAAACTCATCATTAATCGGAAATTAGCCAGTAGCGCGGCTCTTCAAAAGGAAATTATGCCTATGGTAGGGCGTGACCGCCGGGCACGCCGAGGTGTGAAGCAGCGTGCCCGGCAGTTTCCAAAAGAATTTTTCATGAGTTTGCTCTGAATCATGACCATAGCCACAAAACGCGGTGATGACGGAACCACATCTCTGTGGAGTAGTGAACGCGTTGACAAGGATGATCCGCGCGTCGATGCATATGGCACGGTTGACGAGCTGAGTGCGCATCTTGGCGCTGCGAAACATCTGGCGAGCCCGGAAACCTGCGGATTAGTGGAAGACATCCAGAAGGATCTGTTCAAGCTTTCAGGCATGCTTGCCACACGCGGCACGGCGTATGTTCACCCGCTCGAATCATCCGACCTGGAAAAGATTGAGTCGCAGATAGACGATATCGAGAAACACCTGAATTTGAAGGGACTGGTAATTCCCGGAATGACTCCGGGGTCAGCTCAACTCGATATCTGTCGCACTGTTGCACGCCGGGCGGAACGTTGTATCACCGTTGTTGCTCATACCGAAACGATTCCAGGTGTGGTGTGCTGTTATATGAATCGCCTCTCAGATCTCCTTTTCTTACTGGCCAGAAAAGAAGAATCTATCGCGGGAAAAATAAAATACCAGGAATGGAATAACACCAAGCCGGTTTAACCGCCCAACCATTCTTAAATATACATTTGACACCGATCCGTCATTTTTCGCCGAAATATGACGACATGCTGTCATAATCTCCATATCTTTCCCGACTATATTTTCACCAGTTCCTTGCAGAACTGCCTGAAATTTGTTAAGAATGGATTGTCATGATTGGAAATACCCTCACGTTTCCTTCGTTTGCCGAGTTTCTAATCAGAGAAGGGCACCTCACCAAGGCTCAGTATCAGGAAGCCCTGACACAGGAGACTCGTAAAGACTGGCGTTGGGAGCTATATGTCCTTCGCAGGCAATGGGTTTCTGAGAAAGATTTTGCCATTCGACTGGGTCAGCATCTGAACATCCCATTTTGCGATCTGACCAATTTCCACATCCCTCGTGGCATTGGTCAGATCATTCCGGAACTTCTTGAAAAAAGGAACTATCTTGTCTCGATAAAAAGAGTTGGGAAAGAACTGACAATCGGCATGTTTGACCCAAGAAATCATGCTGTAATCGAAGAAATCCAATGTTTGACCGGATTTCATTGTTCGCCAGTGATAGTCGTTTTGAGCGACTTTGAAAAGGTTTTTGACAACCTTTACTTCAATGGTTGCTTTGATCCGCCTTTGATGGAGGAGTTGGACGATATTGGGTTGGACCCGGATGAACCTCCCTCTGAGCCACCTTCCATTCCGACAAAACTCGTGAAGGAAATAGAAAATCTCGTCAGCATATATGCTACCAAAGTCCCACTGGATTTGCGTTTGGTCTTGAACAAAACCTGCATTTTACTAAATGATGGGGATATACCTCTCTTTAGACTCACCTTTTGTGGCCCCGGCAAATCGTGGCGATTTGGCTTGTTCAAGTGGGATACAGGAGAATATGAAAGTCATGCGGTTCCCTTTTTCCCTTTCAGATGTAGCTTGGAAGAAGGCATCAAAAAAGGATTGGCAGCATTCTGCTAGTTTTGTAGCCGCACTCCATCGAATTCGATATCATACGTGGGATATCAGTACAATCATCTCTGATGTTGAGAAACTATCAGTAACTCCAAATATCCGGTCGTGTGTCCCCGAATTTCGTGATACTATTTATTCAAATGGACAGACCTGTCATGATGATTCTCCACGACCGCCGGCGGATACGGGCATTTCTTACCCGGAACCGCCTGCTGCATATTTATGAAATAGGCGATCTGGGTGCATTCTTCTGGCCCAAAACCATCTGGTTCGGTCTCGGCTCAGAAAGCGGGAAGCCCGCTCGTTCAGGCGACAACTCCGTCGACAGTCTCGAAGAAATAGCCCTGCTTTATTGCGGATCAGACCTCCCGGCCTTGCTCGCTTTTTCACACACCGGGCCGGAGCATCTTGTAATTCTGCTTAGAAGCTTGCAGCCATTTCTTCCCGTTAGCTTCTATCTGCATGTAACTCCGGGTGCGGAAGTCGCATTCACGCAAGATTACTCATGCAAATACCATGGCAGACATCTGAAAATGGGGCTGACAGGAGACTTGCGGAGCGGACCGAAAACATCAGATATCAGACGACTGCATCGCCGGGATCTTCCCGCCATTCTCGAGTTATACAAGGTGAGTTACCCTGGAAACTGGTTTGATCCGCGAATGATCGAAACCGGATACTATGTCGGCTGCTGGTCGGGGGAAACCCTCATCGCGATCGCCGGTGTTCATACCGTGTCCCGCCGCGAGCGTGTTGCCGCGTTGGGTAACATCACTACACATCCGGACTTTCGGGGCCGTGGCCACGGACGTGCCGTCACGGACACGCTTTGCCGCCGTCTTCGTGAGGCAGGATTTGACATCGGTCTGAATGTTCTTGCGGCGAATCATACGGCGATCAGAATATACGAAAGCCTTGGATTTACGATCGTAACACCATATGACGAATGGATGATCTCATCCACAGCGACTACCTGACGGATTATCCGGGAGAAAATCAGCGTATGAACGAAAAAAATGTGATTATTACTATTCTGGTGGGCGTTCTGCTGTTCTTTTGGTATCAAAGAAACATTGATAATGTGAATCTTCAAAATCATGGTCAGAAGATGGAGGCTGCCATCATCGAGGTTCAGCCGAACGATGGCTATACATATATCCGTTTCAAATACAATGTCGCAGGCAAAGAGTATCTGAAAGGCCTCCGGAAATACGATAACAAGAAATATATTGAAGGAGAGAAAATATCCTTCTTTATTTTGCCGGAAAAGCCGGATACTCCTTTCGTGAACGCAGACAAGGAATCATTGAACCGCGATATTTATTATCTGCTCTGTCTGGGAGCCGCTCTATTGGTCTATCGTACAATCAGAATCATGGTTTCTTCGACCAGACAGAATTATTCCTGAAGTATGACTACCAAATAAGACTAAATATATGTGACTCTTTACGCTAAGCGAGATTCCTCACATTTGTTCGGAATGAAAAACAATACTCTCATTTCGACCTTAGGGAGAAATGGAGAAATCAAGAGATCAGGTAAGCATCGTAATGATCAGAAAACCCCAGATCAGGAATATGAATGACAGGTTCCAGTTTGTTTCTTCTTCGATCCGGGCAAAATAGATGCCTGAGGTCATTGCCGGGTTTTCTCCGGGTGATGCAGCTTGAGATGCGGAATCCTGACCAACGACAATTCTGGAATCAGATGCGGATCTCGCCGAAGATTCACTTTCCAAATGATCCGATGAATCTGTATTACCCAGTTTCAATAATGGATTAGCGGCTGTTGGTTTCCCCACTTGTTCCCAGCGGGAAAGGTGTTCCAGGTCCAGGTTTTCATCGTCTGAAGGGGCGTTATCCGACTCTTGTGGGGCATCGCCCGAAGTTTCTTCCATGTCGGAAGGAGGGGCATCGTGTCGTTCTTGGTCTTCCATAAATTGTCTCCTGATTTTTCAGAGGTTATATCAAACTAATTATTTCTCACGGCGTCTCAAGTTTCTGACGCCGCTTTTTTATTTCGGTGTTGCCAGGGTGATTCTGTTCAGCCTGAATCAAGAGAGCCTTTACTTTTTCGGTTTGTCCCAGGCCGGTAAGGATATCGATCAGAGGAAGGATAATGTCGAGGGCTGAAGGCAGGGGTGGCAATCTGCGTTTTGGGGTGCCGTCCGAGGCGCATATTTCAAGACCGCACTTGGAACAGAAGAAATCGGTTTGCCGGCTGACAGTAGAACAGTTACTGCACAGAAAGTTCGATTTTGCAACGCCGACCATGGCGCGTTTCAGGATCTGATCATTCAGCTTGAATCCGGGGGTTGTCTCGGATACGATCGTTCCATCGTCGAGAATCGTGGAATAATAGATTTTCACGATTTTATGCAGTCTGTCCTGGAAGGTGGTACCCGTGGTGGGAATAACCTGCAGGGAATGATTTTGTTCCAGAAGCTGCAGGGCATTTCGGATTTTCCGGCGTATTTCGCGATATTCCGCGGTATTGGGAATTACTTCGAGAATTCCAACAAATGATTCGAACAGGAAAAGAACTTCCTGGGCGTCCCAGACTTCGCTTCGGGATGCCTCTTCGCCCTGGATGCTGCTTCCTGGGGGGGCTTTTGCGCCGCGCGTTTGTTCTGAGATAAGGCGCCTGACGGTTTCTTCCAGTTCTGAAGTTCGCGCCTGGAGCAAATTTTTCTCATGCTGAACCTGCTCGATTTTTTGATCCGCAGCATCCGGTGGGCGATTCTCAAGTTCGTGAATTCGTGCCCGGGCTTCAGCAAGGTTCTTTTCGAGGAAACCGATGCGGGCTTCAGCGGCGGACTGAGTGTTGCGATAGACTTCCATGACCTGAGAGGATCTGAGTTCCCGTTTAAGGGACTCGACCTTGAGTTCAAGCTCTTTTATGCGTTCCTGGTCGGAGGGAAGACTGACCGGCGGGCGGGCAATGATCTCGGCCAGCTCTTTGCAAAGACGATCGATCTCGAGATGCGCTTCTTTCAGGCGGGTTTCAGTTGCGATGAGTGTTTCCTGTGTGTTGCGCAGAACTTCTTCGCGTTTGGAGGCATCACCATTCACATTGGCAAGAGCTGTGTCTCGCTCGGATAGCATGACCTGCAAATGGTCAATACGCGGCTGAAATTCGTGAACCGCATTTGCGAAGCCCTTTTTTTCAGAGTTGGCAATATCCGTAGGATAATCCCGCAGCTGGGTTTGCAGTTGCTGAAGTTGCGTCTGAAGCTCGGTTATAAGCCTGTCTTTTTCTGTAATACTGGCGGCTTGCTCGCCGATTTGTTGCTGGTGACCCGTTAGTTGCGAGTTCAGGCCGCTTATCAGCTCTTCCTGCTGACGACTGTTTTCCGCGGCTTTCTTAATTTCGTCCAGGAGTTGTTTGTGTTTTTTGATCCATAGAATTTCTGAATCTTCCAGGCGGGCGTTGGTTCTTTTCAGTTTATCCAGTTCGTCATGAATTGCCTTTAATGCAGGCGACATGCGGGAATCGGAGCCGCTGAACTCTTCAATATGTCCTATGATGCTGCGAATGGTTGTAACCATGCTGTTTATATTTCTCTGCAGGTCATCCGCATTACTACGGCTTTGCAGAGCCGGAATCTGCCCTTTCAAAAAAACGAGCAAATTCTTGACTACATCATCGAAAGAATCCGAACTCACTTTGTTATATAACTCCTTGAGATTTTTATCATAAGGGTAATGATGGAACGGATGGGGGGACGGCCTCCGGGGATGAGTATTTGATCATGACCAATGTCGTGCTTTTTCCGGGGTCAAAGAAGTAATAAACCTCATCCATGATCTTTTTGATGAGAAATATACCGCGGCCACCCATTCCCCAGTCTTTTATTGTGGCAAGTCTTTCGAAATATTCGGGATTGAACGTGTGGCCGCCGAAATCGACCACCTGAAGAATACATACGTGCTCGGTGAGAGAATAGGCTACCTCTAAGGGCGGATTACCCGCAATATTACCGTGCTCTATGGCATTTGCCATGGCTTCATCAAGGGCCAGAAATATGCTCATCTTTATTTTAACGGGATATTTCAGCAAATCGAACATGCCTTCAAGATGCTGTCGTATGTTTTCGATCTCACGAACATGACTTGGTACTTTGAGTGATTTATCAAAGTTATATTTTTTTGTGTTCTTGCAGAGGGAAACCAGAGTCATGTATTTCCTTCCTCCTGCGCTTTCGGGGCTTGTTCGTCGAGTGGAATATCGAACTGGACAATAGCGCGATCGTCCGCATCCTTGGAAATGCAAACCACGCCTTTATGCGCCTGAATTATGTGACGGATGAAGGCAAGTTCCAGATCCAGGATACGGCTTTCTCCCTCTATGATGCAATCTACCTGGTGGTTCCAATCGAAGCTTTCCGGGGTGATGAGCTCTTTTATGTTGCTGCCATGAAATGTAATGAACACCTTCACGCACTCTTTTTCAACAGTGTGAGAAAAGATTATTTCTTCATCCTTTCTCAGTGCGAGTCGCCCCTTTGCAAAAAGGGTTTCAAATACCTGCATGATGAGCTTTTTTTGTGCGCGGATAGCTATGCCCGGAGCGCCATGGATGCCTTCGTCAACCAGCTTTATTCCTGCTTTTTCGAATCGATGAAGGAAACGTAGTCGTATCTTATTATATATGTCAATAAGATTTAATGGCTCTTTGTCGATTCGAAGCGGCCCACCTCTGAGTTCAGTCAAAAATACGAGATTTTTCGACAGATTACTCAGTCGACAGAGGAGTCTGCGACGGGCCGACGGTTTTTTTTCTTTTTGCGCACGATGCAGAAGCCGGTCGCTTTTGCGCAGAATAATGGCAAAGAACTGGGAAAAACGTCTGTCGAGAGCACGCTGATCGGTGATGTTGCGGATAGAAACGACGTATTCCTTGGGGTTGCCATGTTTGTCGTGAATGGCTACATACCGATTGGAAAGTACTACTCCATGCGGTTTGAACAGGACCACCTCAGCCTGACCTGAGCTGGTTCCGAGTTTGATGAGAGTCGAAAGATATGTTGTCAAAGCGTAGTTGGGGCGGCCGTCCGGAAAAAAAAGGGATTCTACGGCTTTATTATACATAAGAGGATCGCCGTTACTGTCGACGACCATTATTCCGTCCGTCATTGCCTCGAACAAACCTTTAATACGGCGGCTTTCCGCAAAAAGTCGCTCGTTGAGACGAAATCGTTCGACCGCTATTGCCGTTTGGTCGGCAAATGTCTGCAGGCGCTCTTCGTCGTCTTGGGAGAACTCCGGCGCAAGAAGTTTGTTGAAAACCTGAAGTGTACCTATGGTGCGCCCCTGAAAACGCATCGGAACGCAAACGACTGAACGGGGCGAAGGAAGGTTTGTCAATTCTGAGGGCTTACTTTCCCCGGAAGTTGGCAGGCGCATCCGAAGAGGTTTTCCCTCAGCGGCAACTTTCCCGGAAAGGCCGGTTCCAAGGTCGTGTCGGAGTTTTTTTATGGAATCTGCCGGAATGCCTTCAGCATGCACATAGTGAAGCTTGTTGTTTTCGACAAATGCTATGGTGGTGTATTCAGCCTCGCACAGAGCGCGGGAAGTCTGGCCTACAACCTCAAGAATTCTTTCAATAGTGTTTTCGGCCGCAAGGATACCCCAGGCAGCTATAAGTAGCTCGGTTGGCTTGTCGATCATTAAAAGCTACTCCGTCTCTTCGCGTATGGATTCGTCTATAACGCGTTTAAATCGACTCATATATATCAAATCAAATGTTTTAACATCATCCGGGAAAAGTTCACATGCAACCGCACGCACTTTCAGGACTAGATTCAGGGCTTCGGTACGACTCATACGGGAATAAATAATCTTAAGCATGGCAGTATCGACAATACCCTGCAGGAGGGAAACTCGCCGGTTTTCCTCATTAATAAGGCGGTCGATTAGATCTTTACTGCTACCATCGTCATTCATCACGAAACCGAGCGATATGTGATCGATTATATCGCGAAAAAGAGGTGCATTTGAGTTTGATTCTCAGCGCATGACGGTATGACGTTGACCTCGAAACTAATCAAGCTTCAATTGGATTTGAGAAGTTCCTGGATCTTGTTTTCGAAGAGCTGCAGATCTTGAGCGCGATAGCCGGAATGCGTCATTGCAATCTTTCCAGCCTTGTCAATAACGACGGAGCTTGGCGTAAAGGAAAAGCCGTATTTTTCAGGAACCGAGAAGATTGGGTCGAGTAGAACCGGATAATTGACATTATTGTGGGCGGCCCATGTCACGAGCATTGGTTTCCCGAGCAGATCAACGCCGATTGCAATGACTTCGATCGCCGGATACTTATCTTTTAATGCCTTGAGTGCTTTGGCTTCCTGGAGACAGGAATAACAGGCGCTCTGGATAAAAAACAGAACAATTGGTTTGCCGAGATAATCCTTCAGGCTTTCCATCTTATCCGTGGCGAGATTCGGAAGAGTGAAGTCGGGCGCGGGATCACCGATTTTCAGTTCGACGTCAGGTGCGACGGCTGATTCCTGGCCGCCGATAGTAACTTTGCTGCTGCCGGGAACATGGGACGGATCGGTGGTATCAGCGGCAATCGCGACTACAGGGGAAAAGGCCAGAGAGATGCTGAGACCGCTTCCAAGGACAACCTTCATCAATCGACTCATCATGCGATGGATACTCCTTAGGAATTAGATTGCGGGAAGTCTAGCATAACCTCGAAGGTAGGTCAATGAATCATGGGCTTGAACAGTAATGACTCAATTAAGGTAAGCAGAACCGCGGAACCACATATATTGATCTTTAAAAGAAAGTTTGTTATCATAAACTCGAGAAAGCAAATTCCAAACACAATATAATTTGGAATCAAGAGAGCATTTTGATCGGAGGAAACTATGAGTGAATCTAGTTCCGAGCGTTTTTTTCATTGGGGAGTATTTGTTCTTCGCGTAGGCATCGGAATCATCATGATGGGGCATGGGATACCCAAGTTGATGGCTGGTCCTGAATTGTGGGAAAAACTTGGTATGGCAATGGGAAATTTTGGCATTCATTTCTTTCCCGCGTTCTGGGGGTTCATGTGCGCAGTCGCGGAAGGAGTCGGAGGATTGCTCCTGCTTCTTGGTTTGTTTGTGCGCATCGCCAGCGGATTCATGACCTTCAACATGTGTGTTGCGATTTCGATGCATCTGTTTAAAGGCGATACTTTTCAGGTTTACTCGCATCCGCTGTCTCTGATGGTTGTTTTTCTTTCTCTGATGATTATGGGCGGCGGTTGCTGTTCAGCGGGAGCAAAAATATCCTGTCTGGAAAAGCGTTGGTATCAATAACTGAGTAGCAATGTGAACGCCTGGAACCACTCGATACGCTTGAAATGCCTCAAAGCAAAAGGCGCGGAAAGCCTCGTTAAAAATGAAATACAGGACTGAAAAAGACACGCTTGGTGAAGTAAGAGTGCCATTTGACGCTTATTATGGGGCACAAACACAGCGTGCGGTTGAAAATTTTCCAGTGAGTCGCCTGCGGCTTCAGCCGACATTCATAAGGGCGCAGGCTATAATCAAACTTGCTGCCGCCAAAGCAAACATTGCGTCAGGCCGATTGAACAAAAAAATTGGCAAGGCGATAATCGTCGCGGCTGAAGAGATTCTAACGGGGCGTTTCTCCGACCAGTTCGTTGTCGATGTTTTTCAGGCCGGTGCCGGTACTTCCCAGAACATGAACATGAACGAAGTCCTGGCTAATCGGGCTATCGAAATTCTTCAAGGGATACGTGGTGATTACAGACTGGTTCATCCGAATGATCATCCGAACATGAGTCAGTCCACTAACGATACAATCCATGTGGCGATTCACATTGCCGGGTACACAGAGATAACAGGATGCCTTCTTCCAGCCGTGGAAAAGCTGGAATCCGCTTTGCGAAAGAAATCATACGAGTTCGAAGCAATCGTTAAGACTGGACGGACACACCTTCAGGATGCGGTTCCCGTTCGCCTTGGACAGGAATTTGGCGCATATTCGACAATGATCGGGCATGCTTACGACAGAATCGAGGAGGCGACAGATAGGCTCCGTGAACTTTGTATTGGTGGAACCGCGGTAGGAACCGGACTTAACACAGATCCTGATTTTCGCAGCCGGATTTTGCGCCAAATCAATAAGATTACAGGATACCAATTCTTTGCCGCAGTGGATATGTTCGAGGCAATGCAAAGTTTTGATCCTGTTCTCGCAGTTTGCGGAGCAATACGAACCCTTGTTACCAGTTTGCGTAAGATCGCCGACGATCTGAGATTACTTACATCAGGGCCTCGAACCGGTCTGGGTGAGATTCATCTCCCCGCTGTTCAACCCGGATCTTCGATCATGCCTGGGAAGGTGAATCCGGTCCTGCCTGAAATGATTGATATGATCTGTTTTCACTCACTTGGTTGTGATGCAACGATTCTTGCAGCTGCGCAAGCCGGACAACTGGAGCTGAATGTCATGATGCCGGTGATCACATATAATTTTCTTCTGGAGATCGAGATACTTTCAAACGGAATTCGGGCATTTACTGAAAAATGCATTACTGGGATCAAGGCTAACGAAAAAGTGTGTCTCAGATTTTCAGAACTGAGCCCATCAATCGCAACGGCTCTGGTTGATCATATCGGCTATCAACATGCGGCAGAACTCGCCAAGGAAGCGCTTGATAAAGACGTGACAATTCGGGAACTGGCAGAAGCCAAAAAAATCCTGGATTCTGAAACACTGAGCAAACTTCTGGATGTTCGCCGGATGACCGAAGATCCCGCTTACCCCAAAAAGCAGTAGACATTTCGACTGTCTATTTCTTGGCAGGATCCAAAGGACAGTGGTATCCACCCATTTTCTTGGCGAGTTCAATGTTCTGGTCGTAATCAATAGGTACTGCGATGACGGTTGGGCAATCTGTGTGAGAAAAAGCTTCCTGGAGTGCAGGACGAAACTGGTCAGCAGAGCTGATTTGAATTCCACGGCATCCGAATGACTTTGCAAGCATTACAAAGTCCGGGTTTACCAAATCTACATTAGACGATTTGCAATAAGTTAAAGTCTGCTTCCATTTTATCATTCCGTAGCAGTTGTCATTCCAGATGACCACGGTGATCGGTATTTTGTAACGGACCGCAGTGATGAGGTCCTGGACATTCATAAGAAAACCGCCGTCACCACACAGAGCTACGACATTCTTCGCGGGGAACTCCTTTTTCGCGGCGATGGCTCCGGGAAGCGAAATACCCATGGAACAAAAGCCATTGGTTATGATGGTGGTTCGGGGAAGATATGTCTTGTAATCACGCGCTACCCAAAGTTTGTGGACACCGACATCGCTGATCAGAATGTCATCGTCGCGCAGAACGGCACGCATGTCGCTGATGATCCGCTGTGGTTTGACCGGAAACGATGTATCATTGTCAAATTCAGAGAGATCAATTGAAATCCTTGTTCGAAGTGCCTCGAACTGCGGAGTCTTTGTTGGTATGGGGCAGGTAAGCTGCTCATTGAACGCATTTACTGTCTCCAGGATGCTGCCAACGATGTCAAGTGTTACCGGGTATTTGTTATCCACTTCCGCAGCCTGAGTGTCAATGTGGATGATGCGTTTGGGTTTTCCAATGTTCCATCTTGCCGGTGGCCATTCCACCATGTCATATCCAATGCAGATAACCAGATCCGCCTGTTCGAAAGCCTCGGTTACGATGTCGTTCAGACCAAGACCGACCGCAAAAAGAGATTGTTTATGACGGTCAGAAAGGACTCCTTTTCCCATGAAAGTGCTTACCGCATAAATTCCTGTCTGATCAATCAGGCGCGTAATCTGCTCAGAGGCGCAGTCACGCGAACAGCCATTCCCCAGGAGAATCAAAGGTGTGTCGGCTGCTCGGATGATATCCAGCGCCCGCTTTACGAGATAAGGCTTTACTCCGCCTTCCGGATTGCTGAACGTCGGAATCATCGGCTTTTCATCCGAGTTTCCCCGGGCGATGTCTTCTGGAAGCTCTATGACAGTTGCTCCTGGTTTCTCAACAGTTGCAAGCTTGAAGGCTTTCCGTACCACCTCCGGTATATTGTCTGAGTCGCGAACCGTTGTAGCCCATTTCGTGACGGGTTTGAACATACTGATCGAATCCATCATTTGATGGGATTCCTTGTGCATGCGCCTGGTGCTGGTCTGTCCGACTATTGCAACAAGCGGCGAATGGTCCATGTTTGCACTGGCAACTCCGGTCAAAAGATTCGTGGTGCCTGGCCCTAGCGTTGAGAGGCAAACTCCCGGTTTTCCGGTTACTCGACCATACATGTCAGCCATGAATGCGGCAGCTTGTTCATGGCGACAAATGATAAACTCGATCGGTGAGTCGAGAAGCGAGATCATCAGGTCGGCGTTTTCCTCGCCGGGCACCCCGAATATCGTTTTTACCCCTTCAGCTTCAAGACATCGCAAAAAAAGGTCTGACGCTTTCAATGTTTACGTTTTTCCTTCCGTGATTTAAAGTAGAAGTATCAGACAGCTTTTAATTTATTTCATTTTAAATATTTCCGCAACCTGAAACGGAGGGGACAAAATTATGAGATCGATGACATTGACGGAAAAGATTCTTCGTGCCCACCTCATTGAGGGCGAATATAAGCCCGGTAATGAGATTGGCATTCGTATTGATCACACGCTCACGCAGGACGCCACAGGGACTCTTGTGTATCTTCAGTTTGAGAAACTTAGGATCGATCGTGTGAAAGCTGAACTTTCGGTCAGTTATGTGGACCACAATCTTTTGCAAACTGATTTTCGGAATGCTGATGACCACGCATATCTTCACAGCGTGGCCAAGCGCTTCGGCATCTATTTTTCCCGGCCCGGAAACGGAGTTTCTCACCAGGTTCACATGGAACGATTTGGCGTGCCGGGAAAAACGATGCTGGGAGCTGACAGCCATACGGTTTCAGCCGGTGGAATCAGCATGCTCGCTATCGGTGCCGGAGGCCTGGATGTTGCGTTGGCCATGGGAGGGGTTCCTTATTACTTAACCGTTCCGAGGGTTTTTGGGGTAAAGCTGACAGGAAAACTCGGTCCATGGGTTTCAGGAAAAGATGTCATTCTCGAGATGCTTCGACGATTCAGCGTAAAGGGCGGCGTCGGAAAGGTTGTGGAATACTACGGCCCGGGTGTGGATGCACTTTCCATGTCGCATCGGCAGACCATCTGCAATATGGGGGCAGAATTGGGTGCGACTTCTTCCATTTTCCCTTCTGACCACCACACGCGGAATTTTATGGTTGCCCAAGGCAGGGGGGATGCGTGGAAAGAGCTTAAGGCAGACGAGGGAGCCCAATATGACGAAAATACTGAGATTAATCTTTGTGAGATCGAACCCCTTATAGCTTGCCCACATTCGCCTGATAACGTGAAGAAAGTAAGCGAGGTCGAGGGACTTCCTGTTGGTCAGGTGATCGTTGGTTCATCAGTTAATTCCTCATTCCGGGATCTGATGATTGTCGTAAAAGCGCTTGAAAATCGTGTCATTCATGAAAACGTATCATTCGAGGTAAATCCCGGAAGTCGACAGGTGCTTGAAAACATTGCAGCACACGGTGGAGTTCTTACTTTGCTCAAGGCCGGCGGGCGAATTCATCAGTCAGGGTGTCTCGGCTGCATTGGCATGGGCCAGGCTCCTGCCACGAATACGGTTTCTCTACGGACATTTCCCCGCAATTTCAAGGGACGAAGCGGCACCGACAATGACCAGGTCTTTCTTTGCAGTCCGGAAACAGCAGTCGCGGCGGCAATTTTCGGTAAAGTCACCGATCCGCGCAAACTGGGGAACTGCCCCGAAGTCCTGGAGCCGAATGAATACATCACCGACGATGGGAACATCATCAAGCCTCTTTCTCTCGAAGACTCTAAAAACATACAGCTTGTACGAGGACCGAATATTGTTGAAATCAATGATATTGCCCCTCTTCAGGATGTGTTGGAGGGAGAGGTTTTAATCAAGACAGGTGACAATATTTCTACCGATGATATCATTCCCGCAGGAAACAAGGTACTTCCCTACCGGAGTAATATCCCCGCTATCAGCGAATTCGTTTTCAGCCGCATCGACTCGGATTTTTCACGTCGCGCAAAGGAAAAAAACGGGGGGTTTGTTGTCGGAGGAAATAACTACGGTCAGGGCTCTTCGCGGGAACATGCCGCGCTTGCTCCAAGTTACCTTGGAGTGAAAGCGAAGATCGTAAAAGGTTTTGCCCGAATTCACCGCTCCAATTTGATCAATTATGGAATAATTCCCCTGGTTTTCAAGAATCCTTCTGATTTCGATGAAATCAAGGCTGGGATGCATCTGCAAATCGTCGGCATCAGGGCGGCAATTGCGCGAGGCGATGAAGAAATAACACTCCAGGTGAATGGAAAAACCATTTCTGTTCTCATGAAATTCTCGTCCAGAGAGCGGGAGATTCTGGTTGCGGGAGGAGAATTGAACTTCATACGGCACAAGCTGAACAAGTGACTCGTGTCAGTTCTCTGACCCTGACAAATATTAAAGGACGGTCATTCCGTTTGATACAAATTTTGATCTGACTTTTTCCATATCATGTCTGTCCGGAACAGGAGTTGATTCAAGCTGATACTGTTTTCCAATTTGAGCATATTTTGGAATCCCCATTTTCATATACGGAAGCAGATTTATATACTTCAATTTGTTTCCCATGAGGAATTCTGAAAGGCCATCAATATTTTCAGCGGTGTCGGTAATACCAGGGATGACCGGCATTCTCGGCAGAAGTGGAATTCGTGCGATCTCAGCCAGTTTTACTATGTTCCGGAGAATGATTTCATTTGAAACACCGCAATAGTGTTTATGCAGATCGTCGTTGATTAGTTTTATGTCAAAAATAAAGAATGAGATATACGGCAAGGCTTTTTCAATAACACTGAATGGTGCATATAAAGATGTTTCGACCGCCGTTGAAATGCCTGCGTTTCTGATCCTTTCAAGTAACTCTATTGTAAAATCGGCCTGCATAAATGGTTCGCCGCCGCTTAAAGTCAAACCCCCTTCTGCGCCGAAAAATTTTCTGTCTTTTAAAATCTCTGAAACGGCATCAGAAACGGATATCTCTTTGCCGCAAAGCTCAATCGCTCCTGTTCGGCAAACGGATATGCAAGACTTTATCGTGCAGAAGCGACATTTCCTGAAATCAAGTAAAACAGAGGAAGCATTTTTTTCAATTGCTTTATTCTCCAGACAGGCGCCAACGCATTTTACACATCCGGGTTCGCACAGATTGCCCTTGGTTCTGATTTGAGGTAATTTTTCAATACTTTCGGGATTGGAACACCAAAGGCAGTTCAGAGGGCACCCTTTTAAAAATACAACAGTTCTCACGCCCGGCCCATCATGCACTGAATATGGCTGTATATGAAAAATTGTTCCGGAATTTATTTCAGACATTACGCTAAAGATTCACGAATTTCTTCATATTCGGTTCTGACTATAATTTCATCCTGAATTGCCTTGGAAAGTTCAACCCAGTATGCGCTGAATCCTGCTACCCGAACAATAAGATCTCTGTAACCACGCGGGTTTTTCTGAGCTTCACGAAGCATCCTGGAATCAACAATATTAAACTGAATATGGTATCCGCCAATTTCGAAATAATTTTTTATCATTGAGCACAGTTTTCTGGAGCCATCGACACCCTTGACCGCTGTAGGATGTATTTTCATATTAAGCTGCACGGAACGCATTTTAACGGGATCGAGCTTTGCCGCACTTCTGAGCATTGCCAGCGGACCGTTTACATCGGTTCCGGGAAACGGCGACTGAATTGCATCCGCAAGCGTGACTCCGGCAAGTCTTCCATCGGGAGTTGCCCCTGTAACTCTGCCGAAAGGACCGTGGGAAGAAATGGAAAGCGCCGCTGAAACCCAGTTCAGGCCAAGATAACTTTTCTGAGAAGTAACGGATTCATTGTAGACATCCCATACTTTGACAAATATATCATCGACATAATTATCATCGTTCCCATATTTGGGTGCATCAAGAAAATCATGATACATTTCGGCCCATTTTTCAGAAACCTTTTCCTGCTGAAGAAATGAATATTTACCATCCTGATCCATTCTCTTAAAGCCGAAATTTGAGTTCATTGCTTCACATGCGTCTTTAATCGAGTATTTATTACCCTCATATACACATTTTTTAAGTGCCGCAAATGAATTTGCCACATTTACATTTCCTGAGCAGAGAATCGTTACTGTTTTGTTATAGCGTGCACCGTTATGGTCAAGGTCTTTTCCATTTTTTATACAGTCATTTAAAAAGGCGCTGCCGAAAACAAGAGACTGCCCGTGTCTGTGACATGCCATAACATAGGTCCAATAATCTTCATAGCATTGTACAACTTTTTTCTGGGCAATCTTCCAGGCTTCCCAGAGTTTGTCATAACTATCAATGTCTCCGGGATCATCAAACACCTGAATATTTGTTCTCGGATCTTTGCCGGAATTAAGGATGCATTCAAGTATTTTAAGCTGATTGATAAATGCCGGATGACAAATTCCGTGACAGTTCCCCTGCATCTGGAGTTCAACACACCCGCCAAGACCGCACATACGGGCGTCTTCCAGAGTAATTTTTTCTTCCTGATGTGTATATAACAGATGCTGAATTGCAGCCTGATTGTTAAACCATGCTGGGTATCCGGTTCCTGTTTTAGTACATTCAGCAGCCTTTAAAAGCATTTCTTCAGAGGTTTTGGGATCAACAAGAATGCCCATGGTGGGCTGGCATGTTTCATAAGTCATTCCGGCGTCGAGCATCAGATGTTCCAGTCTGTTTTCCGCACTTTTCCCTTCCGGGGTCAGACCTCCCACCACCAGATGCTGAAAAAGATTCATTGATGCAAGAGCAGCCCAGCTCCTGGGGCTGACAAATTCAACGCATTCAAACTTGAATCGCATAACTTCCAGCAGTTCATGCACATTCGCATCTGTCAATGCGCCGGAATCAATATCTTTTTTATAGTACGGGTAAAGTATCTGGCCCCAGCGCCCTGGTGAAAGTCCGACAACCGGACACTCAATTTGAATAAGCATATGTGTAATCCATGCAGCCTGTAACGCTTCTTTGAAATTTCTCGCAGGTTTTGCAGGTACTCTTTCTAAGATATCAGCAATTTCTCTGAGTTCATTTCTCCTTGTTTCATCCGGATGCTGCTTCGACATCTCCACAGCTTTTTTCTGATAGTTTGAAACCCAGATAAGGGCGCCCTCAAGTGCAATAATTACCGAACGCCAAAAAATGACCTGTTCACTCGGTTCCCATCCTTGTAGTTTCGTTTTTTTGATTTTTTCAGAACATTCATTGATAATATCTTCAATTCCACGTTCGATTACCATGTCATACGCTGGAATCCAGCGGCCTTCCATAATTGAAACAACGGATGGCGGAAAAATAAAGGAATCAAAGCACTTTTTCAGAAAACCATGATCAGGATAATTATCCTTCATAAAATCATCAGAAACATCTTCTATACAGCGGCCATCCCAATATTCACAATCTTTCAGCAGAAGTGGAATATGCTCTTCATGAATCCCGAATATTCCCATCTGCCGTACTTCTTTCTTTCCCTGAGATGCAAAACCACCGCCTTGCGCAATAGTTGATTCATCTCCCTTTTCCTTGTCGGAGCCTTCGAATAGATGCTTAAAAAACTTTTGTGAGTAGTTGGTGTAAGGAACAGCTCCACGTGTATAACGCGTTTTCTGAGTAACCAGAAGCTCATGCTCATTAATAACCGGAGTCATTTTTGAGAGCGCGTGCTTTAATGCCTTGGCTTTTCTTATGAGAAAAGGTTGCCCGTCAAACAGTTTCCATCCTTCAGTAAAGAGATTTGAAAATTCCGGATCAATGAGCACCTGTGAGTCTAAGAACGCCTGTTTAAGTGCCTTTGTTCGCTTTGTGGTCGGCTGTTTCTTAACCTCGAAAGATTCATAGCCTTCTTTGTTTAAAGAAGCCGGCGGCCATGTCGGAGTCTGTTGAGACTGAATCATGTTGTCAACATTTTTACTGACTGATAAATTCTGGTTTTTCATCGCGACCTCGAAGAGATTAACTTTGCCAAAAGCATTCCTCAATTTATCGTATCTGGATTCATGATGAAAAGATTAGGCGAAGTTAACTGCAAAAGTCAAAGAGTAAATCTTCACGACTCTTTATGCCAGGCGAGATTCCTCACATTCGTTCGGAATGACAAGCAATACTGTCATTTCGACCGAAGGGAGAAATCTCAGCTAACCTGTTAACACCCTTTGTTAATCATGTTGTCATGAATCTAAAACATTCTGCAGTTAGTGTGACGGTTTGCTGGTATGGAGAAATCGACAGGCTGATCACCAGCTTCTCAGGCCATTGTTCCGAAGAGAGAATTTAATCCTGTCTGAATTCTGGTAAAATGAATGGGATGTTACTATTGGCAAAATATACGATGGGAAGACTGGCCGGACACCCCGTGAGATCAGGATATTGGAACTCCATGCTACAACAAGCGAGTTGAAAGAGAGAGAGGGAGAGATAAATGTCTTTATTATTACATGAGCCTGTTTCTCTGCTGCTAGTCGGAATGATGGCCTGGTCGCTCATGGCAACTGACTCAGGATATTGCGAAAATAAGAATACGTCTATGAATCGGTTAAGTAAAACGAATCGTGACGGATTCCCTCCTATCCCGGATCGTTCCACCCTTCCTCCGGACGGGGGTCCGGAGTTCAACCGTCTGGTGTTTTCCACCAGTCCGTATCTTCTGCAGCATGCACGTAATCCGGTTGACTGGTATCCCTGGGGCGACGAGGCATTCAAAAAGGCAGCCGCGGAAAATAAGCCGGTTTTCCTCTCAATCGGCTATTCGACCTGCCACTGGTGTCACGTCATGGCCCATGAATCTTTTGAAGACCCCGAAGTAGCCGCATTTTTGCGCGAACATTTCGTGGCCATCAAGGTCGACCGCGAGGAGCGCCCCGATATCGATGCGGTCTACATGGATTTCTGCCAGGCTACGACGGGGGGAGGAGGGTGGCCCCTGTCTGTGTTTCTAACCCCTGATCGGAAACCCTTCTATGCCGGAACATATTTCCCCCGTGAGTCTCGCTATGGAATGCCGGGGATTCTCGACATCCTCGGGCATATCGATCGTCTCTGGCATCAGGAGCGTTCACGTCTTGAGACGAATACTGACGCAGTGGTGAAAGCCCTCCGTCCTCGCGGGGAAAGAGCTTCAGATACACTGAATCCTGCTCTTATGGAAACGGCGATAGCCTTGTTTTCAGATAGTTTCGACTCTACCTGGGGAGGATTCGGCCGGGCTCCCAAGTTTCCAATGGCACACAATTTGATTTTCATGATCCGGAGAGCGCAGTCTACCAAAGACTCCACGTTGCTGGAGATGGTCGAGCACACGCTGCTGTCGATGGCCCGGGGTGGTCTCTATGATCAACTGGGATACGGATTCTGCCGCTACTCGGTCGATGCCCGTTGGCATGTGCCCCATTTCGAGAAAATGCTGTATGACAACGCCTTGCTTCTGATGGCCTATGTCGAAGCATGGCAGCTGACCGGGAACCCCATCTTTGCAAATACTGCCCGGGAGACAGCCACATATCTGCGCCGGGAACTTGTTACCGTGGAGGGTGGGCTGGCCTCGGCGGAAAATGCTGATAGCGAGGGTGTGGAGGGTCGTTTCTACGTTTTCACCCGAGACGAGATCATCACCGCATTGGGCTCCGAGACAGGCGCGCTGATAGCGGATTTCTACGGTGTAACCGCCTCGGGGAATTTCGAACATGGGCAGAACGTCCTTTTTGTGGCTGCCGACCCTGATCAGTTTGCCGCTACGCATGGACTTTCTTCCGAATCATTCCGGCAGAAACTGTTGGAGTCGCGGCGCCGATTGTGGGAAGTTCGGGAAGCCCGCATTCATCCGTCGCTCGACGACAAGATCCTGACCGGCTGGAACGGCCTGGCCATAGCTGCTCTGTCTCGGGCAGGAGTAGCCCTGAACGAACCGGATTTGATCGAAACCGCCAGTCGTGCTGCTGATTTCATCCTTGAGAAAATGAACCTTCCGGGGGATCGACTGCTCCGATCGTTCCGGGAAGGGAAGGCCGGGGTGGCGGCATTTCTCGAGGATTATGCATTCCTGACCTGGGGTCTGATCGAATTGTATCAGGCAACCTTCAACGCTCGCTATTTAGAGCGGGCTCTCGCCTACAATCAGCGCACCCTCAAGGATTTCCTCGATAAAAAGACCGGCCTGCTCTATCTTACTGCGCATGATGGAGAGCAACTCTTTATGCGTCCAGTTGCCGCCTATGATGGGGCGATCCCTGCCGGACAGTCGGTCGCGGCCCTCAATTGTCTGCGTTTAGCCCGTCTCACAGGAAGCAGTCGACTCGAAAATACCGCGAACCAGCTGATGAACGCCGTATCCGACCGGGTTGCCGAGAACCCGACGGCATTCGGCCTCATGCTGACAGCGCTTGATTTTGCTTCCGGTGACGGCCAGGAGATCGTGCTTGCCGGCCGGGATATGGCTGCCGTGGCTTCGATGGCGGAGGTACTTCGTGGACGGTATCTGCCGCGAGCGAGCCTGGTTTTCCTGCCAACCGGCAAAGATGGCCAGGAAATCAGATCCATGGCACCATTTCTGAATTCGCTTCCTGAAAATATAGATCAGGCAGTCGCCTATGTTTGCCGGAAGCAAGCCTGTCGGCTTCCAGCGAAAACCCCGACAGAACTTTCAGAACAACTCCCTGCTGTTTGGCAAACAACACCCGGAGACAAATAATGTGGGAACCAGCCACGACTGTCGTTTAAGTTTACCAGGGTCATTTAATTTTCGACCGGTAGGGCAGCGACCGCCGGGCGCGCCGCAACTTTTGTCACGAGCTTTTTCGGCTGGCCCGGCGGTCCAGCCATTTGTTGAAATCATGCAATTCAAGCTGTTCGCTGGCGGAGAATTAAATGACCCTGCAAGTTTACATGGTTTAATTGACCGGATGTGGAAATGAGGGATATAATTTTCCGGGAATACTCCCAATATCATCTTTGAATACGCTTCCAGAGGAAAATAAATGCCGAGTGATTTTAATCGCAAAAGTTCAGGAATCAATGAGATACTAGATCTTAAACGTCGTCAAATAAGCGATGAGCAAAGAAAAAAACTTGAAAATAACGCTGCGGAAATTTTTTCCGCTTTAGGCCTCGATTTGAACACTCCGGGAACGATTGATACCCCTCGGCGATTCATTCAGGCACTTTTTGAAGCCACCGAGGGATATGACGGCGATCCAAAGCTGGTGAAAGTATTTGATACGGAATGCAAAGGGGGGCCTGATTGCCGTTTAAGTCAGATAATAGAGGGGCCAATACATTTTTTTTCCCTTTGCGAACATCATGCCCTGCCATTTTTTGGAACAGCTTATGTCGGGTATATAGCTCATGAACATATTATTGGCATTTCCAAACTAACCAGACTGGTTCGTATTTTTACGAAACGCTTCGCAGTTCAGGAGCGAATAGGACAACAGATTGCCAACAGTTTGAGTGCTCTGCTCCAACCGCATGGCGTAGCCCTTTTACTTGAAGCTCGCCACATGTGTGTTGCAATGAGGGGGCCTCGTGAAATCTCCCCTATTACCCGAACCACATTTTGGCGGGGAGAATTTGATACAAATCCATTTCTACGCCAGGAATTTCTGGCTGCCTGCAAAAATAAGAATTGAATTTTGAGGAGGATCACTTATGGATGTTCAGGATTGGGACTATGTCATTGTAGGGAGCGGATTGGCCGGAGTTTCAGCCATAGAAGGAATTCGAGAGTCGGATAAGGAACATTCCATATTGATGATTGGGGCAGACCCCAATTTGCCTTATGATCGTCCTCCGCTTTCAAAAAAATTATGGCTGGGAAAGAAAAAAGTGGAAGACATTTTTCTTCATGGCCAAGACTTTTACGATCAGAATCGGGTTACTTTGCATCTAGGAAACCGGATTGAACACATCGATCCAGTAACGAAAATCATCAGAGATAACCGGAACCGGACGTTCCATTATGGGAAACTCCTTTTGGCTACCGGAGGAATCCCGCAGGTATTTCATCTCCCAGGTGGAAACCTGGAAGAAATTTTTTATTTTCGAACCCTGGATGATTATAAATGGCTGAGGGAGAGAGCAGCTCCTGGGAAAGAGGTGGTAGTGGTCGGCGGTGGATTCATCGGGTCGGAAATGGCAGCAGCCCTTTGCGCAAACAATCTGAAGGTTACGATGATGTACGGCTCTCCTTACATCTGTAGTCGGGTATTTCCGGAAAGCCTTGGAAAGGGCATGGAAAATATCTATCGGGAAAAGGGAATTCGAATTCTAAAAGGAGTGAAACCTACTTCGTTTGAACGTCAAGGAACCCGGATCGTCATCCAAACCAACCAGGACCAGATCAAAACGGATCTGGTTGTAGCCGGAATTGGAATCAAACCAAATGTTGGCCTGGCTGAAATTGCCGGTTTGAAAACGAATGATGGAATTCTTGTAAATAGTTTCCTTCAAACCTCGCATCCGGACATTTACGCAGCAGGTGACAACACACGATTTCACTGCCCGGGGCTAGGGCGGGAAATTCGTTTAGAACACTGGGATAATGCTTTAAAACAGGGAAAGTTAGCCGGGAAAAATATGGCGGGGGCTTCTGAACCCTATACCCAATTACCGTTTTTCTTCTCCGATCTATTCGAATTTGGCTATGAGGCCGTCGGGGAAATCGATCCTCACCTTGAAATCTTTGCTGATTGGCAAAAAGAAAACGACACTGGCGTTATCTATTATTTGCGGAGCGGTAAACTCCGGGGAGCTTTGATGTGCAATGTTTGGGATAAAGTTGAAAAGGCCAAGGAACTGATTATTCAAGAGGCAGGGCCGGCTGATAGCCTGAGAGGGGCCATTCAATGAGGTGATTTACTCATCCGGCGAATGAAAAGCAATAAATAAAGCACGGGAATAAATGAGGGGATACGAATTATGAAACTCTTTGAAATGACCTGTCAACAACCCAAGACTTCAGATGCAACACTGTCATCGACGCAAGCCCGGGAACTTTTGTCCGAAACTCCAGGTTGGACCCTTGGTGAAAAAACCTTAACCCGGGAGTTTTCTTTCCACGATTTTCGGGAGGCCATGGAATTCGTGAAGAGAGTCGCAACTCTGGCCGAACAACAAAATCATCATCCTGACCTTCACATTTCTTATAAAAAAGTTAATTTGACCCTAACCACCCACAAAATCGGTGGCCTTTCCAAAAATGATTTCATCGTCGCCGCAAGGATAGATAAAATTCTGGAATCTTACCTGACCTCGCTGGATAAAACTCAGGTGAACCAGTCAGGCATCAGGGGGAAAACAGCACTGGTGACAGGAGCCGCCAAAAGAATTGGCCGGGAAATTGCTCTTTCTCTTGCCGAAAGAGGGGTAAACGTGGCGATTCATTTTCGTCATTCAAGCCCTGAAGCGGAAAAGCTTTGCAGCGACCTGAAAGATTCGGGGGTTAAATCCTGGATTTTTCAGGCGGATTTTGCAAATAGCGACGACTTGCAACAGTTGGTTTCCAAAGTATTCGACACCGTTGGAACCATAGATTTCCTCGTAAATAGTGCTTCTATGTACCCTCCGGACAAGGTTCAGGAAATGGATTTTGCCAGCCTGGCCGGAAATATTCAAATCAATGCCTGGGCTCCATTCATTCTTGGAAGAGAATTCGCGCGACGTGCAACCACGGGAAGCATCGTAAATCTACTTGATGCTCGCGTTGGAGGTTATGATCGACTTCATGTTTCATATCTTCTGAGCAAGAAACTTCTCTTTAGCCTGACAGAAACAATGTCCATTGAGTTCGCCCCGAAAATTACGGTAAATGCTGTCGCCCCCGGACTCATTCTTCCGCCGGAAGGGACTGCCCACGCCTATATCGACAATTTGGCCAAGAATATTCCGCTGAAACGATCGGGCAATCCAAAAGATGTTACGAACGCCGTTTTATTTCTTTTGCGGGAAAATTATTTAACCGGCCAGATTATCTTTGTTGATGGTGGGAGCCATCTTCTGGAGCACCATTATGGACCGAATTGTAATTAAAGATCTTTGTGCCCGTTGCATTATCGGGGTAAACCAGGATGAGCGCAGGGAGAAGCAGGACGTAACCATAAGTTTGTCCATTTTTTCCGACCTCAGCAAACCTGGTCAATCCGACTGTTTCGATGATGCCATTGACTATCGTGGTGTAAAAAAGCGGGTACTGGCCATGGTGGAGAACTCGAAATTTTTCCTTATTGAAGCTCTGGCGGAAGCCATAGCTGAGATCTGTCTGGCTACGTCGGGGGTTCAAAAAGTACGAGTCCGAATAGACAAACCATCGGCCCTGCGTTTTGCCAAAAGTGTTGGAGTCATTATTATACGAAAAGGGAGATCTTAGCCGTGGTTCAGGTCTTCATTGCCATCGGCGCGAACATTAACCCGGCGGAAAATGTTTTGGCGGCGGTCAGGACTTTGACTCATCAGGTTAAGGTGGT
The DNA here is from genome assembly GCA_015233155.1 of Candidatus Rifleibacteriota bacterium. Lineage (GTDB taxonomy): Bacteria > Muiribacteriota > Ozemobacteria > Ozemobacterales > Ozemobacteraceae > JADFYG01. The sequence continues at coordinate 55,209 of JADFYG010000011.1, forward strand.
TGCCATTTCAACTTTTTTTTCCACGCAACCAATCGGTCAGCCCGATCAACCAATGTTTTATAATGGAGTTCTTGAAGCAAAGACCGATATTCTTCCGGAAATCCTAAAATTCAATGTGCTTCGAAAAATCGAAAATGATCTTGGAAGAAAGCGGACCGAAGACAAGTACGCTCCCCGAACTATAGATCTTGATTTGATTCTTTATGGAGATCTGGCTCTGCAAACTACGGGGCTTATTCTTCCCGATCCGGAGATTTCCACGCGCCCGTTTCTTGCTTTTCCCTTATATGAACTGGCTCCTGATCTGATTTTACCGACTCTCGAAACCTCTCTCGAAGAAATAATCAAGGGGATGACCCAGGAAACAATGAGGCCACTCCATGAATTCACCTTGATTTTAAGGCGGGAATTGTCTGAAAACTTGTCGGAACATAACATGACTACCAAAGGAGACTAAAAGAGCGATATGCATGTGCCATGCAAGGAAAACTTTGATGTTTTCCTTGCATGAGAACTACTTCTTTATTTCACTGAGTATCGATTCAGGCTGAATAGGAAGGGATCGGATTCTGGCTCCGGTTGCCGCACATATTGCGTTGACAACTGCCGGAGCGATAGGGGGAACCCCAGGTTCGCCGCAACCTCCCGGGTTCTCCGTGCTCGGGACAATATGGACCTCGATTTCCGGCATTTCATCCATGCGAATTACAGGATAGTTCTGGTAGTTGCTTTGCTCCACCCGACCGGCTTTCAAGGTTATTTTCCCATGAAGAGCGGCGGAGAGTCCGAAGACAATCCCGGATTCCATTTGAGCCCGGATAATATCAGGATTTACGATTCGGCCGCAATCGACAGCGCATATCACCCGATGTACCCGAACTTCCCCGGAGGATGCGACGGAGACTTCCGCAACCTGGGCCACGAAACTTCCGAAAGACTCATGGACTGCTATCCCACGACCGCGTCCAGCGGCGAGAGGTGTTCCCCAACCGGCTTTCTGCGCAGCAAGCTCAAGCACGCCCCGATGTCGCGGTTTGTCTGCCAGAAGTGCGCGACGAAACTCGAACGGATCTTTTCCTGCTGCCCGAGCCGCCTCATCCAGAAAACTTTCCACAACAAATGCAGTATGTGAATGGCCAACCGATCTCCAAAAAAACACCGGGACTCCTTTCTTTGGAGAATGAAGGTCGACGAGGATATTGGGAATCGAGTAAGGAATATCCTGTGCGCCTTCGACAGAGCTTCGGTCTACGCCATCCTTGATCATCATTGCTTCAAAAGGAGTGCCGGTGGCAATCGATTGTCCAACGATGGTGTGCCGCCAGGCGATAAGGTTGCCGCTTTCATCGAGTCCGGCCGAGAGCCGATCATACCATTGAGGCCGATAATAGCCTGCCTGCATGTCGTCTTCCCGTGTCAAAACAAGTTTAATCGGCAGCTTTACCGCTTTTGCTACTTCCAGGGCGTCAACCAAATGCGGCAAGGGAGTTGCTCGACGGCCGAAGCCTCCTCCAAGGAAAGTCGTATGGATATTTATTGTTTCAGGTTTTACACCGGAAATGCGGGCAGCGGTGTTTCTGCATTCGGTTTGGTATTGAGTCCCTATCCAGACATCACAACTTTCCGCCTTTAAATCGACAACACAGTTATTGGGTTCCAGGGTGGCATGGGCAAGGTATGGAAGTTGATATTCGGCATTGAGGCGCTTGGCTGCTTTTTCGATTTCTTTGCCTGGATCTCCATCCTTTCGGGCGATCAGTCCCTGGGTTGCGGACAGGGTGGCATACTCCTTCACCAATGCAGGCGTATTCAGGTCTGCCCATTCTCCTTCACTCCAGGAGATTTCGAGTGCTTCCCGCCCTTTTAGGGCTTCCCAGAAACCGGTCGCGATGACTGCCACTCCGGAGGTGATCTGAACGACATCTGTCACTCCGGGAACAGCCTTAGCTTTTGTGCTGTTGAAGCTGATTATTTTTCCACCAAAAACGGGAGAGCGGGAAATGACTGCGGTAAGCATTCCCGGAAGATTTACATCGAGGCCGAACTGCGCCGAACCGTTCGCTTTAGCCAGGCCATCAAGGCGATGCGCAGGCTTGCCGATCAATTTATATGCGTCCGGGCTCTTGACCGGGGCATCCCTCGGAGGGGTCATCGTTGCCGCTGTTTTGACCAGATCTCCGTAGGAAAGAGACTTCCCGTTTGAATTGATGACCCGGCCGTTTTCGGCGTGGCAGGTTTCAGGAACAACGTTCCAGGTTCTCGCAGCAGCCGCAATGAGCATTTCGCGGCCGATTGCCCCGGCTTTTGCAAGCCGCTCCCATTCGGTACGAATGCTAGTACTGCCTCCGGTGAGCTGCGCGCCGAACACGGGTGAATTGAAAACAGGGGCGACCGGAGCTGACTCCACGCGAATCGATTTCCAATCACACTCGAGCTCTTCAGCAATGATCATCGGGAGAGATGTATACACCCCTTGACCCATTTCAGATTTGGTGACAATAATAGTCACTGTCTCATCTGTATCGATTCGGATGAAAGCGTTGGGAGAAAAGGAGGTCTCCGGAGTTGCCAATGCGGCGGAAAAATGGCTGAGAGGCAGATACATCCCTATTATCAGGCTGCCACCGGCTATGGCGCCGCCTTTTAGAAATTCTCGGCGGCTCATTTTCATGCTTCCGTTCATTTCTTCACTCCCTCACCTGTCATTTTCGAGGCCTTGTGAATGGCCCGGCGAATACGCTGATAAGTTCCGCAGCGGCAGATGTTTCCTGTCATTTTGCTGTCGATGTCCGAATCGCCTGGCTGTGGCTTTGTTTTAAGAAGACTGACGGCGGCCATTATCTGTCCAGGTTGACACCAACCGCATTGTGAGACGTCCTCTTCTTGCCAGGCAACCTTCACGGAGTGATCTTCCGGAATTCCTTCTATAGTGGTAATTTCTTTTCCCGCAGCGTCTTTTACTTGCATTTGGCATGAATGCTGGGCTATTCCGTCTATATGGACGGTACAAGCTCCGCAGATTCCCAAGCCGCATCCATACTTTGTTCCTGAAAGGTGGAGTTTGTCCCGGATAACCCATAACAAAGGGGTATCCGGGCTGACGTCCAGGGAATATTTTTTTCCATTCACAACGAGATCGATCATAAAAATCCTCCCATTAACTCTTTCTACGTTGAAAAGCCAATAATGTCTTGGTATCTGCAGGGGAATGTTTCAGGGTGTGAAGGTCACTTGAAGTGTGGCGGGACTGCTTCCTTCGCGGGATCCGAATTTTCTGACGGTCCTGTTTGTGCCCTCACTATCGGATATCAGGATGAAACCAAAATTCTGTGAAGGGTTGGCGACCCAGGTCCTGACGTCCTGCAGAAGGGCGCTACCGGACCAAGTATAAACGGCGACTCCGCTGACGCCTGTTACGGCACTGGGTGAAGAGATGTAATCACCTGCGGCTCCCAGGCCTGTCCAGAGTGCAGTTCCTTGTTTTCTGCTGCGCCATGTCGCCTCGCCTGAGGCTGCGGGGGCGCCGTTTCCCCCGGAGGTTGCGCCCTTGTTTCCCTCGCCCCAATCCTGGGACAATCGGTAAACGCTGAAATTCGAGTTCACTGACCCGGATACCGGGGTTCCGACTACTGGAATCTGAAGGATTGCCGAGGAAACCGTCACTCCGGAAGGGATAGCTGACAGGTCGAACCGGAAAAGGCCTCGACGCGGATTTCCGGCAAGGCTGCCATCCCTTCCGGCGGCAACATGGGTATCGGCACCGTCATTGTTGTCCGGGTCGCGGCTGCTTATTGAGGTGTCCGCCACGGCGCTCAGTGTGAGAACCTGAACGGCGGATTCCGTAGTGAAAATCCAGGAAACATCGGTTCCCAGGACCATTCCTCCCGTCGTTCGGACATTGCCGGAAACGGTGACCGTGTAGGTCGCGGATTTGTCCAGGGTGGATGTCGGCGTGATGATCCAGGTCTTTGCATCGGTTGTGGAAATCGACCCGGGAATAGCAATCCCTGCTTTCAAAAGCGTGAATGTCGAGGAGGTGATGCTCGAGGCATCCATGGAGAGATCGAAGGCAACGGAAACCGCGGATGTGGCTGGAACCGTAACGGCACCAGATGCCGGGTTTCGTGAGACAATCGAAGGAGTGTTACCGGTAGGATTCACGGTTATCCGGGCAGGGGCGGAGAATCCCCTGGCCCCAAGCTGATCGATGGCACAAGCCTTCAAATACAAGTCGCCTGTCGAAGCTGGGGTCCAGTTGATTAAATAGGGGCTGACGGTATTCGAACCGATTAGTGAGTTACCATAATAGAACTCGACTCTGGCGATACTTCCATCGGCGTCTGATGCTGTCGCGGAAAGAGAGATCGGAGTGCCGAAAGAGAAGACTGCACCGTCCGTGGGTGAGGTCAGAGCCACTGTAGGGAACATATTCGGGGTGCCGGTGCTGTTCAGTGCCGTCGTGGTGCCGTCGCTCAAAGCAACCCGGAACGTGCGCAGGACATTGGCGCCCGGGTCCCGGACGCCGACGACCAGGGTCAGATTTCCATCGAATTGGATGCTTTCCACGGACGGCTCCGGAATTTGACCGGTCTTGGGAAACTGGGTGAAGTATTGCGACCAGGCCAGTCCTGTGTCGAGCCCGGCGACTGTCGAAAATGTGGAACCCGAAGCTGTCCCTGACCATCGGAATACCACCGGGGCATTTTTGTCGCTGTTGAAGCCACCTCCAAGTATGGTCCCGTCTTTGAGCACCATGGCGAGACGGATCGGTCCGGGGTTGGTCAAGGCAGCTTGCAAGGTGCCTGAAGCCGGATCGAGCCTGGAAATGGCAGTAAGCCCGGAACTTGTGTGACGCCAACCGACCAGACCGAAGGCCCCAAAGCCGGGCCTGAATATCGTATTTACCTGCATGAGCGAAGGATCTTGTCCGAGGAGACCGCCTGACTGCCACAGCTGGCTGTTGGTCTTTTCCCAGATCTTGGACCCATCACGGGTTCCTGCAAGACTCGTGCTTCCGCTCGCCGCCGCAAGAATCACGAGCCCGCTGGGACGAAGTGCGGCGACGGCGTTCGAGAAGGCTTTTGAATAAATGGAAGGATCAGTCGTGTCCAGGCCTGTCATTACGCCGCGGACACCGGCGACGAGTTGGTTTGTTGCGACAAGCACCAGTTCCGGTTGTTCGAGGATGAGGCTGACCACGTTGGCTATTATATCCGTGCCAAGTTTGGAACCGCAGGGAGCGAGATCCAGTATGTTGTTCCCCGGATTGAGATCGATGGCGCCATGAAATTCTGACCAACCCAGAAGATTTCCGTTGTCGATCCGCAAATGGGCCAGGACGGGGTGTAGCGGAAGCCCACTGAAGGTCAGGGACACGGATCCATCGGTTCCGACCACGGACGATCTGATCATCGCCGTTCCCGCCGACCCGGAGGACCCCGGGTTACTCACGAACAGCCTGACCGTTACCTGGGTATCGCTTCCGAGCGCTCCCGATATTGATGGCAGGATACGCTCTGAGCTTCCGTCCGGGATCACTAATCGGAACTGGACGGAAGCCGGCCCGGTGCCGGTCGAGGAAGATAACTCATCTTTCCCGGCACCGAAGTCGTTGAACAGGCATCCATGAACCATAACAGTCAAACCTATCAACAGAAAAAGCCCCGGAATTCTGGGAAAAACTTTCATGAGAACCTCTCGACGTAATGTCTATTACAAATTGGAAGTTACGAATTCCCAGTTGGCCAAATGTTCCAGGATGGCTTTTATGTAGTCAGGTCGTCGGTTTTGATAATCAAGATAATAGGAGTGTTCCCAGACATCGACCACAAAGAGGGGTTTTTGATTATTGACGATAGGGTTGTCGGCATTAGGAGTCTTTACGATTTTCAGTTTGCCACCATCGCTGACTAACCACACCCAGCCGCTTCCAAACTGCGCTTTTCCGGCATTTATGAATTCTTCTTTGAACTTATCGAAAGAACCAAAGTTCTCATCGATCAGCTTTGCCAGTTTTTCTCCAGGTTTTCCACCGCCTTGTGCTTTGAGACATTTCCAGAAGAAGGAGTGATTCCAGGCCTGTGCTACATTGTTAAACAGTATGGTCTGATCAGCTTTGCCCGCAGTGGCCTTAATGATTTCCTCGACCGGTTGCTTGGCCAGGGGACTTTTTTCCAAAAGCTCGTTTGCCTTATCGACATAGGCAGCATGATGTTTTCCATAATGGAAGCCAAGTGTGTATGAGGAAATAAAGGGTTCAAGGGCATTCTGTGAATATGGCAATGGTTCCTGAATAATGGGCTTTTTTTCCTGAGCACAAACGGGCTGATGGACTCCAAGGAGAAATGCAGTAATAAAAAGGGTCATTACAACACAAGAAACTTTTTTGAGCATTTGGAACATGAGTTTTCTCCTGAATTATTATTAGAATTTCCTGAATAAGACATCACATCCCGGTATCTTCGCCAATGACCTCGTCGTGGCGAGAATTTTCATTCTTTTGAAGCCGGAGAGAGCCTATTTGAAATTGGAAAAGTCAATCACGTGAGTTGGAACGCTAACTTATTTTTTGCTTTTTTCATCCGTCTTTTTTGTTTCCGTGGAAGCCGGCTCTTTTGTTTTCTGTTCTTTCCCCGGGCAGTCCGGACAGCAATAAAAGGTAATTTTATCTCCGTGAATCCGGAAATACTTAGTTGAAGCCGGTTTCCCGGAGACGGGACATTTTCCGTCCTTGTTAGTAACAATGAGAGGCACTTCTTTGGTGTCTTTCAATTTGGAAACTATGGCTTGTGGGTTATCATTGAATTTTTTTACACAGTGACCGCAACAAAAATGATAAACCTTGCCTTCGTAGATTGCAGAGTATTTTACAGATGCCTTATATCCCTTTATCGGGCATTTCCGATATTGAACATCGATCAGGGTTGAAGGGATTTCGGGGGGGGTGGATGGCTCCGCTATTTTGGGGGCTTGAGGTGGTTTTTCCTGGGGCAACTGTCCAAACGCAAAAATCGGAAATACAGTTATTAATGCCATGACCAGGAATGCCAATTTCCCATTAGAATTTAGTCTCATACAATCCTCCTATGAAATATTTTTGTTGAATGTTATTGATACCAACGTTTTTCCAGACAAGCTCTCTTTGCTGCCAGTGATCAACAACCCCCTTTCATGGTCATCAGAGAAAGAATAACAACCAGTAGAAAACGCGGATGCGAATAAAGTTGATTCAGTCATGGTTTCCACCGTTCAAAAAGCTCTCCTGATTCCAATTCTCTTTTGGCAACCGACAACGGCCCAAAAAGTATTGTAACTGGAATTTATTTCTAGCGTCAGGATACCAGAGGCGATATTAAAGGTCAATACGGCTGTCATACTACGCGTTACGGGGATATGGAGGGTATGGCTTGTCATCAGGACGCCTGACTTTATTTTCCTGGGATTGTGATGTCGAAGTGGAACTTTTTTTCCAGCGAGGAGTTCGGGAGCGTCCGTCCACATGCTCGCATACGTCCAGGGGGCGATCTGAAGGCGGGGGAGTGATCAGATCGGCAACAGTAACTCCTTCTTCGCGAAGATGCCAGAGTTCGAGGTATTGTTCGACTGTTTCAAGGGGAAGTACGCGGCGATACATTCCCGCCGCTTCGCGTTGTCGCTGGATCTCATACAATATCACCGCTGTGGCAACAGAAACATTGAGGCTCTGAACAAGTCCCATCATCGGAAGAATAACGTTTTCGTCACTCAACGCAAGAATATTTTCCGCACATCCGCTTTTTTCATTGCCCATGACTATGACCCATGGTCGTGTCCAGTCGGGACTGCGAAAATCGACGGCACGTGCGCTCAAATGCGTTGCCGCAATGCCGAAACCCTGATTTTTATACTCCTTCAGGGTTTGTTCAAGGCTGGATACCCGCTTCAATTCTACCCAGCGCTCGGTTCCCCTGGCGACTTCAGGATTAGGCGGCTCCGGATTGTCGTTATCGGGTTCCCAGATGATGCGTGGAATGCCGGTTGCATCTGCGGTTCTGAGGACGGCAGCGAGATTGTGCGGGTCATGCACTCGGTCGAATGCCAGCACCAGATCGAGCTGACGTCGATGAAGCGCCTGAGAAATGCGCTGAATGCGGCGCGACGATGACATCGAAAAGACGCTCCTTGATTTATTATAGGTTTACATAATGTCTGGCGGGCGAACATTATCCAGCGGAAGGCGGTGCCCGAAAGAGGCTAGGGGAGCTGAGCCCAAGCCATTTTTGCCATTCATAAAACTGCCGTTCTTATGCATATCCGGGATTGCCAATTTCTGTAATGGCGCGTTACATGTCGGTGGCGGAGCATGTTTTAAAAGACGCAGCCGCGATTTTATAAACCCCTGATCGTTGTTCTCGACTGATTGGAGTTCGAGATTCAGCCATGTGCGCTGAGCGTCAAATACAGGGTTGATCGAGTCGAACAATGTGTTTATTGCGGCGCGTGGCAGTGACAAACCGTTGAGAATCAGACGTCGGCAGTTGAATCGGACTTTTTTGGGGTTTTCTATTGCAGGCAGTCCGAAGACTTGAAAAGCGACGGTAAAAATGCCTTTTTTTACTTTCCCTGACAGGACTGTTTGTTTGGGAGTAATTTTCATCTTCAGATTACTTAGTTTATGTGCCGTTGGAAAGAACTGGAATACTTTGAGGAAGTCATCTGATGAAACAAAAGTTTCGATGTTGACTGCGTCAAGACTGCGAAAAACGAGACGCCCCTCGGCTAAAGCTGCCTCATCGAGGGTAGCGCCCGGGAACTCCAGGACTCCGTGATCGATGACGAGTTTGTAATAGTGAATCTGGGAAGCATGCACCCGCAGAAGTGAATAATGCCCTGATCCATTTGTATCGGGGCAGCTTTCCACGCTAAGAGACGCGGGGCGGGGAGTGATTTCGACGATTGATTTTACCTGTTCAGGCGTGTAGTCGAGATTTTCGAAAATGCGTGTCCCGGCGAATGAGTTGCTGTCACTAAAAGCCCGTTCAAAAGCTTGTTGCAGCAGTTCCTGCGATGAGGAAGCCGAAGCGTTGGCGGCAGGCACCAGCATCAGGAAAAGAAACAATACTGACAGAGCAACCTGTATTCTTATATTAGTGGTCGTGGCTGTTTTCATTTCAGGGCTATTGTATCAGAGTTCACGCCATGGAACAATCTTCAGCAGGGCAGCGCAGGCTCATTTAATTCGCACAAGGGGCGCGACCGCCGGGCGTGTCGAGTCCTATGTCGGCAGATCATCGGCCATTTTTGCCATCCGGTTTTCAGCGCCGATTCTATGGGTGAATTGGGACTCCCGAGGAAGCCAGAAAATCCAGAAATACCTGCTGAAAAAGTTTCGGATTTGTTGCGAGTCCCCGCACATGTCCCGCTCCTTTGATTACCAGAGTTCGGGCATTGGGAACAGCACGGCATAATGATTCAAACTGGGAAGTATCTGCTCGATCGTCCTGATCATCGTGAATTATCAGTAATGGTCTGGAAGCTATACCCCGGATGTTTTCCACGGGCTGACAATCTTCATACCGAATTCCGGTTCGAAACGTGGCATTCAAAACAACCATGTCTATGAGCGGACTACATGAAAAGCCCAGCATCTTCCGAAAATCATTTTCCGCAATACTTCTTAATTTCGCGAACATGGACTCAATGACAAACGCCCGGATTCGTGGAAGTTTTGCGGAACCATTGATAAGAGAGGCAGCTCCCATGGAGCGGCCAAAAGCCGCTAGAGGCATTGCAGGAGGCAGCCACCCACGCTTTTCACTTTCTTTCAAAACAGCGTCAATGTCCTCCCATTCGTTCAGCCCAAGGCTGGAAATCGTGCCTCCGCTTTCGCCGTGGGCGCGAAAGTCCAGAAGCAGCAATGTGAGCCCCTTCCCAACAAGCCAAGTGACCATTTCATCCATGTTCCGATGATTGACGCCGTGTCCGTGACAGAGCAAAACTGCGCCAGCATCAGGCTTTCCCTGATACCACCAGAAAACGATATCGTCCCCATGCGGATTTTTCACTTTTGTCTGCCCCATTGCGGGTGGAACAGTCGCCTGGGACCTGGCTGATACGGGGCGCTTTATAAACACATCCGTGACGAAAGAAATGAAAGTCCAGGCAGCAACGAGAAAAAGGATAAAAAACAGCGATACTCTTATTTTCCAGGTTCTTGATAACAAAACACAACTCCCGGATATTTCAGCTTCTTTTCAAGATAATCTATTTCCGCCGTGGAAAATTAAGTTCTTCGCCATGATTGAACAACATGCTGGGGTCCGAATCGCGAACGTCGAGTACTATTGCTTCCAGAATCAGCGACCATCCCATCAGAAATGGCAGTAATGCGAACATGACGGTGTCTGTCACTGAAATAACCCCTCCGAACGAGGAATGAACCAGTGCGATTCCTTCCCAGGTTGCCGACCACGCGATGAAGATACTGCCGATTGCAAGAAAAAGCGCATACGGCGAAAGACTGCGTAATACGTATTTCTGGTATATTCGGAAAATAAAACCGCTCACCAGCTTCCGGAGGAACGACCACGAGATGATAGGGAGCCGTGCAGAGGAAACTTCACCGGTAGAAATATCTGGAACATAGATCTCGCCAATTTTCGCGCGCATGATGTTAAGACTGATCAGCATGCTGTTTTCATAAAAATGATTTTTGTCGAGATACTCAAGGGGCAGTCGCAAAAGCATTCGTCGGGAAATCATCGCATAACCGTTCTGCGGGTCGAAGATATTCCAGTATCCGGAAACGAATTTTGTCAAAAAGGTGAGCGCAATATTTCCGAAACTTCGCAGATGCGGCATCTCCGTAGGCGAATCGATGTGGCCGAAACGACAGGCTTTCACATAATCGCATCCATATTCTTCGGCGACGGCGATGAATATGCCGAGATGCTGAGGATCCATTTGACCATCAGCATCGATTCTGGCGACATAGTCGGCACCAAGCTCCATGGCTTTTCTGAACCCGGAAACCATCGCGCCGCCAACACCCTGATTTACCTCATGTGACAACAGAATCACGCGTGGGTCTGGAAGCCCTTTCACAACATTGACAAGATCATCCGGGGAAGCATCATTGACAATGATTATCATGCTTACGATCGCAGGAATACTGCTTACGACGGCAGCGATCGAGCTCGCCGCACGCCAGGCGGGAATAACCACGGCCAGAGTTTTTGTTTTACTCGTCATACAGAGACCTCCGACTTGTCGCAATTATTTAGCGATATTGTGAAATATGCGTCGGAAAGGCCATCCCCGGCGCAGATACGGTCATTTTCACGGAATCATTTTTTGTTCAGGGCTTCCACAATTTATAGGGAAGAGGGGGCGCAAACAACCCTGTTACGTCCATCCTCCTTGGCTTGATATAATGCCTTGTCAGCGCACTGTATCAGGGTCATGGGTTTATCCATCGTGATGCCGTCCAGCTGAGCAACGCCGGCGCTGATGTTGCATCTCAGAACTTGTTTGTCCTCAAGCGTTAGGGAGGCTCTTTCGATCATCTGGCGGATTTTTTCCGCCAGGACCCTGGCTCCCTCCAAGTCTGTTTGGGGTAGAAGCAACGCAAATTCTTCACCACCATATCGAGCCGCAACATCATGGACGCGCACATGCTGACGCAGTATCGTAGAGACGATACGGAGAGCTTTGTCTCCAACCGGATGCCCGAAGGTATCGTTGATCTTCTTGAAGTGATCGATATCCATCATGACGACGGACAGAGGCAATTGGTGACGCTTGGCGCGATAGAATTCTTCAATAAGTCGCTGCATATAGGAGCGATGGTTGATCAGATTTGTCAGGCCATCGGTAGTCGCCATGTGTAACAAGCGGGAATTGTAAATGGCTACTGAAGCCTGAGCAGCGAATACCCGCAAAAGATCCTTTAATCCATCCTGGAACATATTTGAGGAAAGCCGGCTGTCAAGATAAAGAACCCCGATTGCCGCATTATTGAGCTTCAGAGGAGTGGCAGCCACACATTTGATCTTGTTTATGACAATGCTTTTGTTCTGTGCCAGAGATGGATCGATCTCAGTGTTGGCGACAACTATCGTCTGGTCAGTCTGAAAACAGCGCAGGATCATACTCTGTGAAGTTTCCATCTCTCTGGAGACTTCGTTGTGACCCATGCGTCTGGCCACTACTGTTTCGAATTTCTGCTGTGGTTCATGGTATAGGACGATTGCCCCACGCTCAGCATTGGTGACCTTCAGTGCCATATCGATCGTATATTCCAGAAGCCGCTGATAATTGTTGATCGCATTCAGGGCGAAACTGACTTCCAGGATGGCCGAGAGCTCACGGATTTTACTGGTCACCTTTTCTTCAATAACTGCCAGCTTTGCGGAAGGCTGGTCAGGCACAAGTTGCTGAATATCGGAAAAAGACTGTTTCACAAACCTCATATTTCGATCAAGAAAGAAGGGGAAAATGTCAGACGACTGGCATTCTTTTGTCGATTGTTCCGATGGGACGGGCGAGTCAGTCTCGCGCGATTCCATATCAAGAAATAGAAAGACCTCTTCGGAAAGCTGAATAACAAAACCGTCATTAATCGGGATCTTAACCCCCGGAATAATCTTTTGCCCATTCACGATGGTTCCAAATGTGCTCTGAAGGTCTTGTATCCAGACACGATTCTCCTTGTCGACCTGAAGATGAAGGTGCTGCCTGGAAATTGAGAGAGAATTGAGGCTGATGTCACAGGAGGCAGCGCGGCCGATTTTCAAATCCTCCATTCCTGCCTTTAACTCCCGGGCATTCAGGATATTGCCATTCTGGTCCTTCAGAATTATTTTCATCTCATCCCTTCCCTTTGCCAAATATATATAAAGGCATACTGAATCAAAGCTTTGCTTTACTGCGTTGAATTACCGAACCTCTCGTTATTATACCAATCACAAAATGTTTGTGTGCCCCGGCGAATCAATTATTCACGTATTTATTGTGAATTGTATTATATGGATAACTCGTTATTAAAACCAGTCTCAAAAAGCTTACTTGGCCAACATGCGCCCCAGCTCAGTTTCAAGCTCGGAGAAACTCGCCGGACGATTGGCCGGATTTTTGTTCAGAGAGTCCAGGACCATTACTTCCAGGGAACGATCGATCTCCGCTCGAAATTGCCGCAGTGGGGTGGGCTCCTGCACCATGATGACGGAAATGTCCTCGCCTTGAAATGGGCGATGGCAGGTGAGCATTTCATACAGAGTCACACCGAAAGCATAGATCTCACTGGCTATGGTTGCCGGTTCACCACGTAATCGCTCGGGTGCCAGATACCACGGGGTGCCAAGAATAACTCCGGTTTGCGTCATCTTCATTTTGCCCTCAACCTGAGCGAGGCCAAAATCAACAAGTTTCGCTTTGCCTTTGCCATCCACCAGTATGTTATCCGGCTTAATGTCTCTATGAAGAACGCCTCTTTCAGCGGCGTAATGCAGGCCAGACGCCAGATCACGAGCGATGGCCAACATCGCGTGCAGATCCGTTCCTCCTTTTTGGTTCCCACGCTCGATTACTTCGCGCAGGGTTTCCCCTTCGATGAACTCGAAGGCAAGATAGTAAGGAGGCTTCACGGAAAGATCAAAAACCTTTGGCATGGACGGATGGTCGAGGGAGGCCAATATACGGGACTCGCTCAGGAATCTTTCCCGCAGGTCAGGCTGCTGAGAAGCCACATCACTCTGCAACGCCTTGATTGCAACAATACGTTGCAGAATATCGTCAAAAGCTTTGTAGACCACACCCATCCCGCCACGTCCAAGCTCAGTGACGTCACGATAACGGGGAGGAAGGGAAACTCCTTCCCGGGATTCAATGGCAGCGCCAACTTTAGCAGCCGCAGCCGGAGGATCAACTTCAGGCGGTTTTTCCGGGGAGGGGTTCTTTTTATTATAGAGGAGTTGCTTGAGCTCATGTGTTCCCGGATAACCGGAGTCAATCTGCAACAGCTGCTCGAGAGCCTTCTGCGCTCCCTCCGGATCATCAGCGTTTTGCCGACATCGTGCCAGGGCATACAACCATCGGGCTTTGTTTGGCTCTATTTCACTGATTTTCTGGAAATATGGCAAGCTGACGTTATTAAACATCTTCTTTTTGTCATAAGATTCGGCCAGGTAAGCCAGAGATCTATTGTCGTTGCTTTCCTTGTAGAAGGTTGCAATGAGGGTCAGAACCGTTGGCGTCATGGAATTCAAGGCTATGGCAAGCTCCAAAACGCGTTTTTTCCAGTCCAGGCGATCGGGGCAACGCCGGCAGGCATCCTGCAATCGCTGGAAGACTTTTTCATCAGCCGCACGTTTTGCAACCAGCAGGTCGATTTCCAGATCCATGAACCAGGGCTGCTGAGAATACCTGGTTCCGGCTTTTGTCATAAAAGAGGCCGCCGACTGGGCCTGTCCGCCACGAACGAGGATGTTGATAACAGCCTGTGTTATGGGCGGGTCTTCGAGGAGAGTATCTCCTTTTCCAAGTTCTGTCAGGGCGAGGGGAATCAACTCAGGAGCCGGAATACCACTGATTCCCCGCATAAGCATTTCCCTCTTTTCGCGCCTGAAATCTCGTATCTGTTTTTGGCGCGACAGCAGCAGTTTTACAATTACCCCGATGACCACCACGATAACGGCAGCAATTATATATGTCTGATTCCATGTTTCCATTGAATATTTCGATGAATCCACCCATGAATTCGCAACTGCTCGTCCGATCTTTCTTAGCGAACCGACGCTGTTCAATAAATACCACGTGGGGTGGATTATTTCAAATTCAGTTGATTGCGACCAGTTATACCGTTTATAAAAAGTTCATTCGGAACTCTTTTGAATTTTATCGATAACGAACAAGCTCCATGATTAAGTTTGGCTATGCAGGAAACAGGTCGGTTCATGTTTTACCGGCCACCAGCCAGTGCTCATCATGAATTCCCCGACGATCATGGGACCCATGAATTTGAATGTTTTCCGAAAGAATTTCACTACCGCCTGATGATCATTCGGCGACGGCAGAGTCGCCATAAAATCGTTGAAAGAGCCGTGACGGGCCATCAGCGCATTGAAACGTCGGGCGTTTTCAATTGTCGCCTCGATTTTCAGGCGATTCCGTATGATTCCGGCATCACCCATCAATTGTT
>JADFYG010000011.1:70393-108048 GCA_015233155.1 Candidatus Rifleibacteriota bacterium
ATCAAAACATGCGACTTTGACCGGGTCGAACCCGGCGAAAGCATTACGAAAGGCGGGGCGTTTTTCCAGAATCGTTCGCCAGCTGAGTCCGGCCTGAAAAATTTCCAGGATAAGCCGTTCGAAATATGCAAGATCATCGGTTATTCGAAAACCATACTCCGTGTCGTGATAGACGGCGAGAGGTGCGGAAGCATTGGCCCAGCTGCATCGCGTAAGCTCGTTTGAAATCTGTTTCATTAGCGGTCTCCCGATATCGCATTCTTCGTGTTCATCTGTGGTTAACCATCTTCTTCTTTTTCCGTTTTTATCTGTGTTCTTCGTGTTCATCTGTGGTTAATTTCTGTTCTGTGGTTATCTGCTTTTTTTGATCTATCGAGGCAAAAACAAGCGCCGCGATGCGAGCTGGGATCCCGGCTTTTTTGGAGATTTCTTCGGGTGTGGAATGTGCAGCACGGTCTATGGAACCGAATGTCTCAATAATGCGCCTGATGGTACGCGGTCCTACTCCAGGCAAGGATAGCAGCGCAGACCTTACTACACGTTTAACGCGCAAGGTGTGTTGAAATGAGTTGGCAAAACGGTGAGATTCGTCACGCAGCCTTATCAGAAGCCTCATGGCCGGTGAGGTCAGGGGAAGCTTTACCGGCAGGCCATGTGGAGGCACAAGAAGTTCTTCCCGTTTCGCGAGACCCCACACCGGTCGATCGACTCCAAGTTTATCCAGCTCGTCACGTGCGGCGTTTACCTGTGCAATGCCTCCGTCCACGATAAAAAGATCCGGGAGTGGAGCGCCTTCGTCAAGAAGACGTCGAAAACGACGGTGTGTAACTTCCCGGATTGCGGCAGGATCGTCGATCCCGATGAAAGATTTTATATGAAACCGGCGATAATCCGATTTTTGGGGTTGTCCGTTGACGGCCGTCACAAGCGAAGCTACAGGATCGGTTCCCTGAAGATGCGAGATATCTATGCATTCGACGCGCACGGGGGTCCTGGGCAGCGCCAGGCGCCGCTCGAGGTCGAGCACACCTTCTGAAAGTCTTGTCTCATCAGGCGATTTCAGATTGCGCAACAGTTCGGAAGCATTTTCGTCGGCCATTTTCATGAGACGATGCTTTGGCCCTCGTGAGGGCCTGGCTATGCGCACACGACGACCGCATCGGCCGGACAGATGCTCGATAAGGGCTTCCAGAGGCTTCGGTCGGTGATTGGTCATTATGGCGGACGGAATAAGATTCTGGTCGTAGAACCGCATGATAAGTGAGCCGAGCATCTCTTCGACGGATCGCCCGGGTTCCGGTTCCGCTTCTATGGTTCGGTGACCGAGCAGTTTCCCGGCGCGCACGAAAAAAACGCTTGCGACGAGCAGATCGTGACTGTCGGCCAGGCCCCAGAAGTCCAGGTCGACGTGACGGACAAACTCCACCTTCTGATTCGTGAAAAAATGTTTGAGCGCTCCGATGGTATCGCGCATCTCAGCTGCTTCCTCAAAACGGAAGTCGGCGGCGAGGAGCTCCATCTGTTTTTGCATTGCATCGAAATCCGGAGCCGACTTTCCTGACAGAAAACGCAACGCCTCGTCGACGTGGTGGCTGTAATCCTCACGGCTGATCGCACCCGTACAGGGGGCCAGGCAGAGACCTATGGACTGCTTCAAACATGCGCGTGGAGCCGGCTTGTCAGGGGCAAAGGCGGTCGTGCATGTGCATATTTTCCAGGAGCGTACGGCAAGATCAATGATGTGGCGCAACGCCGACTCATCAGGAAAAGGTCCGAAATATCTGTTTCCGTCTCCGAAGATTACTTTGCGCACCTTTCGCAGTCTTGGAAACGGCTCGCTCAGCGAGACCATCAGATATGGATGGGTTTTGGCATCTTTCAGGCGGACGTTGTAGCGTGGCTTGTGGCGTTTTATGAGATTGTTTTCAAGCACAAGCGCCTCGACCTCATTGGTCGTGACTATGAATTCAACGGATGTCACCATGGAAACCAGGCGATCGGTTTTGGCGTCCCGATGCTTCTGGCGAAAATAGGATGCCACACGGTTTTTTAAAAGACGTGATTTGCCGACGTAGATGACTTTGCCGTCAGAGGCATACATAATGTATACGCCTGGCTTGCGCGGCATATGCGCCAGAAGCTTTTTAAGATCGTGCTCGGGAATCACTGTGCGCGCCACCGCTGGCGATTTATGGCGCCTATGGCGACTCCGGCCGTGGTAAACAGGCCCGCGATGAAGAGAAAAACGAATGGTCCGATAACCGGGAGGGCCAGATTTGAGAACATGGTTACTATGAAGCCGCGTAATCCCATCATCAGCGTATAGATTGCTGCGTATGAGCCGATCAGATCCGCGGGAACGAAGGCGATGATACAGAGCAGCCAGCTTAGATCGACGCCCGCGTTCATGATTCCGTAGAGCAAATATGGGATGGCGAGGTATCCAGTGCGCGGAGCCAGCAAAACCAACCATGGAATCAGCATTCCGGCAGTAAGAGCCAGCAACATACCTCGCTGCGGGCCGAAGCGGTATATGAATCGACCGATAATAGCGTAGCACATGACAAGCATGATATTGGTACATCCATTCAGAATACCGAGCGATGTATTTGAAATACTGAAATGTTCGACGAGAACGGTTGGCAGGACTCCAACGACGAGGAGGTTGCCGAAGCCGAACAACATAAGGGTGACGTTAAGCCAGTAAAATGGTTCGCAGTCGATTACGGTCCGGTACACATCATATGGAGTGTAGACGGAAGCAGTGTAAATCGGGGAAACTTCGCGCGGAAGGACACGTAAAAAATTTGCGGCGGAAATAAAACCGGAAAGACCTGAAAGAGTCAATGTCAGAAGGAGCATGCCGCGGTCAATCATCATGCCGCCGAGAGCGGCGGCTGCGATCTGGAATATCGCCTGATATGTGCGGACAAATCCCATGGCCGAACTACGTCCGCGATCTGAATACATGGACTTGAGAAGTCGCGTATATGGTGCCAGACCCAGCCCTTCCACGAGCTGATTGACCATGTAGATTCCCAGAATCAGCCATGGATTTGTGCAAAGTCCGATCAACGCTACCGCTGGGCGTGCGATAAGACATGGAACCGAAACCAGCTCGAGAGCTCTGAATCCGGAAAGATGCGGCAAAATCGGAAAGGACATAACCAGCGCAAGGAAGGGGGCTGCAATACAAAGACCCATCTGAAAAGGATCTGCACCGATGCGCTTCATCAGAACAGGAATAAAAGGAAGCAAAAAACCTATGTATAAACCGTAATACGATGCCGAGACGGCATCAATCAGGAAGGCTCGATGATCCTCTTCTGGAACGCGATTAGAGAACGGAATCATACAAAAGAAAATTCAGCGTTGCAGAGTTGACGGCGAAGTTGCGGGAGAATCTGATGGCAACTGCTTTGATGGCTTTGAAGATGGCGATGGCGAAGATGGCGGTGACGAAGTGGGTGACGAAGAAGACGCCGACGATAATGACGACGGGGATGCCACGGAAGATGGCTGCGAAGCCCCGAAGACAAGCGGGGCCTGCGAGAGGGCCCCCTCGCTTTCGGAAGATGTTTCTGAGGCGATTTTAGCATTGCCATGAGTTTGCGATGCAGATGCCGGGCCCGTCGCAATACCAGCTGTTCCGGAGGCTCCTTCCGCGCCCCCTTCTACGGAGCGTATGGATTCCACGGTAAAAAATTTTAGTCGCTTTTCTGACAGGGCCTGAACCCACCGCCCGGTTGCCCGGACCTGGCCGTCAAGTATTCCCGGCAGCTTGACGGCGGTTAATAAAGGAAGTGTCGATGTCAGCGGAAACCTGTCTCCATTGTCAGTTTCGATCGCCCATCTTCGGAAGAATCGGCGCCGCTGTATCGGCTGTTCTTCCGGAATCAGCCTGCCAAGCAGTGTGACAGACTTTTGCTCTTCTTTCTGCTCGGCCTTCATCGTGGCGGCGATTGGAGCGCCAACTATGGTTCTCAGAGGCAGAGGCATCCAATCTTCACGTGATCCGGTCGCAACGGAAGATGAACTTGCAACAATTGACGATTTCGAAGCCGGAGCCGATTCATACTTCGGGCTGATTCTTCTGCCGATAGGGTTGGACGTCGAAGCAAACTCGACTGCTGATTCTACCACTGTTTTTAAACCGGAATCAGAGGAGATTTCTTCACCGGGTTTCAAGGCATCGAGAGTCGCGGGTAGCTTTCTTGCCTGCTCTCTTAGCCCCTTTTCCAGAGGAGCTATCACATCGGTTGCGACTAAATCTGAAACAGGGCTCGCGGTAAGAGGTGTTTCCGCCAGCATGGCTGCTTCAGGGTCGGCGGCTGGTATGTTTCCTGATGCAGACTGTTTTTTATTTGGCTGGGTCGGCTGAGTCGGAGTTTTTGCGTTTTTAATGAACTGCACTGATTTTTCAGAGTTCGGAGCCTGGGGGAAGGCATCCAGATGACTGACAAGGCTCACTGCAATGAAAAAAAACAGAATAGCCGTTATAATCACGTTTTTTGTCGGGTGAGGATAAATCATTATTTAAATTCGACTTCGAATGCCAGCGAGTTTGTGCGGCGCGTGTTTATGGTCATCCAGAGGAGCATCTGCTGCTTGCCGACGGGAATAGAGGCAATGGCTTCAGCCGGAAACGGAATTTCCACGCTCCAGAGTCCGGACAAGTTCGAAGTGCCGATTTGGGCCGGAAATTTCAGCGGGTTTTGTGCCAGAATTTCAGGGGGAAGAATTGGCGGCTGGCTTGCTGTTGCCGTGCTTGTCGCTGTGCCTGTAGCGGTTGCAGTGCCTGTAGCCGTTGCCGCCAGGATGTCAAAATCGGGTAAAGTCATGGCGGAAATGCCGGTTGGTCGCGAATTATCCGTGCTACAGGCGGTTGCATGGCTTTCGAGGCTCTGCAAATCCTGAAAACGCAGAGAAGGACTGGCTGTAGGT
Source organism: Candidatus Rifleibacteriota bacterium (assembly GCA_015233155.1). Lineage (GTDB taxonomy): Bacteria > Muiribacteriota > Ozemobacteria > Ozemobacterales > Ozemobacteraceae > JADFYG01. Next base: position 75,338 of record JADFYG010000011.1, read on the forward strand.
GATGAGATGACCCCGGCGGGGCCTATGTTCGGATCATTCAGCCCCTGGGCGAATGCGACGAAAGCCGTGGCGGTCGTAACAGTGACAGCGCTGGTCCAGAGACAGTTTAGTTTCAGTATTCCGCCAGTACTTATTGTAATGGTGTTGCCGGATACCGTGAGACTCGCGATGGTAGGGTCTATCGAGGAAGGGTAGGGGACCGGCGCCACGGTAGAGACAGGGTTTCCCTCGCTGCAACCCATGGAAACCATGACAGCAAAAATGATGCCTGCCAGGAAACAGCTCGTAATGAATGTGCCGAAAAGCCCGCTGAAAGAAGATCGGCATCCACGCGTGCCGTCTGAACAAAGAGGTGCATTACTCCGGTTTGGCATGACTGTTTCTGGTATATCCTCTTCTACAAAATGGGAAAATTGAAAATACCATGTATCGATCGACCTTCGCAACCATCGTGAGTGTGGTCCAGTAATTCTCCATTTGGGCGCCGGAGAGGATCTTCGGTGGATTTCGTTGTAAAGATATTGAAACACCTCTTTCGATCGATAATTGCGGGAGGGTTTGAAACCCTCCCCTACATGTCCTGGCACATTTAAGAGTCGTCAATATTCTCGTAGGGGTGGGTTTTAAAGCGTTTGCCCAGACCTGATTGCCAGAAACTCTTCTAATAGCGCATAAATATTGTTGTCGTAGGGAATTTACTGATTGTATGTTCGAATTGGCATCGTTATTATTCAGGTAAGAGCATGGTTTAAATATATTTGAGCGACTTGATAAAATTCCGGAATGTACCGAAAAGATCGTGAATTTTGCAGGAGCCTCTTTATACAAAACCATAAAAGTTCGTATCGGGAGGTGACACTTTTGACAAGAAAAAATTGCTGGGAAGTCAAAAAATGCGGCAGACATATCGGCGGCGAAAAATCTCAGGAACTCGGAGTTTGCCCTGCCGCCGTTCCAGGAAAATTTAATGAAATTAATAAGGGACAATGTGGTGGACGATTTTGCTGGGCAATTGTCGGAACCATGTGTGGAGGAATAATACAGGGCACGTATGCGGAAAAACTTAAGAACTGCTTATATTGTGAATTTTTCGTAGAGGTAAGTGCCGAGGAAGGCCGCAATTTTGTCATGAAACTTGATGATGCCGAAAAGAAAATAAAGAAGGAAAGGCCCGGACTCCAGTAAAACAGCTGTAAATTATAGGACTATTCATAAAAGGTTTTATAATATTCCCGTTTGCCCTGCCGATAACACCAAGGGCGACCCGATGGGTCGCCCTAGATATGCGAAAAGATTGTGTGATCGGTATAAAAAACTATTGTTCCAGGACTTTTACGACTTCTTTCAACTTTTCGGGAATAGGGATATGTTGCGGGCATTTTGGTGCGCACTCTCCGCACTGCACGCATTTGCTGGCCTTGCCCTGACCCAAAAATACATTATACTGGAACTTGACCGCATCAGGGTTTTCAAACATAGCCAAATTATTTAGCATGCCAAAACACCCGGGAATATTTACTCCCGCAGGACATGGCATGCAATATTTGCAGGCCGTGCAGTCAACCTTGATCCGGGACCTGTACTCTTTTCGAACTGATTCGATAAGGGCTTTTTCCGCATCTGAAAGTGAGTTGGGCACAGCTTTCTGAGCAATTTCCAGATTTTCGGTCAACTGCGCTTCTTCGTTCATTCCGCTCAATGCAACACTCACTTCCGGATGATTCCATACATGTTGAAAAGCCCATGCCGCCGGAGAGCGATGAACAGGGGCATTATCCCAGAGTTTCTGAACCGAGGGAGGGACATTGTTCGCGAGGCTCCCCCCCCGTAATGGTTCCATGACAACCACGCCGAGTCCCTTTTTTGCGGCATAATTGAGGCCGGCAAGACCGGCCTGAAAATTTTCGTCCATAAAGTTGTACTGAATCTGGCAAAATGACCAATTGTATGCATCGACGACTTCTTTGAAAAGCGGCAAATCATCGTGGAAAGAAAACCCCGCATGACGAATTCTTCCATCCCTGATGGCGGAATCAAGAAATTCAAATACTCGCGCGCTCTTCAATTTTCCCCAGAATTGATGCATGACGGCATGAACCAGGTAAAAATCGATATGATCGGTTTGCAGCCGGAACAATTGTTCATTCAGAAATTTGTCGCAATCCTCCCGGGATTGAATAGACCAGCTGGGTAACTTCGTTGCCAGGAACACTTTATCCCGCATTTGTCCTTTTAAAAATGATCCCACAAATAATTCGCTTTGCCCTGCAGTGAATGGGACTGCGGCATGATATGGATAAGCGGTGTCGATATAATTGATCCCTTTCTCGACAGCCCTGTGAAGTAATGCAGACGATTTTTCTTCATCAATGGTTTCCGGTTTGTGTGGATCTGTGAGCGGGAGCCTCATGCAGCCAAAACCCAGAACCGAAACGGACTTTCCGGTTTTACCAAATTGTCGATATAACATTTCTGCACCCTTTCCGGCATTTTTTTACTGCAAAATGGGTACGGTACGCCATGCCCATTTTGTTATTTCCGTTTTGCATGATATTTTGTTTTGCATGATTCTGGCAAGAATCTCTTTTGGTCCATAAATTTATACGCGTAAGGAAACATATGATCGACCCTGCGGGACCTGAAGGCTCTTTCCCCTCAGTAATAGAGCCGGCAGCCGGTGATCGAAAAACGGTTGCTGTCGCCGTCGAGATTCTTGCCGGAGGAAGTGAGCAGACGGGCTTTGCGCGGTTTTTGCCATTTATGGGGCCTGCCTTCATAGCATCGGTGGCGTATATCGACCCCGGCAATTTCGCCACCAATCTCCAGGGTGGCGCGCAGTTCGGATATATGCTTACCTGGGTTGTCATAGCGAGCAACCTGATGGCGATGCTGATCCAGAGTCTTTCAGCAAAACTGGGTATCGCCACCGGTAAAAACCTGGCGGAACTATGTCGTGAAGAGTATTCGCTCTCGGTCGTATGGGTAATGTGGGTGCTTATGGAAATAGTTGCCATGGCGACTGATCTTGCGGAATTTCTCGGCGCGGCTCTCGGGTTCAATTTGCTTTTTGGAATGCCTCTTTGGCTTGCCGGAATCATGACGGCAATTGCCACGTTTCTCATTCTCGGTCTCGAGCGATATGGATTTCGCCCGCTCGAAGCCGTTATCACAGGTATAATAGGTGTCATTTCAGTCTGCTATCTTTTCGAGATTTTTCTGGCAAAGCCTGATTGGATAAAAATCGCCTGGAGCATTGCGGTTCCGCGCCTCTCCGGATCCGGGAGTATTCTGCTTGCGACCGGCATTCTGGGTGCTACAGTGATGCCCCATGTCATTTTTCTGCATTCGGCATTGATGCAGGGGCGTATTGTCACTCATAAACCGGAACAGATGAAGAAACTTTTCCGATACGAAGTAGTGGATGTGGTCGTCGCCATGGGAGTTGCCGGAGCTATCAACGCCGCCATGCTAATCATGGCGGCTAAAACCTTCCATGAAGCCGGGATTGTAAATGTCGACGCCATCGAAAAGGCGCATCTGACGCTCGAACCACTGCTCGGCAAATCCGCGAGCGTGGTTTTCGCAATTTCGTTGCTTGCTGCCGGTCTTTCATCGTCGGCGGTCGGCACTATGGCCGGACAAATTATCATGCAGGGTTTTATCAGGCATCAGATACCAATATGGGTGCGCCGCGTTGTTACCATGGCGCCTGCTTTGATCGTGATCTTCCTTGGATTAAATCCAACGCGCACTCTCGTCATGAGCCAGGTCTTGCTCAGCTTCGGATTACCGTTCGCCATCATTCCACTCGTAAGATTCACCCAGCGCGAAGATCTTATGGGAGTTCTCGTGAACAGTCGTCTGACAGGCGTTTTGGCGTGGGGTGCCGCTTGTTTAATCGTGATTCTCAATTTGTATCTCATTTTTCAAACTTTTTCGGGAGCCTCCTGAACATGTACAAGCGCATTCTTGTGCCCCTCGACGGATCGGCCCTCGCTGAATCAGTGTTGCCCGTAGCCGCATTTTTCGCGGAGACCGCGAAGGCGCAGATACTCCTTCTGCATGTGCTTGAGCGCGATGCCCCGAATACTATTCACGGCGACCGGCATTTGCGGGCGGCCGATGAAGCTGAAGCCTATCTGAAGAATATCACGCGAACGGCATTTGCCGAGGGAACCGATGTTGCGCGTCACGTACATGGAGAAGCTGTCACTCATGTTGCGGGAAGTCTTGCCGGCCACGCGTCGGAGTTCGCTCCTGACCTGGTGCTGCTTTGCGCGCACGGGGACGGCGCATGGCGTGACACACTTTATGGAAACATCGCTCAGCAGGTCGTAGATCTTGGAAAAACCCCGGTTTTATTGATCAGAAATAGCGGAGACGGAAAACTTATATTTCCATACCGGCGTATCCTGGTTCCCATCGACGGAAAACCCAGTCATGAAGCCGGTCTTCCCGGAGCGACAGACCTGGCCGAGTTGTGTAAGGCCGAATTACGTCTGCTGATGGTGGTTCCGACACTTTCGACGCTTACCGGAAATGAGGCAGCCACCGGAAGCATGCTTCCCGGATCGACGCGGGCGGTGCTCGATCTTGCACAGGAGCGAGCCGTCGAGCATTTGGGCGAATGTGTTGCTCCATTGCGTGAACGCGGAGTTTCCGTATCCGCCTGCGTTGCACGTGGAGATCCGCTGGAACGCATTGAGGGCGAATTCCATAGATGCGATGCCGATCTTGTCGTGCTTGCCACTCACGGGAAGGCCGGTTTGAAAGCTTTTTGGGCTGGAAGCCTTGCTTCGAAGCTTTTGAAACGTATTCCGGTCTCGTTTTTGCTCGTCCCGGCGCAAAACTCGCCGGTTCCTCAGTAGAAAAACAAAATGATATGGATTGAGCCTCCCATAGGAAAGGATCGTGACGCGTGACAACCAGAAACCTGACCATAGCTTTTACGGATATAAAAGGATTCACTGAGCGGACTGCCAATGCCAACCGGGATTTTGTTCTCAGAATCATGGCCAGACACGATGAACTGCTGATGCCGGTTATCCGGCGATATCAGGGGCAGTTGATCAAGAAAATCGGCGATGCGTATCTGCTGACATTCGAAAGTCCTACCAATGCAGTTTTGTGCGCTCTCATGATGCAGGAAAAACTCAAGGAGTATAACCGGACAGCGACCGCCGAAGAAAAGATCGAGATCAGGATTGCCATAAATACCGGCGAAGTGAATATCGTCGGTGCCGACGTAATGGGTGAGCCGGTCAATGTCGCTTCCCGCGTGGAGGGCATCACCGAGGCGAACGAGGTCTGGTTCACGGAAGCGACGTATCTCGCCATGAACAAGCAGGAAGTGCCTAACAGTCTTGTGGGAGAGTTCCGATTGAAAGGAGTTCCCGAGGCTCTGAGAGTATATCGCGTGGTCATGGATGCAAGTTCCGATGCGTTTAAACGAACACTGGCTGCGCAACAGATACGTATGAACGAGGTTGTTTCGGCAATACCTGATTTTGTGCAAACAGCCGCCGAGACGGATTCTTCCAGGTGGATTCTTTCTGTCGTGAAGGTTGTTGTGTTGTTGCTAGGTTTGGGCCTCTTATTTCTTCATCTTAGCCGCCCCGATGTCGGTCACTTTGTTCAGATTGCTGAGGAACGCCTTAAGGCGCATGATTTTGCCGGAGCTCTGACTCAACTGGATCTGGTTTTGAAAGATGATACCGGGAATATTCCGGCTCAGGACCTCGTCCGCCGCATAGTTGATGCTTCCTGCCGAGACTCTCTGGAGCGTGGCAATCTGGATGAGGCCCGGCGAATCTTTCTGGAAATGCCTCGGCGCTACCCGTTTCTCGGACCGCAGGACTCGCTTGAGGCGTCACTTGTACTTGGCGAGTGCCGTAATATGCTTCAGACAGGGGACAAAGACGATGTCTATGAAAAGATCGATCAGCTCCTGAAAAACCAGCACAATAAACCCGAAACGCATTTTGCTGTTGCAAAGTTCTTCAGTGAAACCGGAATAAACTGGCAGCGTACTCTGGATCACCTCCTGATTGCTTTGAAAGCCAGCTCAGACAGATATTCCAAAGAACCGGTCGTTCAGACGGAGATGGATTATTTCCTTCGCCATGTCACTCCTGACGACGGATATGACGATTTCCGTTCCTATGTCGCGAATAATGACTTTGAGCAAGTTAAACCTTTGCTTGAACAGAATTTGTACAGTCCTGCCACCGATGCGCGGGCACTGCGATGGAATGCCCAGCGTATTCTTACCGGGAAGCATTTGCCCGTAGACCTCAGCCGCTTCTATCTCCTCGAACTGCTGGATTCCAACTGTAATCTCCCATCCCGGATGGTTGATGAGGCGATGGCCTTCTTTCTGGCAGGCGGGAATCAGGCGTCAGCCGCGGCTATAATTCCAGCAAACATTGACCGGTTTCCACTGCTTGACCGGGAAACCCTGGAAGAAAAGACTCATCTGTATCAACTGGTCACAGGCCCGTTCTTTGCCCCTCTTCGTGATTTTCTGGTCCGTTCCCTGGCTGATCGTGCAAATTATACCCGACGGGCTAATGCCTGTCTTATTTTGAAGTTCAGAAAGGAGCTGTCACCTTCTGAAGCTTTGGCGTATCACCTGACAAATCTGCTCTGTTTTGAGGACATGATAGGGCCCACTTACTCGCGTGGTTCATGGTATGACTCCATGGACTGGTTAGGGAAAACCGATTTGAATGCCGCCTTCAGTGTTGCAGGCGACTGCCTCCTCGCCTCAGGAACCACCGTTCTGGCGTTCCCGTCCGTCAGGGCGGAAGCCAAGCAGTTTCTTGCGACTCTTTCTCAGAGCCTCCCTGTGGTCATTGAGAAGGCAAAAGATCAGAAAAATGAGTTTCAGCAGGAACTCAATCAGAAGATCCTGGGTCTGGTGCAGCAGGTAATCCCAAAGCTCTGATATTTATGTCGTTATGATTAGGCAAAATATTCATGAGACTTATTTCCCGATAGACTCATAATAAATGAAAACACCGGCCCTTCGGGGCCGGCGTTTGATTATGTATTTTACAATTGAAAACGAATTACATAGTTGCCCAGACGACTGCGCCTACGAGTACAACCGTAATGGTAATTTTGATGACTATATTGACGAGGACCCCCGAAGCGGACTCAGTTGGGATGGGAGAAGCAACGGAAGCGGGGGCTTTTGTATTATGAAGAGACATGATTTTATCCTTTCTATGTGACAACGAATAGCGATTTATCGCACATTCAACGAAATGCTCACATGACGCGAAACATTGTGGTAAAAACCACTACAGAGATAGTTGAAAAAAATCAGCCGTCCGAGCGGGCCAGTCGCGAATTTGTGAGCCCCCATTCGGGAGGACAAAATGGACCGGTCGGGGTAGCTTCAGAAAAGATCCCGGCCAGTCGGTTGAGAGGGACGATAACCGCGGGAGTCGGTATGTGGCGGCCGGTCACTGTACAGACGGTTTGAAGACATGCTTCGCGCGTCACAAGATTCCCGTTTTCCGTTGTCTTTCCAGAGGTTGCGTCATCACCGATCGAACCCTGAAGATCGCTCGATATCTGCATGGGATGATTTTCACTGCCCAGGCACAGTTCTCGTTCGTTTGCAAAAATGCCACCCTGACATGCCAGTGACAAGGTGAGCACGAAAATTACGACTCGTCGCAACATGCAAACATGATACCGATAATGCTTACGTGATTCAAGCGAAATTCATCTCAAACAGGGCAAACGCATTAAAAACTCAGGAATGGTCTATAACACGACTCTCGCTACTGTAACTATGATATGGTAGGGCGTGACCGCCGGGCACGCCGAAGTGCGAAGCGGCGCGCCCGGCGGTCGCGCCCTACCACAGAACTTTTAATGTGTTTGCCCTGATCTCAAACGGCAAACACAGAGATAAAAAAGCCTTCCGACATAGCTATTACGTCGGAAGGCCGTAAATACTTACCAGATGATTACGCGCTGATTTGGGGGCAGATACATCTTGTCCCCTTCCTTTATATCGAAGGCGGCATAGAATCCGGGCTGGTTCTTCAGCGTGCCGTTTGTGCGGAACTTGTCTGGCGAATGAGGATCGCTCTTAATAAGAACCATTTGTTTTTCATCGCGAATCTTTCCGCGCCATACCTGCGCCCAGCCGATATAAAGACGCTGATAACCGCTTAAGTTATCGATCGTTGGGGGCTCTTTCCCGTTCAGAGACAGCTTGTAAGCTTTATACGCAATCGCAAGGCCGGAGTTGTCGGCGATATTTTCGCCCAGTGTCAGCTCACCATTCACGTTGTAACCTGGCAGCGGACTGTAAGCACCGTACTGCTCGACGAGTTTCCTGGTTTTGGCGGCGAAGTTCTGATGATCTTCTTTGGTCCACCAGTCACGCAGGTTGCCGTCGCCATCATATTGGGACCCCTGATCATCGAAGCCGTGACTGATTTCGTGGCCAATAACCGCACCAATGCCGCCGTAATTAACCGCATCATCCGCATTGGCATCGAAAAAGGGCGATTGCAGGATAGCAGCCGGAAAGACTATCTCATTCAGTTCAGGATTGTAATAGGCATTGACCGTCTGCGGAGTCATGTCCCATTCCTCGCGATCAATCGGCTTGCCCAGTTTATTCAACTGCCGCAGATAATCGAATATGTTGGAGCGAATAACATTTCCGACCAGATCATCCTTGACGATCCGTAATGTGGAATAATCACGCCACTTGTTGGGATATCCGATTTTAGACGTGAATTTAGAGAGTTTTATCTGTGCCTCTTTCTTGGTTTGCGGGCTCATCCAGTCGAGGGTCTCGATGCTTTGGCGATATGCGACAAGAAGGTTCTTGACCAGCTCCTGCATACGAGCCTTGCGCTCGGGCGGAAAATGCCGGGCCACGTATATTTTTCCGAGACTTTCGCCCAATGCTCCCTCAACCATGACAACGCCACGCTTCCAGCGCGGTCTGTTCACTGGCTGCCCGGTAAGTATGGTTCCCTTGAAGCCAAAATTCATATCGACGAAGGATTTGGACAAATATGGTGCAAAGCTGTTCAGCAGGTGAAACTTGAAGTAAGCCTTCCATGCCGACAATGGTCTGCTTTCCAGACACTTGTTGAAGCCGGTGAAATAGCTTGGCTGGCTGACTATTACATATGTCGTCTTGTCTTCAATTCCGGTGTCCTTCAGGTAGGTCTTCCAGTCATATCCGGGGGCTACGTGGTCCAGTCCCGCGAATTCGACCTTATTGTATGTTTTGACTGGATCGCGGTTTTCAACCTTGGTCCACTGCGCCTTTGCCAGCTCAGTTTCGAGAACGACGATCTGCCTGGAATTTGCCGCCGCATCCTTTTCTCCGGCAAGCGTCAGTAAGTGTTCAATGTAGGTCTGATATTTGGCGCGTATGCCGCTCAGCTTCTGGTCTTTGGGTTTAAGGTAATAATCGCGGTCAGGCAATCCGAGACCGCTTTGCCCCAGATCTGCAATATATTTGGTGGAATCCTTGGCATCCTGGTGAATGTTGAAATCGTAGGGAGCGCGGGCGCCGATTTTGTTAAGATGCGCTATCAAAGCGGGGATCTCTGCTTTAGAGGTGAGTTTGTCGATCCTTGCCATCTCGGCGGCAATAGGTTGCAAGCCTTGCTTCTCAAGGAGTTCTTCATTCATGAAACTGGCATATATATCGCCAATCTTCTGTTGATCGGAGCCGTCAATCTTCTTCGGATCACTCGCCGCCTCTTCAATGATTGCTCGAAGCTGTGGCTGAGTGTCTTCATACAGCTTTTCAAAGGCTCCCCAACTGGTTTTATCAGCCGGAATCTCGGTCGTATCAAGCCAAATACCGCTATAATGCCTGAAAAAATCGTCATTGGGGCGAACGGCTTTGTCAATATACTGTGTGTCGATGCCGGAAAGCATCTTGGGTTGTTGCGTTCCGGGGAGGTCACCGGCAAGGCATGTTCCTGCAAGTAACCCGAGGGACAGTGCTGCGATCAAATACGGTTTCATACTTCCATCCTTGTTCCAGATTGTGCCGAAATAATGCATCAGATTTGAGGAAAAGTATACAATTTTCTTCGTTGAAAATCTTTGCGGGTTGAACCTTATTCGCACGCACTATACCATTCCAGAAAATACGTTCGAAATGATTTCGTAGGGGTGGATCAGGGTCATATAATTCTCGAAGGGTAGGGCGCGACCGCTGGGCGCGCCGAGTTCTGATATCTTCAGGTTATCTCGGCTGGTTCGGCGATCCAGCACTACCATTCGTTGAGTTCAACAATCCAAACCACTAGGAGTTGCGAAGGCGACGGGGCGTAAAACGCTTACTGCGTGAATCTTTTCGCTCAAGAGGACGGTCTTCCGTGGATCGTGGCCGTCTGGAAGGGGAATCGCTCTGCTCTTCATCCTGCACGGCGTCGCATCGTTCAATCTGAAGATTACGGCCTACGACTCTTACTCTCTTCAGTTTTCTTAACATGGCTTCCGTCATGGTATCGGGAAGATCAACCATGCTGTACTCCTGAAAAAGCTGAATACGCCCTATTGACTTGCCTTCAATTCCAGTTTCTCCTGCGATTGCTCCCATGATCTGTCCTGGCTTAACCCCGTGAAACCTGCCGACCTGAATACGGTATCGCACCATACCTTCTTCCTGTGCCCCATCGTCCCTGGTATGCCGTGGTCGACGCTCTTTCTGCGTGCCATCGTCGCGGGTGTGCCGAGGTCTTGTCGTCTCATCCTTTGTGCTATCGTCCCGGGTGAGTCGTGGTCTGGGGGCTTCCTGTGCGCTATCGTCGCGGGTGCGCCGAGGTCTGGAGTCTTCCCGTGCGCTATCATCACGGGTGCGTCGTGGTCGGCGGGCTTCCATGGTATCCCTCATGGATTCATCTGAATGGGCTGAAAAAGCGGGTTTTGGCGGGAGTTTCGGAAGCAGAAGCGGACGATCTCCGTGAAACATGCTGGCCAGAGCTGCGGCAACGTCGATAGGATCAGCACTTTGCTCCTGAATATATGTTTCCACGACTTCGCGAAAGGATTTCCACTCTTCGTGGGCGAGTGCAGCGGTAATTTTTTGCTTGAAATGCGAGATACGCACGGCATTCACTTCCTCGATCGTAGGGACTTCCATCACTTCGATCTTCTGCCGCGTAGTACGTTCAATCGTCTGCAACATTCTTTTTTCACGCGGGGCGACGAAAAGAATGGCTTCACCATTTCGACCTGCTCTACCAGTTCTGCCGATGCGGTGAACATACGCTTCCGCGTCATACGGAATATCATAATTTATAACATGGCTTATACGATCGACATCCAGGCCGCGCGCTGCAACGTCAGTGGCTATCAAAATATTCAGACGTCCGGATTTCAGCTGATCGATCGTGCGCTCCCGTTGATTCTGTGGAATATCCCCATTAAGGGCCGCCACAGCAAAGCCGCGTGCTGCGAGTTGTTCGGCAACTTCAAGAGTGGCTGATTTTGTTCGGACAAAAACAATGACCCCTTCGAAAGACTCGGCTTCGAGAATGCGTGAAAGAGCATCCATTTTATTGAGACGGTTGACTATCCAGTACCGTTGTCTGGTCAGTTCAACAGTCGCTGTTTTGTTGCGGATAGTTATTTCCTGGGGGTCTTTCAAATATTTTTTCGCAATCGCTCGAATTACCGATGACAGTGTGGCGGAAAAAAGCGCAATCTGTCGTTTTGCCGGTGTGTGATCAAGCACCCACTCGACATCTTCCTTGAATCCCATTCTCAGCATTTCATCGGCTTCATCCAGGACAAGACAAGTCAGTGCCTCGAGCTTCAGTGTTTTTCGCTCGATGTGGTCCATGACCCGCCCCGGAGTCCCCACGACTATGTGTACCCCGTGGCGTAAAGGGCGAAGCTGGAGCCCATATTCCTGGCCACCGTAAACCGCCAATACTTTTAATCCGGGCAGATGGGCGCCGTATTTCTGAAAGGCTTCGGAAACCTGAATCGCGAGTTCACGGGTCGGAGTCAGTACGAGAATCTGCGGCTCCGGTTTTTCCAGATCGAGTTTTGAAAGCAGTGGCAGAGCGAAAGCCGCTGTTTTACCAGTGCCGGTCTGTGCCTGGCCGAGAACATCCTGGCCGGAGAGAACAACGGGGATCATCAAGGCCTGAATCGGAGTCGGGACCTCGTATCCTACGTCGTTGAGAGCCCGTTGAAGGGGCTCGATGAGATCAAGATCTTTAAAGTTGACGGTTACTTCTTGTTCGGTACTCATTATTTTGGGTTCCTTCCCTGTCTGAAAAGCCGAAAAAGCCGGTGTCCTCAGCAGGCAGGAAAGCAACGCATAATCGAGTCACTAATTATCATTCCAAACGCTGAACGAGGGGTTACGGATTCATGACGGCACGCAAAATTACATCAGATGCAAAAGGTAGACTTATTCATCTCTTGCATCTGATGCTAATTATATCACAATTTTGAGTCGAAAAGATCGTCCGACGTGATAAAATAATCATCGAACGCAATATGAACGGCGTTCTCAGCACCGACAACATGAAGGACGTCCGGAGTTTACGGTGATAACTCCACTGCTCCCCAATGACTGCTATGAGATGCATTTCGTTCAAAGAGGTGGATCATAATGAGTGAAGAAGTCATCAGGCTGTTGGAAGAGCTCGAGGATATCTGGTACAGGGGCTCAACAAAAGAGTCTCGACTGGATGGCAACGAAGCTCTGCGAAACAGGTTTTCGAAGCTTTTATCTGATTTTATGGCGATAAAAAATTTCGTTCGCGCGATGTCTGAAGGCGATCTCTCGCAGGCGCTCAACATAGAAGGAGAATTTGCGGAAAGCTGCAAAAAATTGCAGAACAACGTACGATATTGGGCCACATTGGCCGATATTATCGATTTCCTGCCGGATGGCACCTTCGTCATCGACCGGGATGGGCGCGTTGTCGTGTGGAATCGGGCAATCGAAGCAATGACGGGAGTGTCGGCGAAAGATATCGTAGGCAAAGATGATTATGCGCACGGAATCGCTTTCTATGGCAAGAAAAGGCCGGTGCTGATAGACTATGTAACGCTTTCAGATGAAGAGATTCGCGACAAATACTCCAACCTCACCCGCGTCAGAGATATGTTGTTCGGGGAGGCTTTGATTCCGAACCTGCGCGGACATGATCTCTGGATCGAGGGGCGAGCGGCTCCCCTGGAAGATTCTAAGGGAAATCTGATGGGCGCCATCGAGATCGTCCGCGATATCACTGCACGGGTGGAAAGCGAGCAATCATTACGCGCATCGGAGCAAAGATTGTCTGACATCGTTAATTTCATGCCGGACGCGGTCTTCGTAATCAATCGTGAAGGAAAGGTTATCATCTGGAACAAGGCAATAGAGAAGCTGAGCAAGGTCAAGGCTGAAGATATTCTCGGCAAGGGAAATCCCGCGTATTCGGCGGCTTTCTATGGACAGGAAAGACCGCTGCTCATCGATCTGGTTCTCAACCCAAGCGAGGAGTTCGAAACGAAATACAGCAAATTGCATTTTGAAGACAACGTACTGATAGGTGAATCCTATCTGCCATTATGGGGACGCGGCACCTATCTTCTTTGTCGCGCATCGGCGCTCCATGATGCGAATGGCAAAATCATAGGTGCCATCGAGACGATTCACGATTTCACCTCTCGCAAACGTGCCGAACAGGAGTTGCAAATAGCCAAGGAAGCCGCCGAGGTGGCTAATAAAGTTAAAGGGGAATTTGTGGCCAACATGAGTCACGAAATCAGGACCCCCTTGAATGCCATTATCGGATTTGCGAATTTGATGCTTCAGACAGAGTTAACGCCGAAGCAGAATGATTTCGTTAATAAGATTCAGATTGCGGGTAGTTCCCTTATTGGAATTGTCAATTCAATCCTCGATTTTTCCAAGATAGAAGCAGGAAAAATTGAAATGGAGAAGATCGATTTCAATTTGGATAATGTAATAAATAATGTGGTTTCAACCATTAGTTCCAGGGTGAATGATCACGGATCTGAGTTTGTTCTCGACATTTCTCCGGATGTTCCGCAATATTTAAACGGAGATCCTCTTCGAGTTGAACAAATACTGACTAACCTGATTTCCAACGCCATAAAATTTACGGAAAAAGGTAAAATACTACTGAAAATAGATCTGATAGATCAGATTGCCGACAAAGCCAGGATTGGCTTCTCAATTCGGGACACGGGCATTGGAATGAGCCAGGATCAAATTGATCGGTTATTTCAACCATTCACTCAGGCTGATGGTTCCGCCAGTAGAAAATTCGGTGGAACCGGCTTGGGATTGAGCATTTGTAAGCGACTGGTAGAAATGATGGGAGGCGAAATTTCCGTAGAAAGTCATCTGGGTGGAGGAAGCATATTCCGTTTCTCTGTCTGGCTTTCGATATGTTCAAATAGTAATGCTTCAGGAAAAGTTAAAGGCTCGATTCCGCATTCCTCCTCTCAGGTTTCGCTGATTCCTGGAATCGATACTCAAAAAGATTTGGCGAGTCTGGAGGGAGGAGATCAGCTCACGAATATATCGAGACCTGCAACAGAGGTTTCAGGATTGGAAAAGGCATCCCAAACCGGTTCCAGAACAATTTCTGATTCCTTGGAAGTTCTTACGGAACTCAGAGAAAATCTGCAAAACCATGATTTCGATTCCGCTCAACAGTTTGATAAAATCAAGGCCGAATGGGGATCTCTTCTGTCCGGGATCCATGAATTTGACGAAATCGGGAAAATGATTTCGAAATTCGCCTTCGAAAAGGCCCTGGACTTATTGGAACTTCTTATAAAGAAAGTCAAAAACTGATGAGAATGATTATTTCAACTTGAAAACCTTTGTAGGGAATGATTTGCCCTTTAAAAGTATTTCCTGATAAAATTCGAACTCCTGTGTGTCCGGCAATCTGGACAGAACATTCTCCGAGATCAGAAAGCAGCCTGGAGGAGTTACCGATTCAACGCGACTTGCTGTATTGACCACATCTCCTATTACTGTTTTGTCCTTGCGGAAACTCGCCCCGATATCCCCATGAATGAGGCGTCCGGTATTGATGCCGATTCGAACTTTTATTCCGGGAAAGCCCATTTTTTCAAGTTCCTTATTCAAATCGGGCATGGTAATCTCAGTAATTTTTTTGGCGGCATCCACTGCATCGAGAGGATTAAGGAATGTGGCCATGATGCAGTCACCAATGAACTTGTCGATATCTCCAAAGTGCTGCTTGATGACTTGAGAAGCCACTTCCAGGAAAAGGTTGAGCATTTGAACCATTTTTTCCGGGCCAAGACTTTCCGATAAGGTTGTGAATCCGACGATATCGATAAAGAATATGGTCAACTCCTTGGCGACCGCGAAGATCTTTTCAGGGTTGACGACCGCCTCTTTTACCAGATCATAGGTTGATTCGGAGACATAAAGCTTAATGAGTTTTTCGAATCTCTCTTTCTGTGTTTCGAGCTCCTGGAGTGTGCTGAGAAGTTTAAGGTGCGTTTTTACCCGCGCAAGAACGACCATGGGAGATATGGGTTTTGTTATGTAGTCGACACCACCCGCATCGAACCCCTGGACTTCATCATATTCTTCACTTTTTGCCGTCACGAAAATTACCGGAATCCTTCGGGTGTTTGGCTGCGCTTTCAACTTGCGACAGACATCAAAACCACTGATATCAGGCATCATTACGTCAAGTAAAATGAGATCTGGCGGAAGAGATGACTCAGCCACCTGAAGAGCTTCTGTGCCATTGAGTGCAACCCGGATTTTGTACTCCGGCGAAAGGATTCGCCCCAGGATTTCTATGTTATCCTGAACATCATCAACGATCAGAATAATTTTTCTATCCGGGTTTTTGGGTGTCGTTGCCATTTCTGTCGGTCCTTCTTTAATGAACGAATAACATCTGGTTTTCCTGTAATTCTAAATCATGATTAACAAAGTATGCTAACCAATTAGTTGAGATTTCTCCCTTCGGTCGAAATGACAGCATTGTTTTTCATTCCGAACGAATGTGAGGAATCTCGCTTGTCGTAAAGAATGTGAATATTTAGGCTTCTTTGGTAATCGTGTTCTAAATCGATTTCTCCAGGCTTTCTTTTTCTTCTTTTAGTGTGGTATATCGAACGGCTATATCCAGAAACTCCTTTTCTATACTTATAAAAGTATCAGTTATCAGCGGATCGAAATGAATTTCTCTTCCTTCGCGAATTATTTGAACCGCTTTTTCGTGGGAAAATGGAGCCTTGTAACTGCGTTTGCTGATGAGAGCGTCATATACATCGCAAATTGCCATGATCCTACCGGAAACAGGGATTTGCTCTCCACGCAATCCTTGAGGATATCCCGATCCATCCCATTTTTCATGATGGGAAAAAGCGATTTCACAAGCAATTTCCAGGAAAGAGGAAACCTTTTCCCATCCGATTTCGATGACACCGCGAGCAATGGCATCCCGGCCAATGGTGGTGTGGGTTTTAATTATTTCAAATTCCTCAGCACTGAGTTTGCCGGGTTTCAATAGAATGTTGTCACGAATTCCTATTTTTCCTACATCGTGTAGAGGAGCGGATTTGGAAAGGAGATCGATAGTCTCATCGTTGAGGGAAGTGCGGAAATGAGAGGCCTCTAGCAAGCGACTGGACAGCAGGCGGACATAGCGCTGTGTTCTCTTGATGTGATCTCCGGTTTCATTATCACGTATCTCTGCCAGAGAAGACAGTGTGTAAATGGTTATATCCCGGGTTTTCAGCAACTCCTGCGTCCGTTCACTCACCATTTTTTCAAGGAGACGCTGTTGATTGAATAAATCAAGATGCGTATTGACCCGTGCAAGAACTATAGGGGGACTGACGGGTTTGGTGATGTAATCAACGCCTCCTGCCGCAAATCCGGAAGTTTCGTCCATTACTTCGTTTTTGGCGGTGACGAAAATTATCGGGATTTTTCGAGTCGGGTAATGTTCCTTCAGGCGCCGACAAACTTCGAAGCCGTCGATATCCGGCATCATGACGTCCAGCAGTATTAACTCAATATCCGAAAACTTTTCGACTATTTCCAGAGCTTCGGTTCCATTGGAAGCCACGCGAATCGAGAACTGAGTACGCAAAATGCTTCCAAGAATTTCAATATTTTCCGGAACATCATCTACCACCAAAATACAAGGTTTGCGTTTTGTTTTAATTTCGCCCGTCATTTTTTCTGCACCTTCTCAATAATGACATCCAGTAATTTCAAAGCTTTATCAAACATGAATTTTGAAATATTATTTTCAAGCTCTTTGAATTCAGGAAAAGTAGAAAAGGATGAACCCCACTCTTTAGCAATCTTTTCAAACTGTTCCGTTGAATCGAAATCGCGGTTTTTAAGATTTTCCCTGAGTTCCAGAAGCATGTTCATGGATTCTGAGATTGGTTGTAAAGGGTGTTCAGCAGGTTCAGGGCTTGCTTCAATACTCGAAATCCGACTTTTGACTGACTCTATGGCATGGCAGACTTCATTCAATGTAAGCTTCAGCTTTTTCCAGGCCGGATGAATTTCAATCTCGTTTTTTTCATTGCTTTTTTTCTCCAATACTTCCGCGGTATTGAAAACATCCATCATTCCCAGATTACCTGCTGTACCCTTCAAAGTATGTGCTAGAAAAGATGTTCTTTCAAAATTAGTATTAGTGATAGCCGCATCGAGATCGCCGATCATCTTAGGTTTGGAGGCCAGAAACTTAAGCAAAAGAACCTTATAACTGGCGGAATTCCCCGCAAACCGCTCCAATCCCCTTCGAATATCGATTCCCGGGATCTGTGGCATAGCGGAAGACGAAGATGGTTGCGAGATTATTGCTTCCCTTGTTTCCCCGGAAACTTTCTTCAGATACTTTTGAAGCGTTATTCTCAAATGATTGGGATCTATCGGCTTCGATATATGGTCATTCATTCCGGCACTGAACGCTTTATTTCGATCTTCCGCGAAAGCATTTGCGGTCATCGCGAGAATGGGTAATTGATTAAAATGAGCATTTTGTCTGATTCTTCTGGTCGCCTCATAGCCATCCATTTCCGGCATCTGAATATCCATCAGGACGAGGTCGAAATATCCCGGCGGATTTACCATGATTTTTGAAATAGCCTCCATGCCGGTATTTGCTATATCTACGGTAATTCCCCAACTTTCAAGCAGTTCTCTTGCTATCTGTTGGTTGAAATCATTGTCTTCGGCCAGCAGTACTCGATGATCCTGGAAATATTTTATAAGTCCGGATTCCTTTGTCTTTCCCATGAGCGCCAGTCCGTCTTGTGGAGAAAAAATCCGGAGAATAGCATCATAAAGAGTCGAAACTGTGAATGGCTTGAAGAGTATATCGTTGACTCCGGCTTCTACAAGTTTTTTCTTTGCTTCCACCCCGATGAATGATGAAATCATGACTATCGATGGAACACATTGAGAAGGAAAATCCTGCTTTACTTCCTCAATCATTTGAATTTCATCATGGCTGGGAATTTTATTCTCTATAAGAATAAGTTTATATGGATCCTTGAATAGATTTTTCCGCATTTCAGTCATTGCGTCCCTTGTCGAACAAAAAGTATTTATGCGGAATGGAAACCTTTTTAGCATTTTCTGAATGACCTGCTGCATAGTGGAATTACTATTCAGCAGCAGCACCTGAAGACCATTCAGGAGCTGTGGAATAACCCTGTTAAGGGGGTTCTCCTCGGAACTGATTTTAAACCAAACCGAAAATCCGAATGTACTTCCTGTCGCCAGCTGGCTTTTTACGTAAACTTTGCCATCCATGATTTCAATCAGTCGTTTGCAAATACTCAACCCCAGACCTGTACCCCCGAATTTACGAGTCATGGAGCCATCAGCCTGAATAAAGGGTTGAAAAAGCTTGTTCAACTGCTCCTGAGTCATACCAATACCGGTATCACGGACGGAAAATTCAATCTTTGCTTTCTCTCCAACCCGCTCCAGGAGATCTATCTTCAGCTCCAGCTCCCCTTTTTCAGTAAACTTGACCGCATTTGAAACCAGGTTTATCAGTATTTGCCCTAATCGGATGGGATCACCAACCAGATATCGCGGAATATCAGGGGATATGTCGAGCAGAAATTCCAACCCCTTGTCATGAACTCTGGGAGAAATAAGCGAAATAACGTTATTGATAACGTGGTCCAGTTCAAAATCAATATGCTCGATGTCCATTTTTCCGGCTTCAATTTTGGAAAAATCAAGAATATCATTTATCAGACGCAACAATGAACCACTGGCAATTTGAATTTTACTCAGATACTCCAGTTGTTTCTGGGATGAATCAGTTTGCATGGCTAGATTCGTAAACCCTATAATAGCGTTCATCGGGGTTCGAATCTCATGACTCATGTTGGCCAGAAATTCGCTCTTGTATCTGTTCGCATCGATAATTTCCTGCTCGGCTATTTTTCGCTGAGTGATATCCATTGCTGCGCAAAGAAAACCACTGACAGAATTATCTGGTCCTGGAATCGAAGTTATCGAAAGAGTTACTGGAAAGCGCGACCCGTCTTTCCTTACGTAAATCCATTCTTCTTCACTCGCAACTTCCTTTTTAGCGTATTCCAGGAAAATGTTCATTCCATCCAGTCGTCGATTCAGGTTTTCTTCCAACAACTTCCGGCGTGATTCCAACTGAGATTTCTCGTGAAATATGTCCGGAGTGAGCTTTCCGATAGCTTCATCCCTGGAATATCCCAGCATTCCCTCGGCACCCGAATTGAAAAGAAGAATGGTGCCATTCAAATCAGCCGCAATGATCGAAATGCGAGATGCTGCATTTAGAACAGCCTTCTGACTTGCATTAACCACCTGAAGCCGCTGAAGGAATTCATCTGTTTGTTTGAACTGTTCGACGATGAGTTTTGATGTGAACTCAGCCGCATCCCTGGAAACCTTGACTTCACGTCGAAGGGTTTCCCGTTCCTCGATTATCTGGCGAAGTTCATCGAAATCCATTTGTTTTCCTTTTCAGCCCCTGGGACAGTCAATTATCAATTCTGAAATAATTATTCTCTGAAATTCGTAAACAAGCCTCTGTAACGGCTCTTATCGAGGAGGCATCGACTTTCCCTTCTCGGCCGACCAGGATAATCTCCGGAACTTCTGATTCCAGGACTTCGGGGAGAATCCTGAGGAGGTATCCAAGACCATTTGAATGGGAGAACGAGACGTCCATATTTTGTGCAACCCTTATTGCATCAAGAATAATTACCTCATTTTCTGCATTGAAACCGCATAGCGAATCCACAAGAATCACCCTGTCTATTTTCTCGAAAAATCTGATAAGATTCAGGCCCTGCAAACCTCCGTCAATTACTTCGATAGTATCGGGCAGGGACTTGTTCTTCAATGACTTGAATACCATGGGACCCAAATCATCGCCGGAAACCATATCGTTGCCGACGCACACGATCCTGGTTTTTTTTGTATTTTCTTTCGAGATCCTTGCAATATTCCTGAAATGAAAAAACTGACGCAATCGCCGAGCGCGCGATATCAGGCATTGACGAGTTCGGTGGCCCCGCTCCGCAAGTTTCGGAAGCAATTTCGTATTAAACATATTTGTCATTTAATTGGGGCTGAATCTATTTTTCACGGCGAATGGCATGTACACTGCAAACCATGCATGAATCAAAAGATCTTATAACATGGCCGATTTCAATGGGATTATCAATATCCCTGACTTCGGTGCCGATCAAGGCTTCTTCCCAGGGACCTCTCACGCCTTTGGAATCACGGGGGGAGCCGTTCCAGGCTGTCGGAGTAATGATCTGGTAATGAGTTATCTTCCCGTTATTCAATTTTACCCAATGCCCTAGCGCTCCTCGAGCAGCCTCAATGAGACCAAAACCTTCACCCTGGGTTATCGGTTTTGGTGGAATGTAATATTTCTGCCCTTCCAGATCAAGCTCGGAAAGCCACGCATCAATAATTGGAAGAAAAAGGGCCGGTCTTACGAGTCGGGCGAGCTCCCGCGCAAACACACTGGACCCGTCTTTTCCGATCATTTCGGAAAACAACGGGTCTCGCCTGATTACAGCTTCTGCAAGAGGTCCGGTTTCTGAAGGAAGGCCATCATATCGGGGGGCTTTCGCCCAGGAGTATTTTTGGCTTTCCTTTCCTGTGGCATAAGGGATCGTGCTTCCCTGGAACGGGTGTTGAGCTTCATCGGGGCCCTGGAACCAGGAATGGGAAATATCTTCAGCAATCATTTGCTGAATAAACGATTTTTCGCCTGCTACAGATACGAAGCCAGCCGGAACGAACTTGAGGCCATTGGAAACTCCTCTCACTTCCGTGTCCTTGGGTAATCCAAAAGCCCCGAAACTGATGAAATTACCATAACCCATTCCAATTTTGTTCAAGCCGGCTTCACGAGAGAATCGGGTATAAAAGCCAACTTCGCTGTTCAAATGCGACTCATCTTCAGCAAGCCAATTTTCAAAATCAGAAACGCTTTTCACGGCATTCCATCGTTCGATACTGCATCCCAAAAATCGCTTTTCATACCACTTGCGGAAGCGGGAAAGAATTTGTCTGGCCAGACAAATATCGTTGATGCTTGGAATCGAGGCGATGCCGCCCGGGACCATAAAGGATGTATGCGGCCACTGGCCGCCAAAAATAGCAATGATCTCAAGAACCCTTTTGGTTTCCTTGATTGTGTCAATTACCACCTGCCCCTTGAATGGCTCATAACGTTGAAATGCTTCCTGGAACAGGGAATTTTTCTGATAGGAAGGGTTGATAAAATCGGGGGCAAACATCAAAGAATAATGTCGCACATCGCTTTGGATGTGTTCGACCATGGTGGCAATATTGCGAATTCTCAAAGCATTATCCGGAATATCGATTCCTGCGATCATATCCAGGGCCGTTGCAGCCGCTGACAGATGACTTATGCAGCATATTCCGCAAATTCTCGGGGTAATCACGAGGCCGTCGAGAGCACCTCGCCCCTGCATGATTTTCTCGAACCCACGGAACATGGTTCCTGAACTCCAGGAGTCATCCACGATATGGTCATTTATGGAAACCCTTATTTCGAGGTCACCTTCAACCCGATTCAGGGGAACTACGCACGTCACTTTTTCGCCCATCTCACACTCCACTAAGAGGTTTTCACGCTGAAAGTTAAATGGCTGTCATATCTTGGTAATACGCTTTATCAGTCTGTCCGGTGCCGATGCGGCTGCTATGCTCTTGAAAGCCATATAATGAGCTCGATCTAATCCCTTTGGAAGCAGAATTGGAAGTCCTTCGATGTTTGGTGTTTCGAAAAAAGGATATTTTCGCGGGAAGTCCGGGGAAGTGCATCCGAAGCATGGAACACCAACCCGTGTTTTGGATGACCGGCGATTCCAGAGTATTTTATTGCAGGGGCCGAACACCAGGGGACCGTAACAACCCTTGAAGAAAAACAGACATCCCTTTTCTCCGAAATCCTTTTCTTCGATGCGGTATTCATGATACTCGTTTCTTGTGCAACCTTGATGAACGAGCATTCCATACCATTCAACCGGTCTGTTGAATTCGTCAAGTTCAAGGGGGACGTTTTCAACCAAAGCCGATAGTGTACCTCTTACAGCTTCGCAGTGACAAGGACATCCGGAAATATTTATGACGGGAAGGCCGCCCCTTGCCTTGAAGTTTTCTCCCAGGAAGCCGCCTTTTTTTTCTTTGTGGAACATCAACCCGGTTGCCTCTATTTCCCCATCGCTTCCGATCCCGCCAAAGCTTGCGCAGGTGCCTACGGCAATGACAACCTCGGCTTTCTGGGCCAGACCGGCAATCAAATCTTTTTTGGGAGTTCCATCAAAAGCCTGAAACATCCCCGTGCCGCCCGGGCCACGAATGACAGAGCCTTCTACACAAAGTATATCCAGGCGTACTTTATCTGAAAGTATTTGCTCATTTATACTGTTATACTCACTGAACTTGTATGTTGACAAAGACGGATGCCAAAGCAGCTCAAGTTGCAAATAATCGAAAAACTCGAGAGTGTCCGGAGATTCCATGTTCAACAGGGACATCGTGTCACCACCACATCCGCCAGCGGTTAACCAGTAAAGCGATTTTCCCATGTGCCCTCCTGGTTTACGTCTAAATCGTAAACCAACAGATTCTAGCGGTTTTTTCATTATTAATAAAGTAAAAAATAATTGAAATCAGGGCAAACGCATCCTACTCGTCGTGAATGACTATTAGGCGATTACCCTGGACGTCGTGGGTCACGCGCGTGTGTTTGTCAAGCTTCAAGGACTCGATCATTTGGGAAACATCTGCTGCGCGGGCGTTCTGTAGAGAAATTATCTCGAACGAGACGCGAGTAGGCTGTGCCTCCTCCGCAAGAATTAGCTTGATGCGCCCATGGTCCTCGTAAGTAAGGCCATTGGCGCGGGCAATGAATTGAATCAGTTCGAGCGTGTCCATGTCCGTGACGCGGCAGCTGAGACGGCCGGAGACTTTCGGAGATATCATAAGATTAATGTGGCCGCGCTGTGCCAAATCCATCAACACCTGACGCAGATCGGCATCGCGAACGTCGAGAAGAGGTGTAGCGTTAGACGCATCGCCGTTGCGGTAGTCCTGAGGCGGCTCTGCGCGATGTGCCCATGGAAGTTCGTCCGGAGCGGCAATCGCGAGAGGACATGTAATTCCCGCTAAACCGAAAAAGAATATAACAAGAGTAACTTGCATAATCCGCATAACAATTCGCCCATTTTGGGGCGAGGTATACCACGCACCTGTAAGAATATATCGTGAATTAGTCATGGCTCTGACATGTGTGAAAAACAGCTTCATATCCGCTCCAGAATTTCAATTTTATATGGAGTTCCTCCGAGAGAGAGGGTGTCGCCGGACTTGATTTGCTGAGGTTTGGTTATTTTCGTTCCGTTAACTTCCGTTACATTGTTTTGGGCAAGCGGAGTGACAATGAATGAATCAATGACAAGCGCTATGGTAACGTGCAGGCGACTGACTTCAGAGGCTGTCAGGACTACGACATTGCTGGAACGACGTCCGATGGATATTTCCGCCGCCTTGCCTTCAAATCTGCGGCCTGATTGGTCGCTGATCACTATATGAATGCTGGTTCCCAATACTCCATGAACTGATTTATTGATGAGAGTCGCCTGTTCACCCGTATCTCCGGCGGCTGTGGAAGAGTCAGCCGGTAATGCACGTGGAGAAGGTGTCGTTTTTGATGATCCCGGAGAGAAGGCAACCTCAGACTTTGCAGAGATGGAAGTCGGTCTGGACACGCTTTTCCCTTCCTGGTGGCCTTTTTCTTTACTGGCAGCCGCTTCAGCAACGGGCTTTTCTTGCGAAACTGGCGATGATGGCTGCGCCTCGGGTGCAGGTGGTACGACTGGTGAAGCTGATACTATCGGTGCAATCGGTTCAACAGGTGTAACAGCAGGTTTAACCGGCGTAACCGACGCCGTTCGGGAAGTCGGCTCCAGGGGCGGTACCCCGGAAACATCAGGAATCGTCGGCGCGAGCTTTGTCGGAGTGCCCGTCTTGCCGAGAGAGGTGGCTTCGGAAGCCATGGATCCCGTTTCAGAACCAATCGGAGCAGGATAATTCAAATGAGGGGAAGAAACCTCAGGCGCTGTCGAAGCTTCAGGCCTCGGCTCGGGATGTACCGTCACCGCTCCCGTTTGTGCAGGTTTAGTTCCAGGCTCGGAAATGTCTGAACCTGTTATTGCTGATGTCACACTTTCCTCGGTCGGCGTGGCGGCTGGCGGAGATGTATCGTGCTGCGATTGCGGCGTTATTGGAGCAGAACCCTTCTGAGCTTCCGGGAAGTAGTTCGATCGTACTTTTTCCAGTTCCTCGTAGTTCAAAAAAAGCGAGCGCGTGGACATCAATACGACGGATTGCTTCTGGTGTCGCCAAAAATAAGCAGCAATAACGGCCAGAAGCAGAGCGCCGATCAAAAGATGCAGATGATAGCTTTTCTTGGCTTCGGGAGCGACAAACTGTATGTGTCCGGAAAGATCGCTTCCAGTGGATTTCAAAATGATCTCCGTCTCGGACGACAATTTAGTGGCGAGAAATTTTAGTCCGATTGTTCTGGTCTTTCCGGTTGGATTCTGTATTTCAACTATGCCGTCGGTTATAACCTGGACATCCGGGGTCGGATCAACTGCTCCCATGAACTGAATTTTTTTGCCATCGAACACCAGTCGGGCTGTGCCAGAGTCTTGCGGCACGAAGCCGGTTTCCACGACGAACAATAATCCGGGCTCACTTTGTGAGGGAACATTCAATGTGGCGGCCTGAACGGGGAAATGCCACATAAAGACGGCCAGAAAAGCAAAAAACATGGCTTTTGTAAATAATCCTGATATGACGGAATATCGGGAGCATGATTTTGCATGAACCTCATATGTCGAAAAATTATCCATGATCAAATTTCTGGCCTGTCCTTTCCGGGGTCTACGGCTCCGAAAAATACCCGCAAGATTGCTACTGCCCTGGCTCCCAGCCGGGAAACCACTCTTTCAGCTCCTCGACGCTGGCCTTGTGTGAATGGCGCCCGCCGAAAATACTCTTTATGAAATTTTTCTTCGCGCGCTTTTTAACACGCTCGGTTATGGTTTTTCCGATGAGGCCGGGGTTGTCCCAGGTCCCGTTTACAGTCAGATCTATGAATGGAACTCCGGTCTCTTTATCCTGAACTACTCTGGTTAAAGATCCCAGTTTGCGTCCAAGTTTCGTTCGACGCAACGGCTGCGGGTTGAACATGATCTTTCCGGTCAGCTGCATATTTTTGGGATCAAAAGCGCTTTCTCCGAGTTCGATGCGCATATCCGGGCCTGCGAACAGTCCATCGGCTACACGGAGATGACCTCGATCCATGGTATCATCTTCGCTGCTCAAATACAGGTTTATCTGACCGACCCGAAACTCCGGCTCGTCGAGAAAATCAAGACCGATCTTGTCGATAGTCTCCTTCTCGAAAGGAAGGTTGCCAACGATCATATTCTTCAGTTTCAGATGCAGTTCAGCTTCGCGGGAACCATTTTCCGGCGCTTCGGCCGAGAATTCCCCGCCCAGGATACCTTTGAGATGTGATTCAGCGCGCATTGCAACTGAGCCCAGATCTATACCGTCAAAATGACCGGCAACTGAAAATATCGGCGAATGTCCTGGCGTTATCTTCCCGCTGGCTTTGTCCAGTTGTAATTCTCCGTTCAAAAAACGGAGAATGCCTTCAGTGATTTTCGCGGAACCGGTGCGCAAATCATAAGCGAGAGCCAGTGAACTCTTTCCGATCGGAACTGTATAGGCGTTTCCGTCAGTTTCATAACGGACATCAATATCGCCGCCGGATAACTTCAGGCCTACGGCAGGTTGAGCGGCTGTTCCGGTCACGGAAACTTCTCCGGCAAGCGCTCCCTCCTTCGGGAAGCTTATTTTCGGTAATTTCAGCCCGGCGAGCAGCGCCATGACATCAGTGGGAAACACTGAATCAGCCTTTGCCTGAAGAGTCAGTTGCGCCGCACCGAGCGGATCGATGATACGTCCCATCGGAAGCGTAAGTTGCGCTCGTCCGAACTGAGCGGTTGCGTCCCGGATCTCGATCACGGGTTCAGGCTTGTCCATTTTTCGGGAAAAAAGCAGGCGTCCACTCATTTTTTCTACTTTTTTTGATACCGAAGCATGTCGGAAACCACCGCCGGACAGGTTGATTTCGCCCCCGGCCGCGTACCGGTTTCGTCCGCCGGAAAGCGCCAACGCACCTGACAAGCTTCCGACAACTTCAGAGATATCCTTTATCTTCTCATTTTCTATGAGACCACCCGCAAGAAATTTATAAACTTCCGCTGCCTGAAGTCCCTGGATTGATGCGCTCAGACCGTCCATGACAGGCGTAAGGACTCCTTCCGTCCGATTTACACGCATTTTCCCGGACAGATTCATCGGAGCGCCAAGCAATACTCCGCGACCATCTGCGACCTCGACGTCAAAGCCGGCTGTTCCCTTTTTTTGGAAGGAAATCTTTCCTCCCAGGTGTTCAACATCCAGGCGCTGCTTTCTGCCTGATCGGCCAGGCATGGGAATTTTAAGATCGAGCTGCTTTAACTCCAGGAAGCCCTCGGCATCAGGGTCGTTCGTCTTGCCCTTGAACGTGATCTCACCACGTGTAGCCCCGGTAAGAACGAACGGGATATTTAATTTGCATATCCGGGAAACTTCTGAGGCCAGGGTTTCGATGTGCTCGCTTTTCAAGCCGGCCTTTGCGTTTTCGATCAGTCCGGTTCGCGGCTGATACCGTGATTTTAAGGACAGATCGACTCCGAAGAGTCCGGCGGAGAGATCGAGATCGAGGCGGTTCTCGCGTGATCCTTTTTCTCGTCCGTATGAGGCGGTGCCTCTCAGGTGATCGAGTCCGAATGGAACCTGTCTTATGTTCAGGCTGGCATTTCTTGTCGAAAACTTCCCCTGATATTCGCCCTCTACTGAGGTGGAAATAGAAATATCGCATGGAAGCATGGCTTCGAGCAGATTGGCCCTGAGACGAAGTCGTGGAAACACCAGTTGTCCGCTCATGGCAGGCCTGCTGAGTTTTCCGGCACCCTCGAGGTCAAGGGTGAACGCCCCGCCAAGCTCGACGGGAGTCTTTTTCAGAGCGGCGTCGACTGCCGGAATCTCACGCAAAGTCGATATCAGCGTGGAAAAGTCTTCGCCCTTCGCTGTGACAGTTAACCCACGAATCTCTTCAGACAGCAGATTCACAGATGCCGACGCGTACAGGGGAAAACCGAATGCCACTCCTCCCATTTTCAAATCGAGACGTTCAGGACGAAACTTAACCGCATCCAGACGCTGATTCGCACGCGCGCCGATCGAGAATCGATCGAGACGCCAGACCCGGCTTCCCACTTTCAATCCGATGTGGTCTGCCGTCAAATCAAGTGTCTGCGGCTGAGATGCACTAGAAAATGTTGCTGACAAAAGCTCACGGCCCTCTATGCTGATTTCCTTGAACTGAAATGGCTTCGATCGACCAATAACCGCGCGCAAACGCGGCTCCTGAACAATAAACGGCTTGGCGTCTATCAGTCGCCCCTTGCATGCCAATTCATATTCGCTGATCTTTCCGGAAGACGCATCGAAACCGACGCGGCCGCTGACACTGGTTTGTAGAGAATCTAACGCTGCGGATACATCTTCGATGGCGAGTGATCCGCTCGAAAGACGTGCTTTGCCGTCAAGGCGCAGACGGTCTTCTCCCCTGAGATGGCTGATAATCGTGGCTCCTTTAAGATCGATAACGGCCGCGCCTTCTGTAGGGCGGGTCGGATTTGGAATATTTGCCTCGAAAGTCAAAGGTCCGGAAAGATCGACGCGTGAAATCCATGCCCGAAAACGCTCACCATGGGCTGCGGGAAGCAGTCTCGATGGAATCAGATCAGAGATATGCAGGGCCAGCGAAAGGTCTCGATATTCGGGGCGTGGCCCAACTCTTATCTGGTGAACAGTCCCCCGAAGACTGCCCGCTGATCGCCCCATTTCTATCTTGAAAATGCGATCGCCTGTCTCCTGGTTAATTGATTCACCTGTAATTCCCATTGCTTCGCCGGCAATGTTCGCGGTAAGGCTTCCGAGAATGTGGTCGGGCGCCGTAAGGTCAACGGTTCCGGACGCTTGAGCCGGGTAACTTGCCAGATCGAAGCGGATATCCCGGATTTGTCCAAGGTGTTGCTTAAGAAGAAAATCGAAAGAAAGATTCGATACACTTGGGACACCCGGCAAGAAACAGGTTCCGCTTGTCAGATTGCAGGAAATCTCGGCGTCGGCGATGGGCGATCTATCGTCGGGGCTGACCGAATGCATTACAAGGTCTCCGCTGAGTTTTGAGCCTTCCGGGAGATAATCAGCGATAAAATCAGGAGTCGCCAGACGCAAAGCTCCGTTCAGTCCGTGGAGGCGTGTCAGAATATCCGGCCCTGGATGGCCGAGAACAAATCGCAGCTTGAGACGTTCGCTGCGTCGTCCGTCAAAAATCTGGATTGCTCGGCCGTCCTGGCCGATGTTTTTCACATCCACAACCAGATTTTCGCCGAACAGGTCCATGGTAAGGTTGAAATTTCCGGAGGATTTGAAGCGGCTGATCTGCAGGCGTGCAAGGTTGGGGTGGTCGGGAGCGTCAATTTTAATGATGTGATCGACGAAGTCAGCCTTGGGAAACTTGCGAAGAAGAACATGAAGACCGGCGGCTTGCCAACTGGTCGTCGGAAGCCGGAATAACCCTGAGATCACACGATCCGCGATCAGTTCGCGCGGCTTGGGAATCAGGATACTCATGTTTT
The DNA here is from genome assembly GCA_015233155.1 of Candidatus Rifleibacteriota bacterium. Lineage (GTDB taxonomy): Bacteria > Muiribacteriota > Ozemobacteria > Ozemobacterales > Ozemobacteraceae > JADFYG01. The sequence continues at coordinate 104,720 of JADFYG010000011.1, forward strand.
GCAGCTCGATATGTTGAAGGAATCTGTCGGCCAGGTGTTCCGCCTGGTCCTGGGAATCTTTCTTTCCTTTTTCCGCCGATTGCGGCTGTGAAAAAGTGGCGGGTGCCGCCAACCCAGGTTCGGAAGCCGACGCCACCCCCGTGGAGGATGCTTGTCCGAAGTCCCAGTCAGCCAGGCCGGAGGCATCGCGAGTGAGCGTCAATACGGGATCATGAACTACGACACTTTCGAGGATGAGCTGGCCGAAAAAGATGTCTGCGAGTGAGTATTTAAGCGAAACCCTCGGAACGTTCAGCAAAATGCCACCGATTTCGAAGCGGGGATTTCGTATGACCAGGCCTTCCAGCTCGACACCGGAGATCAGATCTCCGGTAATGCGGGAAATCTGAAGGGGAATCGTGTCTTTCGTGAGACTCGGAATGAGTCTTCCCTTGATCTGCCCTTCGATAAGGTCGCTGTTGAGGCGAAGAAATTGAAGGAAAAACCAGCCTGAAAGAGCGAAAAAAATGAGAGCCATGGCAGCGACGGCCCGCCTTATCCATCGGCGAATGGAACGCGCGCCGGAATCTCCGGCTTTGTGCTGCTGACGCCGCTTATCAAGCTCGGCTTTTATTGTCTCAAGGGCTTGTGATTGCCTCTCATCCATATTGATGAAGATTACCACACTTCATAGATTCAATTCCAGTTATTGCACCTTTTATCCAGGGGCATTTAATTCTCGACGGTAGGGCAGCGACCGCCGGGCGCGCCGCGTCTTTTGCCACGAGCTTTCTCGGCTGGCCCGGCGGTCCAGTCCTGCCATTCGTTGAAATCATGTAATGCAAGCCATTTCCCGGGGGAGAATTAAATGACCTGAATCTTTCATTGACAGATATTAACCAGGCCAACCATCGGCATGGCAAATGAAAAAACCATGCCACCAATTAAAAGCCCTGACAAGATGACAGAGATAAGTTGCAGAAATTCCAGTCGCACCAATATCTTCGATTCCATGCCGCCTTTAAGGACTTTTAAAATGCCGACGAACATTTTCGGATCATAGTTTTTCATTTCCTCATGAATCAGTTGTTCAGATTCGAGGAACGTTTGAATCAGATCCTGATCCGCATGGCATTGCATACTCCTGAAGACCAACATAAAAGCTGCATCCGGGGAACTATTCAGTTTAAGTCTGTTTATCCATTGTTCCATGAAGTACATTCTGGTCCACAGTGTGTATGCTCCATTTATTCCGGGGAATAAAAGTAACCATGGAACCAGTCCGGCTCTGAAACCAGAATGGAAAAAGCCCTGAAAAAGAAGCAATGGAATTCCAAATACAGCCGGTAAAATCACCCACCACCATCTATTCAAATACAGGGATGACTTCACTATGATCGTCATCCACAAGGGCGTTCTCATCCATTGAAAATGATCATTGAATTGCGGAACGACAAACATTAGTATTCCGGAAAGAGTCTGAGCGCATAAAAAGACTATGAGTCCGGATGTGAAAATTTTGCTTTTTATGCGAGCTTCAAATTCTGAACTGGATTTCATCCAGTTTTTTTTGCAGTCAAGGCTGACTTTAAGCAGCAGGATAAGATGAAAAAGTTTGGTCAGCCCCAGCAAAATATCGATTCTGGCCATTTCGCCCATGATTCTTGTATCTTCACTCCAGGAAAAAAAGATACCGATTGCTACGAGAATGCAGTAGTGCCTGATATAGACGAGTTCCGGGATTTTATTGTCGAGCAGGAAAAATAAACCAGATGATTTTTCTGAAACGGATGACTTATCCAGTGCGGAATTTTTTGCCAGCAGGGAAAAATATGAATTCCTGGATATGGCTTTCATTGTTGCCTCCATCCGGCGGTTTTGCTCGTGAGGTTGCTTCATGATTAAGCAGAATTCATGCCAGCCTCATTTGTCTTTCAGGATGCGCATCAATTAGACTCATGTGCGGGGTGCCGCACATGAGTCCTGTGCAAAGAACCGCTGCCGGAAGTCAGGGGCATTTAATTCTAGACAGGTAGGGCCGCGACCGCCGGGCGCGCCGCTTTACACTTCGGCATACCCGGCGGTCACACCATTTCATAGCCCGCCCTGCTTATATACCATTCCCCAGTTTTTAGTGCGCCTGCCCTGCCTCATTGTCGTTAAATTTGCCTTTATCGCCCGGGTTATGCAATACTGCATCAAGTGCAATGTGGGAGAGCTCGCCATGAAATCGATGGTAAGGGAATATGCGAAGGGTGCCGTTATCTTCAATGAGGGCGATGTCGGCAACACCGCTTACATTATTTCTGAGGGTGCCGTAGAAATATCGGTGCAGATTGGCAGCAAGAAGTCAATTCTAACCGTCGTGAATCCGGTTTCAGTGTTCGGCGAAATGGCCCTGCTGATGAAAGACCAGAAGCGCACCGCCACCGCCGTCGCCAAGTGCCCCTCGAAAGTTGCCGAGATCACCAGGCGCGATTTCGACGATATTATCAGTCAGTCACCGCGCCTCGTTAGTGTCATGCTCTCCGCTCTTGTCGAGCGACTTCAGAGAACCACGGCCATGGTGGTGCAGACTCCAGATCTGTTTCTAGCCGTCGGCGAGATACTGAATCTCCTTGCAATGCATACTTCGCCGGCTATTCGCTACGATACTGCCGCCGCCATGATCAAGTACGAACCTGTGGTTAAGTCCCTCGCGGCAGCTCTGCTGATTGATCTCAAAGAGGTGCAGAAAACTCTACAGGTCATGGAAACCCTTGGTCTGATTGCAATCAAGGTCGAAAACAACCAGAAATACATTGATGTGCCACATCGCGACGACTTTCTCGAACGCTGCAAGAAAGTTCACAAGACGCTGGCTCAGATCGGCGTTTCCGACGAGCTGTAACTACGGCCCCTCTCGCCTGCCGAGGGTATTTCTCCCTTAGGAGAAAAAAGGCTTGTCAGGCGATCTCACCCCTCACACGCCACGAAGAGCCGTCACTGGATTCCGCCACTGATTTCACCGAACCCATGGACGCAGCTTTTTCGCCTAGCGCCTGCCGATACAACTCCTTGAGCGCCTCATTGAGCTCACGGCGCGCTGTCATTGTTTCCCGGACAAGCCGCTCACTCACATCCCTGGATATCTCCTGAAGCTGCTTTTCGACCTGAAGTGACAAGCCAAGATAACTGATGTCTTCAGCTTTTAATTCGGCGCTCTCAGGGACAGGCTTATCATTTGGAGAGTAATACGAAAGAGTTAAGTGATCGGGAACTTTTTCCGACGCGTCTATTTCAAGAGAAAGGGCCTCCAGGTCCAATCGCAGCTCTGCTTTCCCGGCAGACGTTCTGACCAGAACATCATG
>JADFYG010000011.1:108151-108573 GCA_015233155.1 Candidatus Rifleibacteriota bacterium
ATACCAAAAAGCTCGAAACCTATCTTTATTCGACCGGCTTTTGCGAGATCAGCCGCGGAAAGAACAAGCCCTACCGGAATTCGTATGAGATAACTTTTGCTCATTTTCAGTCTCTCCCTGTGACCTCTTGTCGGGCCACCTCTACATTACGCAGGATCAGTTCAAAAGCGTCGATACTCTCGAAAAGGCCATATGCGCTGGCCGCTCCGTCAAGGTATCGGGCGTCATCAAGCCCAAGCGCACCCTCATTCATCCAGAAACGAAATGTCTTCCGGACAAGGTTTGGTTCATATGAATTTTTCTCTTTAAGTTGAAGAATATGTAACGAGTCCGCGAAAGAAAAGCTTATGTTTCTGTCTTTCTCCGCATCCGGAAAGATCGAAACACCTGTAACAGCCGGAGAAACCGGCTTTTTATCATAT
>JADFYG010000120.1 GCA_015233155.1 Candidatus Rifleibacteriota bacterium
GTAAAGACACAGGTTTGGATCGCAATTTCGACTTATATCCTTGTGGCAATCGTAAAGAAGGAGTTGAAAATCAAACACAGCACCTACACTATTCTACAGATTTTGAGCATCTCACTTTTTGAAAAGAACCCCATTCAATCGCTGTTTGCTGACCTTGTACTCCCAGATTCCGAGGCTGGTACACCAAAACAGCCATGTTTATCATGGTCTTAAACCGGACAGTAGTGATACAACTCAGCAAATGCGAAAGAAAACCGAAACTGGTCAGCAGGTTTGCGCTTAACCAGATGGTTGCATATTCAACCCAGCGCTCGAAGCCAATGATCGATTTGCCCCAGGAAAGTAAGAGAAGCCCTCCGACGCAGGCAACTGTCTGAGCAAGAAAGCATTTTCCCGGACGAAACACGAGAGCCATGCTGAGGGTGAGAAAAAATGTTCTCACAGAATCCCGGACGTGACTTACTTTTGATATGCCGGTCCGGTCGTAATATGGAATCGGCAGATACTCGATGAACGATGAGTGAGACTGGCGTAAACGGTTAAAGAGGTTGAGAACGAAAACTTCTGACTGAAAAGATGTTTTCCCTTTTTGACCATTTCCTTGGTGAAGATGCGCAGACCGCTGTTGGGATCTAATGATCTCTGGCCGGTAAAAAAGAAGATGATGCTTTTCAGGAGGAGTCTTAACATACTGACGAAGATCGTCTGATTACTCAAACTTCGCGCACCGATGACCATATCGTAGATATTCATGAGCGGAAGCATGCGCGTCAGATCCCGCGGATCGTAGGTTCCATCAGCGTCGATAATCGCGATCAGATCGTGAGCGGAGTGTTCTATGCCTGTCAGAATGGAGCGTCCATATCCAAAATTTTTCGGATGCTTGATCACAAGAGACTTGGCTGTCGATGCTCTCGCTGATGTTCCGTCCGTGGAACCATCGTCGACAATGACAATTTCATATTCCAGTCCCTCGACAGCGCCCAGGGCTTCATGGACCTTGTCAATGACCCCCGCGATTCCATTCTCCTCATTGAAGGCTGGAATGACGACAGACAACGCGTGCTTCCGGTTCACGATAAACACTCTCCTTGTGGAGGGCTTGCTCAGGATGGAAAAGCCTGATGAAGTATACATCAATCCCAGGAAAAAATATTTTCGTTCTTTACGGCTTTTGATATAATGTCGCATGAATGATCGAACCGACATTGCTCAACTTTACGACCAGATGGGCGACGACTGGTATTTTGAGACGCAGTTTACGCGATTCGACAAGATCGGTAAGGTCTTGCGAAAATACTATCGTGGAGGAAATTTTCTTGATGTCGGCGGCCTGTCCGGAAAGATAGGCAATCACTATATCTCTTCCGCAGGAATCCCACTGGATTCATACTTCATTGCTGATTTTGCCGTCGATAAGCTTGCTATTGCTGAAAAGGTCGGATTCAAGACCATTTTCTGGGAGATCGGGAAAACAGACCCTTTGCCGGAGTCATTTTTTGATCTTTGTCTTTGTGCCGAAGTCATAGAGCATATCTTTGACACCGAGAACATGTTGCAGTCTCTTCGCAGAACACTCAAGCCGGGCGGACTTCTCTTTTTGACCACGCCTAATCTCGTCCAGTGGAGAAACCGTCTCAGAATGTTTTTCGGAAAAAGTCCTTACCTTGGAAATGCTCCGTCCATAAACACCCAGCTTGATCCATTCATAAATTACCAGCACATTCGCGTCTGCGTTCTCGAAGAATGGGTTCATTTGTTGCGGGCCTGCGGTTTTCGCATTGTCGAAACGACCGGCCTGTATTCCCGGGCGGCTCGGGAGACACGGTTTTTAGGAAAGGTGTCGCGCTTCATTGATCACTTCTTCGAGAGATTTCCGTCCATGAGTGTTCAGCTGGGCATCATCGCTCAGAAAACGGGTAGCACCTGAGGAAAAAAGATTCAGTCGTCGCCGAGGTAGGCTTTTCTGATATCAGGGCTTTGGCGCAAATCGGCCGCGGATCCGGTTTTTACGATTCGGCCATTTTCGAGCACATAAGCTCTTTGTGAAATTTTCAGAGCCATGTTGGCATTTTGTTCAACCAGCAGAACCGTTGCCCCTTGCTTGTTCAGCTCGACAATTATCCGGAAAATCTCTTTCACCAGAATTGGAGCCAGTCCCATCGACGGCTCATCCAGCAGCAGCAGTTTCGCCCGCATCATCAGCGCGCGGCCGACCGCGAGCATCTGCTGCTCACCGCCGCTCAGTGTTGTCGAAGATTGCTCGATGCGTTCCCGCAATCTTGGAAACAGGCTGAATACGCGCTCGATGTCGGCGTTTATTCCATCCCAGTCGTTGCGTTGAAATGTGGCCAGAAGAAGATTTTCACGCACGGTGAGATTTCCGAAGATGCCTCGTCCCTCCGGTACATGGGCGATGCCCAAACCGATCAGTTCATGCGGAGCGAGCTTCGTGAGATCGTGTCCGTCAAAAACGATTGTGCCGGCGAGGGGGGGAAGCAGCCGCGAAACCGCGCGGAGCGTGCTCGATTTCCCTGCCCCGTTCGCGCCGATGAGGGTTACGATTTCGCCCTTCGCAACCTCGAAGGAAACTTCGTGGAGAGCGATGATCTGACCGTAGGCCAGCTTGAGTCCGTCAACCTGCAGCAGAGGCTGGTTCATCAGGTTCTCCCAGATATGCTTCAAGTACTCGCGGCATGCGGCTGACCTCGCGTGGAGGGCCTTCCGCGATCGTCAAACCGAAGTCGAGCACTTTTACCCGCTCACAGAGACTTCTTACAACTTTCATCTGATGTTCAATGAGCAGGATAGCGGGTTCGAATTCAGTTTTGATGTGCAAAACAAGTTCGATCAGTTCATCGATTTCAAGGGGGTTCATTCCGGCGGCGGGTTCGTCGAGCAGCAGGACTGAGGGATTACAGGCGAGGGCGCGGGCAATTTCAAGCTTTCGCTGTAATCCGTAAGGCAGGCTCGATGATCTCTCTCGTGCCCGATCTTCGAGTCCGAAGCGCTCGAGCAGATACCAGGCCTTGTCGGACAAATCGCGTTCCTCCTGTAAATAGCGCAGATTGCCCAGGAACACGTCAAGCATCGAGTATCTCACGCGGGCATTAAAAGCGGTTTTAACATTGTCCAGCACGGTCATGGAGCGAAAAAGCCGGATATTCTGGAATGTGCGCGAGATGCCGGCGGCGGCGATTACGTGTGAAGCCAGGCCATTTATGCGTTTTCCGCGCAGAAGAATATCTCCGGCGGTCGGGGAGTAGACGCCGGTGATAAGGTTGAAGATGGTAGTCTTGCCGGCGCCGTTGGGGCCGATTATTCCGACGAGTTCGCCGGGGTGAAGCTCCAGGCTGAACTCTGAAACAGCCTTGAGACCGCCGAATTGTTGCGAAACCTTGTCCAGGCGAAGAATTGGTTCAGTCATTGGTCGGGAAGCATGGCTCCTTTTCGCGTGTCGGAATCAGCGGCCCTATCTCGTGACCACCCACAATTCCGGTCGGGCGAAGAATCATCAGCAGGATCAGCAGAAGCGGTGTGACGACGAATCTCCAGATGCCCAGAAACCTCAGAAGTTCGAGGGCAATTGTGTAGACGATTGCGCCGAGGACCGGTCCGCCCATTGTACCCGCACCGCCAAGATAAAGCATCACTAGCACATCCGTCGACTTGAGCACCGAAAATGTGCGCGGATTGATGAACTGGATGAGATGGGCGAACAGCACGCCGGCGATGCCAGCGAAGAATGAGCTGATGACGAAGGCGAGAATTTTTGCATTGCGTGTATTGACGCCAACGAGTTCGGCGGCGATCTCGTCTTCGCGCACGGCGATGATTGAGCGGCCGTATCGGCTGTAGATCAGGTTTCTGATGCACCAGATCGTCGCGACAACGCAGAAGAAAGTCCAGGCTAGGTTTGTGGAACGTGCCATTCCGCTATAGCCCTGCGGGCCGCCGAGGCCCGGGATGTTTTCGATAACGCTCTTCACGATCATGTTCAGGGCTAGCGTAACTATGGCAAGATAGTCTCCGCGTGTTTTGAAAGATGGAATCGCAACCAGCAGGCCGAAAAAGCCGGCCGCTATTCCGCCTGCCAACAGTGCAATGGGAAATGCGAATGTGCCGCCGACGCCTTTGAAAAGACCGACAGTAACCAGCGAGCCGGCGTATGCGCCAACAGCCATAAACGCGGCATGGCCGACCGAGAATTCTCCCATATAGCCGTTTACGACGTTGAGGCTGGAGGCGAGGATTATATTGATGCCGACGTAGATGAGGATTTGAAGATAATAAGGATCGATGACTTTCGAAAGAATTTCAAGAGCCTGCGGACTGAATGTTCCAGAGAGGTTATCAAGATAATATGACTTGAAAGCTACCAACTGGTCGAGCCCGATGCAGGCGGCAAGACCTATCACGACCAGAAACGCTGTTAACTTTCCTCGCAACAGTAGATTCATACTTTTTTAGACACCGGAGAGCCAAAAAAACCTGACGGCTTCACGAGCAGAATGAAAAGCAGTATCGCGAATGCGATCATATCGCGATATGTCGATGGGAGATTTGCCACTGCGAGAATTTCGATTGCGCCAAGGATGTAACCGCCGGCCATAGCGCCACGCACGGAGCCGATACCACCCACAACGGCCGCGATAAAAGCTTTCCAGCCGACCATAATTCCCATATACGGATCTATTACGGGGTATGCGAGACCGACAAAAATACCGGCAACGGCGGCTAGAGAGGTGCCGAGGGCGAATGTGATCGAGACGATGCGGTCGATGTCGACTCCCATGAGCGAAACCAGGTGCAGATCCCATGATAGGGCTCGCATTGCCATTCCGGTGCGGGTCCGCTGGACGAACTGATCGAGCGCGACCATGAGCACGAATGAAAGAAGGATAATTGTGAGCTGTGTTGAGCTGGTGCGTATTCCATCAAACTTGTAGATGATTTTTGGCAGTAACTCAGGAAAAGCTTGTGGTTGTGGCCCGACGACGGCGAGGGTGAATGTTTCCAGGAAAATTCCTACGCCGAGTGCTGTTATGACGGCTGAGACGCGCGGGGCTGAACGAAGCGGCCGATAGGCGATGCGTTCTATGAGCACTCCGAGAAAGGCTGCGGCGGCCATGGTGGCGAGCACAGTGAGAGGAGCACCGAGGTTCAGTTTTACTGCGAAATACAGTGCAATGTAGGATCCGACCATGAAGATGTCGCCATGCGCAAAATTTATAAGGCGCAGCACACCATAAACCATCGAATAGCCGAGAGCGATCAGGGCATAGATGCTGCCGAGCTGCAGTGCATTGAGTGCCTGCTGTATCATGAGACGACCGCGACGAGTGAGGTTATCGTGATAAAAGCCATAATAACCATTCATCGGCATTTTGCTTCCGAAGCCGAAACTCGTTAATGCTATAGAGAAAATTCGGCTTTTGAGCGGTTTGAATCCGGAATCATTCAGCTGCGGATCATGATTCCCAAATGAGTGAAATAATCACGACAAAACCTTAAAAAAAAGCCCCGAAGCCGCAATGCCGCGGAGGCCTCAAAAAGAAGATTCAGTCGCGTTTGATAATTCAGCCCTGGTTACTGATTCAAATGATAAACAGGTCTATAAATCAGCAGTAAAACCAATGCCCAGTATGTCTTCCTGCCGCGTTTCCTTTATCAGGTTTACGCGATAAGACATATCCAGAACTATTTTGTGAGTCAGTTGGTAGGTCAGTCCCGCCAGTGGGGTAATCTGGTGAGCTCGAAAGTTTCCAAAATCACCCGGCCTTCGTTCTCCAAAAACTTCTGAAACCAATGTCAGACGTGGTTTCATCACATACTCCATGGCGACTCCATATTGAAAAAAATTATCCGAGTCCGCGCCCTGTTGATTCTTAACCAGTGTGTATCCATACTCGCCATGCCAGACATATTTTCCATTATGTTTGGTGACCACCATAGAAAGGCCGGTTTCTCTGTTTCCACCGCCAAGTCCATTCTCGTAGCTGCCACTGTTATATTTGTAAGTGGTTTTTACCAAAAATGCAGCGGTTCTCTTTTTCTCCGGGTGAATAACCGTTTTTAAAGCTACCTCGAAATCTCCGACTCCCTGCTTCTCCCTGTCAGCATCCGGATCTACTCTGATATATGGAACTGCCAGAGCAATTTTCATTGTCTTTGATATTCCATACTGGGGTGCATAGCAAAACACGTAACTTCTGTCATTACTGACACTTTTTGATAAATCAATTCCTGACTCCAGACCCCAAGCCCCTTTTTCCATGACTTCCGCATCTTCAGTGGCAAAGGGTCTGCCCGCAAAGACTGAAAGGGGAACAACAGTAAAAATGGCCAGAATGAAATAAACATAAACTCGCTGTTTTAAAAATTTATAGACTCTCATCCAAAATCCTCCTCACGTGCATTCAACGCATGCATTGCCTAGTATGACTGCCGCACTTGCATTTTCGGTTGATGAATCAATCGCTCAACAATCATGGTTCTCGGTGATCGGCGCAATATTTTACTTGGCTTCAACAGCGGATTGCCAGCGAAATACGGTAGTCATACCAGCTAATAACTGCCTCTGAAAACACTCGATGAACATGTAATTCAGTGTTCATCGAGAGCTTTCAAAGATTAACTTTCCAGTGGGCACCCCGATCTTATTGATATCGAATACGATTCACAAAAAGCACGCACGATGCGCTGGAGCTATCCGGTGGATTGCCCGAAGAGTGCGCATGAATATTGTGTGGCTATTATCAGTTCTTGGGGCCGACCATGTCGTGATATTTGAAGGCTCCGTCCTTTATTTGCAGAATTACAGCACTTTTAACCGGAGAGCCGGAGCCTGCGTTGAATTTCATCTTGCCGGTGATTCCCGGAAATTCGGCAAGTGTGGAAAGGGCCTGACGTATTTTGTCAGGTTCGATGCTGTTTGCCGTGGAGATAGCCTTGAAAAGGAGACCGAATGAGTCGTAAGTCAGAGCGGCCACGTCGTCAGGTTTCCCGCCATTTTTTGCTGTATAGGCTTCGATAAATTTTTTAGCCAGATCAGTGGCCATATCGGGCGCGTAATGTGTGCTGAAATAAAGGCCTTCCATGGACTTGCCGCCGAGTTTCAGCAGTTCCGCGGAACCCCAGGAGTCGCTTCCGAATATCTGGCCTTCGAAACCGAGATCCCGAGCCTGTTGAACCTGTAAAGGAACTTCACTGTAATAATTTGGCAGAAACAGGCCTTCGGCGCCGCTTCCGGCAATCTTGGTAAGTTGGGCGGTGAAATCCTTGTCCCCGCTGGAATACGTTTCAAATGCGGTGATTTCGCCCCCGAGTTCTTTGAAAGACTTTTGGAAGATTTCGGCGATTCCCTTGTTGTATTCGGAGCCGACGTCGAACAGCACCGCCACTTTTTTCAATTTGAGGTTGCCTGCGGCGAAGTTAGCCATAACGACACCCTGGAAATCGTCGGTGAAACAGGCGCGGAATATCCAGTTTTTGTCCTGGGTTGCTTTGATATTGGTTGACCACGGCGTGATCATCAAAAACTTTGCGTTTTCGGCGATGACTGTCGCCGGAATGGCATTACGGCTTGCATTCGGTCCGATCATCGCGATGGCCTTGGCTCCGATGAATTTTTGTGTCATGGCTGCGGCGGACTCGGGTTTGTCCTCGTTATCCTCGATCGACAGCTTGAATGTTACCTGATCCTCGCCTATTTTCATTCCTCCCGATGCATTTATCTCATCGGTGGCCATTTTTGCAGCATTTACGCATGAATTCCCGACTACTGGTATGGACCCGGTCAACTCGGCATTAACGCCGATTTCAAGAGTGACTGGTTTCGCGCAAACCGGTATCATCACACCTGACCACAGTAGTGATCCAAGCAGCATTCCCAGAATTGAACTCTTTTTCACGCAATTTCCTCCGAATGTCAGAATGTTATATTTCCGCATGCGTATACCACGTTTTTGATTGTTTTGCCAAACAAGACGCGGTGGCCGGTTTCTTGAGCGCAAGCTCAGGCTTCTTCTTCTAGCGTTGGGAACAGACGAAAAACACGCTGTTTCAACCAGCAGTAGCCGGAAAGGACCCTGGCATCTGGCGAAAACCATGGCGATGCAAACCGCAATGACGAACAAATGGCTTGCTGATCAGGGGATTGTGGTTGTCAAAGACCTGTGGCTGAAAAATAATTATCCGGCTACGGCTCGATTATCTCTATGAACGGCCTGGTGCGGACCCGCATGCCAGGTGGTGTGTGGGGAGGGGGGAGAAAAACCCCTCCTTACACGATTAGGCATTGAAAATACTTTACTGAAAGCCTTTCTTACTTCCTTCTCTCGGTAATCGCCCATTGGGCGATTTTTTTGTCTTCCATCAAACTTCGACGAAATTCCTTAATGTCCTTTTCTGGATTCGCCAGAAAATCTTTCCAATACGGCAAAATCTTGGTTTCAAGGGGAACAAGTTCTTCATGACCAATGAACGGGGGATATTTGGGGGAAAGATTGTTCATTCTCACTCTCAATTCGTTGTCGGAAATAAGTTGAATGATTGCGTGGTCAAGTTCTGTCCATTTGATACCCGGACCCGGAATTAAGGAATGCAGAATCTCGTGCCAGATGTATATAGTTGTATAATTTGGCCATTCTTCTAAGCCACCCCAAAATATTCCTTTTTCCCCACAATTGCTTCCACCTCGGAAACAGGGAGACTCGGCTGATAAGGACGACGGATAATGATCAGGCGAAACGCTTTTTTGGTGCCGTTCATGCAATGAACGACTTCTGTGATATGACCGTTTTGATACGGTCGCCAAGTCGATTCCGGACGTTCTGAAATAATGGTTTTAACGCTGGCGTCTACATGCCCTCCGACCGCAAAAATAATTTTACGTCCCTCCAGATAATTGAAGAGAGCCGCCTGATAGGACGCGGAATCTGCACGGAAAGCGGCAATTCTCTTAAATTTCGGCATATTGGCCACGCAATGCTTTACAAATTCAAGGTTTCTCGTGTGGGGAGAAACGTTCCCCTCTCGAAATTCATAACCAATCACCAGGCCGTTTTCGGCAAGATGACCAACTATCGGCATGTAACCTAATTCTCCCTTGTAGGTTCTATGCGCCGTTTTCTTTTCGGCAATGACCTGGGAGGCATCAATGTCCAAAGTGTAATCCCTTGCCACTTCTCGATTGAGCTGGCGTCGAGTTATCAAATTGACGATTTTTTCCAGGGATCTTCGAGCTGTGCGGTTCTTCCCGCAACGTAATAACCAGTCACCGAAAGCATCAGGACTGGGAAATTCTGCAATGTGTAGTAATTCCAGCAATCCTTGATCACGACGAATCACTCGAAGATCTTCCAGGGCGGACCCGCCGCCGTGGAGGCTCAGGAGAAGTGGAACAACGAACTCAGATGGCTTGTAACCAATGGCGCTGCCTGGCTTGGGCAGATTATTGTCGAGAAGGGGAAGCAAGCCCAAGGCATGGAGGAACTCGCCAAAAAGGACCAATCCGCTATGGCCGGTTATTCTTTCTTTTGTGCTTTCCAGCTTGAACGGAAGAACATTTTGTGTTTTCATTACTTCACCTCTTTGGTGCAGGCCACCGGCCATGTTTCGTCACATGAACATTGTACCAAAGAGGCTTTTATTCTAAATAATATATTTGGGGTATGCACTTGACTCAACCTCTTAAATCTATTATTTAGAGCGGGTGAAGATACCAGGGACACAAATGGATTTTGACGAGATGTTCAGTTCTGAAAAGAAGTGCTTGAGCTACCTGATT
>JADFYG010000121.1 GCA_015233155.1 Candidatus Rifleibacteriota bacterium
GTGGCGAGAAGATCAGATTGGGAAGGCATAATAATGATGGTGTCATGAACCTTTAGATAAGTGACAGAGGTTGGTATAATGCCACAATATTGTAATGTTCGCGCGTAATAAAAATGTCGCCTCTGCCTGTATTTGTTCAGGATGTAATTAACATTGAATTTACTGAACACGCTTGTTTCCTGATAACGAACGATATTCTCATTTTATCGCCTGCCTGTTCAATGAGCGTCTCGAAGCTTTCCTTAGGGATAAATGATTCATTCCTGTCGACAATTCTTTTTTTGCTCAGTGTTTTTTCTGGGTAATCCACTTCACTGAGTATGACGCCGTCTTCGACAACGACACTTGTCGCGATTAATCCACACAGGATTTCAGCCAACCTCTGCAAGCGATCTGATTCATTACTCCAGATCGATCTGGCTTTTCCTACAACACTCGCCACAATCTTTTGCCGGCCCATTGTCATATTTGTTCTCCTTTGTCATGCGTTGAAAAACTATAATGTATGACGACGACAAAGCATGTCGCAGCTGAGAGCGGTTCATGAAATAGTCAGTTATTCTCGTTACTGTCGAATGTTTGTGTGTAAGCCGGATTGTGAACATGGAGACTCCAATAGTGACAGTGGGCATACTATTAAAGTGGACCCAGAAAAGAGATAAGCGGTATCCGGGCGTCAGCTGGACTTCCGCAAGATCGCGCCGCAGCGAGAGAAGTCATCGAGAAGTTTTTCCCACGAAGGTCGAATTCCGGCTGGAGTCGTGTTTTCGAATTGATATGAGAATTGATATGAGTTCTTGACATTACCGTAATAACAAATATAATAACACAATACTAACGGAGGTTATTATGATTAAATTTCTTACGAAAGTCGGAAATAGCGAAGCAATCGTCATAGACAAGGCGATTCTTTCGCTGTTGCAGATATCCTCTAATACTCCGTTGGAGATCACGACCGACGGGAAGAACCTGGTCATCTCACCGGTTTCGGATCCGGATAAGGCCGAAGAGGTGAAGAAAGCATTTTGTTCTGTAAAAAAGCGTTTTGCAGGCGCACTTAAGCGCTTGGCTGACTAAGTGCTCCCAAATTTTCTCACGCTGGCTGAAGTTCTTGATTTTCACGAGGATTTGCTCCAGTCCTTCGGTGGAAGACCCGGAATACGTGACTTGGCATTGCTGGAATCCGCCGTGGAAATGCCTCAAAGCGGCTCAGATAAAGTGTTTTTTCATAAATTTCCTTTTGAGATGGCGGCAGCGTATGCTTATCACATAGTCCGGAATCATGCCTTCATTGACGGGAACAAGAGAACGGGACTGGCCGCCGCTCTGGTATTTCTGGAGATAAATGGCTATCCGGTTATGGGTGGAGAGGATGCATTGGAAGCGGCCACATGGGAAATCGCATCTGGAAATCTGGATAAAAGTGGTTTTGCAGCAGTGCTTGAGCAAGTTTTCAATCAACACAATATCGAGTGAACGCTTGTCCTGACGAAATAGCGATGCAATCGTCATGGACAAGGCGATTCTTTCGCCGTTACGGTTGGCCCTCTGCATATGTTCGCTCTCAACTGATTTCAGAATACTGTTTAATAATACCTCCGGAAAAGACTTATTTTCATATAAGGGGATCGAAATCTCCGAATATGTCATAGAAGTAAAGAAAATCGCTAACCTTCCGCAATGCTGATTTATTGTTTATTGCCCAGCAGACAATGCATTTTGTTTGTTTGAGATTATGACCATGGGCAACGTTTCACCGAGGCATCTCGGATTTTGCCCAAGAGATCAAGCGAATCGAGGGAAAGAAGTGCCAATCGCCTTTTTGGATCTGAAGCTGATTTCCGGACCGAAAATGAGTGAGAAAACGGCGAGTGAAATCCCTTGCCAACCCGAAACCGAAAATCCGCCACCAAAAATGGTCAACCGTGAATCCACCCCGGAAGAAAAGATCTGCCTCTTCAGAAGCCTTTTCAAAGGCAGGGAAGATGTTTACCCAAAACGTTTTGAAAGTCAAAAGACAGGAAAGGTTGGGTCTGTGCCCGCCTGTGCAAATGAATGGAATCGGGATCTCTGCAACAAGAAAAAGGTGAAATGCGGTCTCTGTCAGAATCGCAGGTTTCTCCCCGTGACGGACGAAACCATTTGGCGGCATCTTTCCGGGCGAGATTCTAGGAATCTTCGCTTTGTCATAGGGGTTTTCCCGATTATGACGGACGAGACCTGCTTTTTTCTCGCCCTGGATTTTGACAAGGAGCATTGGAAAGAGGATGTCGCCGCGTTTCTGGAAACATGCCGGGGTCAGAACCTTCCCGCTTACCTTGAGCGATCGCGTTCGGGGCGGGGAGGTCATGTTTGGATGTTCTTCGAAGATGCGATCCCGGCGAGACTGGCCCGAAAGCTCGGTTCTCTTCTTTTAACCGAAACCATGGAGCTTCACCCGGGAATAGGCATGGATTCATACGACAGGCTTTTTCCCAACCAGGACACCCTTCCACAGGGCGGGTTCGGCAATCTCATCGCCCTGTCTCTCCAGGGGGAAGCGCGCAAACAAAGCAACAGCGTTTTTCTGGACGACTGTTTTTCTCCTTTTCCAGACCAATGGGCGTTCCTTTCAGAAATTCGTCGCATTCATCCCACCCGCGTGGAAGAGATCGTTCGTGAGGGTGAGCAAAAAGGAGGAATTATCCGGGTTCGTTTGGTTCCGACCGAAGAAGATGATGACACACCCTGGTCAATCCCTCCTTCACGTCAAAGGAAAAGCCCGCTCCCTGCGGAACTTCTTCCTGCAGAAATCGAAATTAACCTTGGCGATCAAGCGTATGTTCCCAAGGAGTCTCTGGGACCAGGCCTGATGAATCGGCTCATTCGAATCGCCGCCTTCCAGAACCCGGAGTTATACAAAGCGCAGGCCATGCGTTTGTCAACCTTCGAAATCCATCGGATCATCGGATGCGCTGAAAATCACTCACAGCATATCGGCCTTCCTCGCGGATGTCTGGAGGAGACTCTGCAACTTTTCTCGGATTTGGGCATTAAAACGTCCGTTCGGGACGAGCGTTTCCCGGGAAAACCGGTAAAGGTTTCCTTCCAGGGGAAACTACGCGATGAGCAAATCCCGGCGGCGGAAGCCATGGCAGCCCATGAAACGGGAATTCTCGCCGCAACAACCGCTTTTGGGAAAACTGTTATCGGGGCCTGGCTCATTGCCCGGCGTGGAGTGAACACCCTTGTCGTTGTTCACCGTCGACAATTGATGGACCAGTGGGTTGAACGGCTTTCGTCTTTTCTCGGTATTTCTGCAAAATCCATTGGTCGAATAGGCGGTGGAAAAAAGAAACCGAGTGGAAAAGTTGATGTGGCCACTATTCAAAGCCTTGTCCGCAAGAAGGTGGTTGATGATCTGGTCGGAGAATACGGTCATATTATTTTCGATGAATGCCATCACCTGGCTGCCGACAGTTTCGTTGAGGTCGCTCGCCTAACGAAAGCTAAGTTCATTACCGGCTTATCAGCTACGGTCACTCGTAAGGACGGTCAGCATCCGAAAATTTTCATGCAATGCGGCCCCGTGCGCTATAAGGTTGATGCCCGACTTCTTGCCAAAGAACGGCCGTTTTCTCATGCTGTCTGGGTCCGCCCGACCGGATTTCGGTCAATCAAGCCTCCGGATGCCGATCTTCGAGTCCAGTTTCAAGATCTCTATTCCGAACTCCCCATCGATGGCGCGCGCAATAAGCTTATTGTGGAAGACGTCATGCAGGCGGTTGGGGAAGGACGCTCCCCGTTGGTGTTGACCGAGCGGAAAGACCACCTCGAAGAGCTGGCTCGACGCCTTGAAGGGCGAATTCCCCATCTGGTCGTTCTGCACGGAAAAATGAAAAGGAAAGAGATGGGGGCTCTTCAGGCACGGTTGCAGAAAATTCCAGAAGACGGGAAACGGGTTCTTCTTGCAATCGGCCGCTTCATCGGGGAAGGTTTCGACGATTCCCGGCTGGATACCTTATTTCTCACTATGCCCGTTTCCTGGAAAGGGACTATCGCTCAGTATGCCGGACGATTGCACCGTCTGAACGATCGGAAACGCGAAGTTCGCATATTTGATTACGCCGACCTTGATGTTCCCATGTTATCGAGGATGTTCGATCGTCGATGCCGGGGGTATGAAGCCATTGGATATTCGATACAACTGCCGGCCAGCGCGATTCCCGGGTGGCCTGTGGACGTTCTTCTGCCTGTCGATCCGGAATGGAAAAAGGAGTATGCGGCCTTACCCCAAACCCGGGGAAAGTTTCGCCTGAACCTCTCTTTGCCGATTTCTTTCGATGGCAACGAAACCATGGAAGTGGATTTGATTTGCACGGAAACACGGTTGGCCATAGAACTGGATGGACCTCATCATTTTTCAGGCCCCGATGCTTATCGCCGGGATCGCCGCAAGGATGCCTTACTCCAGGAAAATGGCTACTTTGTATTACGGTTCCTTGCTGAAGACGTTGGAAAGCGGCTCAACGATGTTCTGGATGTTATTCACCGCGCAATGGCTCATCACAGCCGCAAGTGAGGTTTCTCAGGAGGTTCGCTTGCCCGCACTAGATAAACTATTTTGTTTTGGGCTTTTGGGATTGCGCCTTCGGAAGGACTAATTGTGTAGGTAGAAAAGAATAGACAGCGAGCATATTTGCCGTAAAAATGATCGCAATGTGTACCAGAATTCTCAAGGCTCCCGACCATTCCTTTTTCCTTTTTGGTCCCCGTGGAACGGGAAAAACAACCTGGCTCAAAACAGTCTTCAAAGGAGCCAAATGGTTCGACCTGCTGCGTTCGGATCAGCTTCTGAAACTGTTGAGGAACCCGGAACAACTGCGCTTTGAAATCGAGGCATTGGGAGAGGGTTCCTGGATTGTGATCGATGAGATCCAGAAATTGCCCCGCTTCTCAACGAAATCCATTCCCTGATCGCGGACCATGGAAATCGCTACTGCTTTGTCCTGAGCGGTTCAAGTGCCAGGAAACTCAGGCGTCTGGATGCGAATCTTCTGGCCGGAAGAGTCTTCAACCGAAAGTTCTTTCCGCTGACTTGTGACGAACTGGACTATGATTTTGCAACAGACGATCTTCTTCGATACGGAATTCTTCCCAAAGTCTCGGATACGGGATCGATGAAAGTGGGTCCTACAGGGCGAGGCTTAGGAAAACCGCCTCCGAAGCAGAAAAACGGGAATTATGTGAGATTATCCCTTAAACTCCTATTGAACAATTGAAGAGAATCCGCTATCAATGGACGGGCTGTTTTTCAAAGGGATGGAATGAAAAGAACCACTAACTGCACGGATTGATTCAACCTCACTGACAACAGGATGATAAGATGAAAGACGATACGCCAACGCAAGAAAGACCCATCATTCGGGATTCTCAAGGGATTTCTCTTCGAAACTTGCTTGAAAAGCCCTTGTCCATCCCGCCATATCAGCGGGCTTATACCTGGAAAACCAAGAATGTGGAGAGACTCCTTGATGATCTTCAAGAGCATAAGAGAAAGCCTTCATCACAAAACAAATACGTAATGGGAACTATCATTGTCCACGAGGTCAAGGACGTATTAGAACTAGTTGACGGGCAACAAAGGCTTACGACGTTATCAATGATATTGTATCGACTCGGGCATTATAATAAAACCGACCGGAAACCAATGTTGCGTGGAAAATTCGGCCATCAGGACTCTCTGAAGAATCTCAGGGCGAATTGGGAGTGTATCAAGAGGAATGTGGAGGACGGAAACCCTGATTTTCTCGCTTATCTATTAGATAACCTCTACTTTGTACTCATTTATGCACCAAATCAAAATGCCGCTTTCGCATTTTTTGATAGCCAAAACACTAGAGGGAAGCCACTTTGTGCGGTTGATTTACTCAAACCCCATCACCTGAGGCACATCGAAAAGGCTTACGCCGATAATGGAAATGAAAAGGAGATCACCCAGAAAAAGATGGTCGAAATTTGGGAGAAAAATAATGCTCTTCATAAACAGAAAAAGGGGGCAATTGCTCTGGAGGCGCTGGTTCTCGAGCGTTTATATCCATTACGAAGGATGTGCCGAGCAAAAAACATTTTTTCCCACAATTTTGACCGGCGCAATTTGAGCAAGGAAGAAATAAGGCTGATTCGCGAAGATTTTGAGGCGATTTCAGCCCCAAGCAATGTTTTGTCATTGGCCAAAGATATGCTTCCAGCGGATGTTTGCAAGATGACAACCCAGAATGGTGCTCCTTTTTTCTGGATAGCTGCCACAACCCGGGTTACGCAATATCCATTCGGTGTTTGTTCAACCGTCCCGGGTGGCGTTGGATTTTTTCTCTATATTGACAAATATTTTTCCTTATA
Organism: Candidatus Rifleibacteriota bacterium; assembly: GCA_015233155.1. Taxonomy (GTDB): domain Bacteria; phylum Muiribacteriota; class Ozemobacteria; order Ozemobacterales; family Ozemobacteraceae; genus JADFYG01. The sequence goes on from JADFYG010000121.1 coordinate 6,382, forward strand.
CCAGGAACTCTTTTTTAAAAATGATTTAGGAATGTGGACCTTTTCTTTGATGGGTGATATTCAGGAACATTTTTATCCCGAAGCCAATTTTAAATTGAAAGCTGCCTGGGAATGCGCCGTACTCCTTGCCTATGACAGATTCGGAAGAGATAAAATCAATGACCTTGCTCTGTGGCTGTTTCACCTGGTCTTTTTCGAGCGAGCTTATCGAACCCATATTCGCAAGCTTCTCCTCATTACGGGCGAAGAGGGATATAATCCCTTTTTTGACATTCTCACCTGTTCCACGGCTGATGACCTTCTGAAGGTTATTTCAAGGGAAATGAAGCAAAGATATTTCAGCGCGGAAAAGGAGAAAGAGCTTAGGGGAAGTCTGAGCTCATCGAACTTTTTTCAGCCCCAAAAATATGTTAAGTCATTGAAGGAATTCCTTTTACGAAACGAAGAAAAATTGAAGGGGATCATGGATATTTATTTGTTGAATGGGCAAGCAGATTCTTTATCAAAGCTTGTAATAAAGGGGAATTCGTAAAATGAGTGAACAAAACTCATTGGAAGTCTTTGAGATGCGTCTGGGAGAGATGGATCAATTGTTTTTCAATATTCCGATTTATCAAAGACAATATGATTGGGGACCGAAGGAAATTTATCGCTTATTGAGCGACCTGTATGAAAGGAAAAAGAAGTCTTCTGACGAGGATTTGGAGCGACCTCACGAGGCCCATTACTTCCTTGGCACCCTCATTTTGACACGGAATGCGAACTGCTATGATGTTATTGATGGCCAACAACGTCTGACTACTCTTTTTCTTCTGGGAGTCGTTTTTCGTTGTTTCTGGAATGATCAAAATCGGGGGTGGCAGAAATTTTTGATCGATGGTACCAAATGCCGACTTTCCTTCAAGGTCAGAGAGGATGATTCCAATGTTTTACGCGATTTGGCCCAATGGAATTGGAAAAGCCCCCCAAAAATAACCGAAATCCAGAAAGAACTGGATGTTTTTTCCCAGCAACCAAAGGTCAATCAATCTTTGTTCAAGGGTCTAAAAACAGTGTTGGGCTTTTTGGCTGAGTTGGAAAAGTTCCGGGATATTGAGAGCATTCAAGAATTTTCCAGATGGGCATTTCATAACATCCAGATGATTAGGACGGTTTTACCAGAGAACCTCGACCTTACGGAGTATTTTGTCGTTTTGAATGATCGAGGGGAGCAGCTCGAAAACCATGAGATTTTAAAAAACCAGCTACTCACATTCGTGAAGGAAAGTCAGTCAGACAATGAATATAAGCGCTGTGCACGGATCTGGGAACTCGTATCTCAAATGAACCAATATGTTGAAGAAGGGCTGACAGAAGAAGAACGAACGGCCCTGGAAAAGAAGTGCGTGGAGCGCAAAAATGACTATCTGTTTGTGCTCCTGGAACCGGAAATTCTCAGAGACCGAGGCGATGATGAGGAGAACAAGGACAATTTGGAAGACCTCTTGAAAGATTTTGAAAATCCGAATGTAGAGGGAAAAGATTCGAATTCCAAGAAAATTGGAAAGGATCACAGTGAAGAAAGATCAAGCGAAGAAGAAGTCGTCTCTTCCATCATCGGGTTTTCGGATTTTATCCTCCATGTCTACAAAATATTTCGACATGCGAAAACCTTGTGTTCAAAAGGAACTGAAGAAGCGGAGGCTGATCAAAATGTTGACAGTGTGAAAAAGAATACTGCAGAGAATCCTGATAAACAGAAGAAAATTATCAGATGGGAGAAACTGAGTTTGAATGGTAAGGACCTCCTTGAAGCGTTTCAAATTGATTTATTCGATCCCCAAAAAGGCGAATTTAAAGCCAGTGAATTCATTCAAGATCTTCTGAAATACAGGATTTTGTTTGATCAGCATATATTAAAGCGATGGACAAAAGGTGACCACGAATATGAGTGGTTATTGAAAAGACTTTTCCCTGATTGTAAAAGAAAAGAAACCAGTAAGAAGGATTGCTTTTTCAATTTACACATTCAATCTCTGCTCACCGTTAGCGGTCAACAGCCGTTTGAGCATTGGCTGACACCCACTCTTTGTTACCTTGGAAAGCTGCCTGATGCTGAGAATTCAAACCTTTCTGACGCCGCCCTCACGACCTTCCTCGAAAAACTTGATAACAGTCTTGCCTTTGCACGATACGATGGTGGCGAACTGATTGCGGTAGCCAACGCATTTATGCAGGATCCAATGGCTAATGGGGTTGAGCGGGTGATTGACTTTGATCCAAACCTTCTGGATCTTGATCAGGGGGTGAGAGTTCCAAGATATTGGTTTTTCAAACTGGATTATTGCATTCTAAAAAATGATCCGAACTCCGATGATTCGACGAAATTTCGTTTTACCTTCCGCAACTCGGTTGAACACATTTACCCGCAGAACCCTAGGGATGGAAAACCAATGGTTAAGTTAAATCCCGATAGATTTGGCAATCTGGCCTTGATGTCCATCGGCGAAAACAGTTCCTTTTCCAGTAAAAGTGTGCAGGAAAAACGCGAACAGTTTCGGTTGTTGAAAAATAACCTGAAGCTTTCAAAAGCTTATAAAAACGAGGTGAACAATCAGAACTGGGAGGATACCTTTTGCGAAGAGCATCGAAGGTCAATGCTCCAGTTGCTTTCGGAATACCACAATAAAATAGCCATCATTCAAAAACCAGAAAACAAAGAGGGTAAAAAGAAATGATGTTGGAATTTGGCAGGTGAAATTTGTGGATGGGTCTTTACATTTGATATGACCACCAACGCTAGCCAAAGGCTAAAAGCGTATAGGGCAGCCATCAAAGCTGGGATGTCTTACGGGAATTTGTTTAGGAAAGCTGGAAGCGAAATCAATAGATGAACCTATCCCAATAATGTGTTAATCCAAATTATGCAGACAGACAGCAACAGAAAACCTTTCCAGAACTTCCACTTTCGCTCCCATCGGACCGAAAGACGCCGAAATTTTCTTTGGAACCAAGCGAAACTCCTTTCAACCTTCCACCGGTTTTTCAGTTTG
>JADFYG010000122.1 GCA_015233155.1 Candidatus Rifleibacteriota bacterium
CTGCCTTGCCAGGAAAAGCTGAAAGAAAAGTTGAAAAAAGAGGGAAAAAGCATGGAGGATTACATGAAGGAACAAGGCTTGTAGTCAGTTGTTTCTGAAACAGATTTTGAATAGTGTAACTTAATAATTAAAAAAGAAACGATATGTATTATGTCGTTTCTTTTTTATTTATCCGCAGATTGCGCAAGCGCAGATTTTTCGTTTACAAGCCAGATACTTTTTTTTGGGTACTCTGAGGAATTTTTGGGAAAAATGATATACTAAAGCCAGAGAGTTATGGATTTCTCACCAGATGAGGAGCAAATATGAAAAAAATGATCATGGTGTTTCTGATCGCAGCATTTAGTTTTGCCCATGGTCTTTGGGCTTGTGCGGCTAGTGGTCCATCAGATCCATATACTGGTATGATTACTTATCCGAATAGCCAGGGCCCTACCGGTGCCCAAACTGTAGTACCCACAGCCGGTTTTGAAAACACGCCCTTCGCCGGAGGGAAAATTTACAAGGGTTGGAGTGGAAGTGATGCCAAATTTATTATCGTCCCTTGCGGAACGCAAATGGGTTTTGAGGGAATCATAATATCCGACAAACCCCTGACGCCTCCGCGCCCCGCTTTCTGGGAAGAAGGGGCAGCTTGTGTGCCGCAGTTGAATGGTTCTACGGTTGAAAGTGCTCCAAAACCAACTTGGACAATATCGGGCAACGGTGGTGGAGACTATCGTGGTGGTCCTGCTCCTCAGGCCGCCCCGACTTTCACTTTGAAAAGCTTCGAGGGACCCGATGATCCCACTCCCAATAATGGTGCCGGCTGTATGATAGTTGTCAATTCCCCAGCGACCAAAGCAGTTTGGAAACTCACTTGGGATAAGGCTACCGCCGTTAATATGATTCACTTGGCTCTGTCGGATCCTGTTAACGCCCTTCTAGTTCAAAAAGCATTTACTGATCATGGAATTTCGGGAGATCCTGCGGAATATCTTGCGGATCCCGGGAATCCTGAGCTATATAGCGATGCGGAATTATATGCCGGAACAGGTGATTGTGAAATCAGTGCCTCAAAATTAGGCATTGATGTGACTACTCATGAAGCTGATGCCGCTGTTGCCATTATAGGGGCGCTTAATGCCAAGCTCCGCATGCGGTCTGGCGACACCGCTTCTGAAGCAGCCCAGCCGACCGATTTCACTGACACTGGCTCCGGACACGTTACCTTCACCAGACCTGTGTCTCGCCGAGTCCATGTTATTTTGAAAGCTGGATACATTGCCATGCAGGATTGGTACCCCTCGGGGAATTATAGCACCAAGTTCAAGATGACACCTCCGGGAGTGGCTATCTCATCTCCCGGCGCTACTCTTAACGCGGGAGAATATTTGATCGAGGGATCACCCCGAACGGAAATGACCTTCAATACTCCGACTTCCCCTGATTTTTGGACAGTCGATGTGCAGTCCGGGCTTGAATCATGCAAAGATTGCGTTTGGTGCTGGGTCGAGGGAACAAAACTTGTGGACACAGCGACTCCTGTTTCATCCTCATCGTTCAACCCATCATACACGTGGTCCACTGATCCTGCGGATTTCGCTGTTGGTGGTGTTATGGTTCACGGGAATTACCAGAGCGGCAATTCCAGTGCCGGTCGCGATTACCAGACCATGGTTGTCGTGGCCGATACCCGGCCGCCAGCCAAGTTTGAGTGGCTGAATACGCTTTCACTGAAAGGTGAAACCGGCAAGCTTCTGAAGGATACACAGGACGCTGGAGTGAGCAAGTTGACTTTCCGCGTCTATGATGACAACCCGTTGATTGGTGCCGGCACTTTCAAGAAGCTGAAAAACAATCTCGGCACTGGCGTAAGTTTTTCCGATATCAAGATCATAGAGGCCGACAAGAAAACTACCGGCGGCGCAGATTTCAGCTCGGCTATCGACCGTTATCTTGTTCCATGCCAGGATGGCTTTGATGCCGTGGTACTAGGGGCGAGTTTGACTTACAACGTTTGCGTTCCGGCCTATGTTGGTTTGAAGACCAGTGTAGCCGAAGCGACTCCGTTTCCGACACTTGGTGGTCGAGTGGTGGTACCTGCCCAGAAATTTGTTTGGAAAACGATTAATGCTAGCGGTGCCGGTCTCATAACGAATCGGATGATGTACAAGCCTGGTAGTACAGCCGGGATACCTTCAGGAGATGTAAAAGATCTTATAAATGGCATGAGCTGGGACGGATACTCCTCCTACGATGTTGAAATTCCGCTTGATCAATTGACGGAACCCATGGGAACCAACTTCGCAAAAAATTCTGCTGCTTACACAGTTCCTTTTGGAGATTCCACAAAGGGAAGTTTCGTCGCGCCATCCCCCCTCCCCACAGACGGAACTCCTGTTTTTGCCGACGGGATTAAATTCTATCCGTGGAGCGAAAAGGCATTGAAGATGTTTCCTTCCGCCCGTGATGGCTCAGGAAACGAAACTCCGGACAAGACACAGTGTGATCAGATTGCGGCGTCCAAGTATTCCGGAGTCGAACTTCCCGGTGATGACATAGGTTCATGGACGGAAAGCGAAATAACGCCTCCCGCCGCTGTGAACACCATTCAGGGCGGACCCTTGAATGCGACTACTCCTGCCGGGAAGTGGGGACAATTCCTGTATGTAAAAGCAGTTATAGATTCGGGAAAACCGAATATTGCGCTCGAAGTTTTGAACACCAAAAACCACAAAGCCGCAATATACGGTGACTTGCGCGCAGGTGACGGGCAGTCTGCCAGATACTGGACGGCTTTCGATAATGCCAACGCGGGCTCCGCGGTTGTGTCAAGTGACACCAATATCGGCGAAAAAGGCTATACAACGTCTGATTCTGAGGCCGCTGACACACAGTGGGAATTCTCAAATATTCCGGCGGGTGACATCTACCTTCCATTTCAGGATGCTGTCGAGGCTGGGAAATTCAGCCCGTGGCTGACTTCAGTTATGGCACCGACTCCGCTTTCGACCACGGTGGGACCATACTGGAATAACGATCCTGCAACGGCTGATCATCTCGCCTATCATCAGGATTCACGCGTTCCGCTGGTTTTCCGCTACTGGACCTGGGACAATATCAATGCCTTCAATTGTGGTGACGCCGCGAAGCCTAATGGAGTCAAGATACAAAGTGCCAATGCGAAGTTCGTCGATGTCAACAATAATGTGACTGCCCTGATAACATTGGTCGATCAGCCGACCTATCCATCAGGAAATGTCCCCGAGGCCCAGTTCTGGCGCGAGTATGCCTTCTTCAATCCAAATGACACAGGGGAATGTTCGATAAAACTTGAGTCGGAAGACAATGCTCAGGCTGATTCCGGCGCCCCCACGAATAACAAGCGGGTTCTCAAGGTGAATTTCAAAATTCATGCCCCGAATCTTGAACAAATTCGAACACTCGAAGACAAGCGGGAACGCAAATAAGCAGATATTATCAGTTCTGAATCTTAGGGGCGCGGCATTAGCCGCGCCCTTTCGCATACGGTTCAGATTCCGGATTGAGGATTGAATTAACCACAGATTCACACAGATAAACACAGATGGGTTTGTGGTTCTACAATAGTTCCAACGGCATCTGCCGAAAATTGAATGCATACTCTCAGAAATACACAGACGGCCGCAGATTGAATGATTGTCCTTATCTGTGTCCATCTGTGGTGAAAATTCTGTGAAGAAATCGGGGTCTTAATTCTCGCAGGGTAGGGCGCGACCGCCGGGCGCGCCGCGCCTAGTCCGTTGAAATCAGGCAATTCTACTATTCAACGGTGGAGAGTTAAATGACCTTGAAATCAGGTGATGAAAAGTTCAGCGTTTATTGGGGTGCATCAGGATACCCGTGTTTCTGGAAAAACTCCAGGACTTCCTTGGAACGTTGAGCTACCGGTACCTGGTATGTGAGAAGCCGCTTACGCGCCTGATTTGCTTCCGGAGAGTTTGGATATGCATTCATTATTGAGTGATACATCTGAACTGCGGATCGGGTGGCTCCGGCGTCACCAGCCTGCGAATTTGCATAGTAAATGTCTGCTAATGCCATCAGATTTGTGGCGGAAGGGGCTAATTGCGTAGCAGCGGTCATGATATTGATCGCTTTTCCAATTTTCCCGGCTTCACGTGCTGCAGTCGCTTCTGAGATCAGCTCATCGGCTGATTTTCCCGCATACTCCGCATCCGGAGCAACTCCGGTCAATGCGGCAGGTGCCGCATCGGAAGCCACAGGTATTAAACCAGGGGTTGGAGTGGCAATCTTAGGAACATTCTTTTTGGGAGTTGGTGTGGGAACTGGTAACTTGGCCGGCTGGGAAGTCTGAGCCATAGATTCCGCCAGTGCCGCCTTTGCTTTATCGATGGCCTGGAGCCGTTCACGAGTCTTTTGAACCATTTCGGGAGAGGGGTTCTTTGCCAGATACTGCTGAAAAAGTGCTGTCGCATAATCAAAATTCTGTGAGAAAAATTGATATACACCTAAGTAGTAATATGAATCCGGAATGTCAGACTTCTTTTGCTCACGATAGTAATTGATAGCAGCTTGAATCATTCCAGAATCTTTTCCATCAAGGAATCTTGGGTCCAGGTCAACGACATCGATAAATCGGGGAAAAGCGAGATCGAATTTTCCGAAGGACTTTTCCTTTACAGCCTGAAGAAAAAGCTCCTTTGCTTTTTGTTCTTGGGGAGTCAGATATTCATCTTTTCCAACCTTTTCCTGGCTAATTTTGGCTTCAAGGTCACGTACTCTGGGCAACAGATTTGGCATACTCGGTCGGAGTTTTTGCACATGTTTAAGAGCGTCGAGTGCCCCGGAATAGTCAGGAATACTTTCTAATACATACGACAAAGCCAGCCACATTTTTGGATCGTCGGGCCATTTTTTGATGGCTTCGCGAAGAACATCTGCGGACTGCTTTGAGTGACCGGCGCGCTTGAGATCACGTGCCCGCTCAAGAACAATATCCTTGGGCGTTTTTTCAACGGCTTGAACAGCTGTAATACATGAAAATAAAAGCAATCCAATCATCACAAGAGACAATTTTCTGGGCATATTTCTTTCCTCACTAAAGAGAATGGGCAAAGACGATAAACCATTGCCATAGAGAGGGAAGAAAACAGATTTTGGTTTATTCTTCCCCTGGCAAGTATACACACTTCGGAGGGGAAGTTTCAATGTCGAAGAAGTGTGGAAAATTAAAAAGAACTTTTATTGTGTTTGCCTTGAGATCACGCAGAAAATTATTTTGGAAAGATTACTTGATCTGTCGTTTCAACTCGACCTGTTTTTCGACATATTCAATGCGTTCCTGCTGACTGTCGCGAATGTCATATGAATATCCCATACATTTTACTGTGGCTACTTCACGAATCATTCCCGCTTCTGTTCCGCTGGTTTTCGTATAATATGTAGAAACTGAAAAACTACTTATTTCATAGCGCCATGGATGCGCACCCGAGAACTCCGTTTCCGTGCTGAAGCGAAAAGGGACGGAAGTCGAGTTGATATCGGATTGGAAAATGCTCATAGCCTGCAAATATACATTATTAGCTGCAACAGTGGATGAAATCGCGGCTCCACCTTCGTGTAAATTGAAATAGGGGCACACTCCCCTGGCAAGGCTACCGGATTTATAAGCCTCGCGAGGGAACAGGCGAAGCTTCAATAGAGCATGCTGAATTGCTCCCATGGCCATGTAATAAGCTTTCTTCTGCGTCTGTGAGGCGAGACTTTGCTTTCGAACAGTGGTTCGGGTCGAAACCACCGAAAACATGAATACTGAAAACACCATGGCGAATAACAGGACAAGCGGAATTGCCATTCCCTTACGAAATGCATTCATGCTCATAACCTCGCCTTGCGTGTGTACAAGATGATCGGATGCACGTCATACTCCTTGTCGTCGGAGCCGCGCGGCTTCCAGCGAACTTTCAGGCGAATGTCCTTGAGATCTATATCTGTCGCGGATGTCAGCTTCTCTTTATCGACCTGAAACAGTGATCGGGAAGTATCAGTCGAGATTTTTGTGGCGAGGTCTGTGTTAATTTCGACTCCATTCGCGCAGGGGTCATGATAATCAAGCTTTGGAACCGCGAAGTTCGTTGTCGCTGAGTCAGGGATTTGAACATCAAGGACTTCAATCGTATATTTGACCTGTGTTTGTGGAAGATTGACATCGGCGGAACTTGCAATACTCGGCACGTTATTTGCCAGATCAGGGCTGGTGAAATCTACTTTCATCAGAATGGTATCCATGATATCGCAGGCGAATTGCATGGCTTCCGCCTCGCTCTTATCAGACTTGGTTCCTTTTGCCGAGCCGGACAAAAAACCGGCAATAGGAATAAGAGCGAAAGCCATGATAAGAACGGCAAGCATGATTTCTACAAGCGTCATGCCGCGTCGAGTTGTCATAACCCACCGACCTGCGCATCAACTTCGAATGGGGCTTCGATAACTTCTGTGACGTGAGTACTCGGATATTTCGGGTGCTGAGCCTCGATCGAGATATTTACAAAATTTCGCAGTTTCACTGAAACGCTGGCCTGAACTGCGGCCATGGACAAAGATAATGTAATGCTAGCCGGATTGGCACAAATAACGGTAGATAGCGGCTGAGTCTGTTGATCGGCCGGTACATTCGTGTTGGTAATTATGTTTCGCGAGTACACGATCTTGCTTCCTTTAATTTCAAGGATGCCCTCCATTATTTCAAAACCTATGTCTGCCTCGCCGACAATTCCCTCCCGACCGGGCTTGCACATATAAAAATGGAGCAAACGCGCATCACCACCTGGTGGAAACAGAACAGTCTGGGGGTTTCCGGCAATGTAAAGTTTGTTCTGCGCCAGAGTGGTATCGATGAATTCCATTCCTGCCTGCGTAATTTTACTGGGGCAAGAGATCCTGGTGATTTCACCTCGCATAAGCGAAAGACCGTTTCGAATTGTGGTTGTTGTGGAAGAGGTCCATGCGGCCATTTCGTGGGTGCGTTTCACTGACGAAAATATCTGGTATATTCCACCGAAAAGCATTGCAAGAATCGAGGCCGCGATAAGAACTTCTATTATGGTATATCCAGGTCGGATAATTATAGAAGAAAATACCCGCAAACCAGGTTTTTGGATACTGCGACACAGGGACCTGGGACTTTGCACGCTGATTCCTTTCTTGTGGAAACATTCAGTTACATTTTCGCATATCCACATAATACTGCTATCCTGACTAATTATAGCAAACATAGGGATATTCGTCGAAGAATCTTAATTCATATAAAATAAGAGTATCGTGCAAAATTATTTGACACAATGTTCGAGGCATGTCCCATCTATTATGTAGTGGCGGGTTTCAAACCCGCCACTACGTGAAGTATAGTGAATTTTGAAGGAAGCTCATAATTATTCATAAAATACCATATTACTTTTCCTTAAAAAACAGCCGAGAAGAGATAAGTGCTGTTTGAAAATAACCAAAGAACTAAGGTTATTTATTGCAGGATTTATTCGGAGGTCGGGAAATAATAATTACAGTTATTTCTCAGCCAGGCATGACGATATCCCGTTCATAATTATTTGAAAAGGAAAATAAATGCAGCCTGACGTACAGGAAATCAAGAAAGAACTGGAAGAAATTCAGGGGCTTCTTCGACGTGGAATGACCAAACATGAAGTCGTTCTGGAAATGGTAAAACTCATTAACTGCGGGAGAAATTACCCGACTTTCGAAGAGCGGCGCACCATGCTTTTGGAGTTATATCGGGACGTATTCATGATGATCAGCGAAGTCGAGCGTATTTAACACTTTACGCTTATGTCGAAACGGTTTTCTCGATGATGACTCGACCAAGGAGCCGTTCGATGTCAGGGAAAGAGGCTTCACAGGGACCGGCATGACAAGCGTCAGCGGCTCCGGCGGCCAGAGCCCATCGGGCGGACTCGACCAGGGATTTCCCCTCTGATCTGGCAAAAATGAAGCCGGCAAGTGCCGCGTCACCGCTGCCTACGGACGAGACTTCCTGAATTTCCGGGGGGAGCAGATATGTCGCGGAAACGTGGTCTAAAAGAGTCGCGGGTCGCGGACCATCCGTTATCAGCGCACCGGTGATTCCGTGGCGTTTGAATTCGCTCAATAACTTGGGGTGATCGGCAATATTCAGTGGATCGAGGCCAAATGTTTCAAGGCACTCGTCGCGATTATGCTTCAGGAAGAATCCGCCGACGCGAGTGGCTTCGCGCAGAGTCTCTCCGCGTGCATCCAGGTATATTTCTCCATTGAATCCATGAATTTTTTCAAGCAGGCAGCGATAGAAAGAGGCCTGGCCAGGACCAGGAACACTACCTGACATGGCTATGAATCGGGCTTTTTCGCGTTCCCGGTACACTGCTTCGAACATGGTCATGCATTCCACGGTTGTGAGCGGCTCGCCTTCTTCGATCCACCAGGTTTGAGAGGGTGGTTCATCGATAACGAAGTTTATTCCGCTACGGGTCTCTTTTTCAGTCTGGATGAAATATGCACTGATGCCTTGATCTTTCAGACGTGAGCGAATTCTTTCTCCGTTTGGACCACCTGCGAAAGTTAAGGCAAGGGCGGGGCGACCGAGAGTTTTCAACATTCGGGCCACATTGATTCCTTTGCCGCCAACCGTCCACTTGATCGAGCGAACACGGTGCCCCCCTGGAGTCGGTGGTCGCTCTTCATGCAGAATAAAATCGAGAAGCGGATTCGGTGTAACCGTGAGTATCATAGAAGACAGTATCGCACAACTGTTGTTGTTTTCCCAGTGGAACAACTATTGCCCTCCCTCGCCATTTCCCGCATTGTCACGAGTGTCCCGATACGTTATAATACCGCCGACGTCTGTTATTGCGGCGCAGGGACACGGCGGGCTTTGTCCGAAAACAAAATTCAAAGCACGGTTAAATAAAATTTGCACATGATTCAGAACAATTTTGAGGACTCCACCGAAGGCTCCACTGAGCACCTTCTGGCAGCCGATGAAGCAATTTTCCCGATTTTTCCGGTTCTCGCAGAGTCAGTTATATCCCGAATATCGTGCGACCTGTCCAGAGCGACGATCTTAGACATTGGCGGAGGAACCGGGTTGTGGCTGGAGGCTTTCCGAAGCGTCGGGCTTTCTTCCGGTACACTTGTTGACTGTGAATACGAATCGCTGTTATTTGCCTGGAAGCGCTGGAAAAAAATGTCGGCA
>JADFYG010000123.1 GCA_015233155.1 Candidatus Rifleibacteriota bacterium
CCAGGTGACCATGTCGATCAAACTTGGCGCCGCTGCAGACAATTGGACTGCGAAAGTGGTCAATCCGGATGGGCAATCATCCTCCGCGACGGGATTCGCTGTTTTGGCTCCTGTGTCTCAAGCACCCACGGAACGTTTATCCAATGGCAGTTTTACTTCCGGCCAAAGTCCTTGGATCTCAACTGGAAATTTCTGGGTCGGAAATCTTGCAAATTACCGTTCTTCTCCAGGTTACGCAGCAGGAGGGGTTGATACTTCTGGGTCGCCAATTAATTCTGCAAATGGCTCTCTTTACCAGACTGTAACAATTCCCTCAAACTCAACAAGTGCCAATTTAAGCTTCTGGTTCAATATTACATCCCAGGAGACTTCAGGAGCCTATGACTATTTGAAAATGAAAGTTCAAAATTCTTCGGGAGTGGACTTATCCACCGACCTTGTCGTTCTTTCCAACCAAGATAAATCAACGGGCTATTCCCAGAGATCAGTTGATTTGACTTCATACAGAGGGCAGACCATTAGAATATATTTTTCCGCGACTTCTGATTCTTCAAACTACACCATCTTTAGAATCGACGATGTTAGTTTGATGGCGGACGGAAATTGATTATTAACATAGCTGGATCGGCGTACATGAGACTAATCAGCCCTGTAATCACTCTTCAGGTCAGCTCGGCAATGGAAATGCAACTAATCAGTCGAGGTCAATTCAGTTCAGCTTTTGATTGGAGGAAACTTCATGAAAACTCGCGTCTTATCACTGCCCGTTCTGCTGGTTATTGCGCTGATCTTCGGAATCCTTGGTTGCTGGAACGGTGGCGGAAATGGCGATAACCCGGTAGGCCCAGTTCCGAACAGTGCTGGCATCAGTAACAGTTCTGCCGGTACCGCGCAATCGGTTCAATTTCGGATTGTCCTACCCGGACAAACCACGGCACCTGCTCCTCTCGCGGGAATCCGCGCTTCAGGCGCGTCGGGCACTCCCAGCGTCACATTCAAGCTTACGCTGGTGAATGTCGGAGTTGCGACTCAGCCGACGATCACTATATCGAAGACGACCCCTGTCGACGCCTCTGGCACCGCGCAGACGAGCTTTTCAAATATTCCGGCGTTGACTTGCATTGGGGACGTCCATATTGATGGCGGCCGAATCGGATCTTACTCGGATTTTCACGGGGCTACAGATTTGGTCGTGGGCCTTGAAAATGTAATTAATGCTTCGCCGAAAAATTCCGGGACAAGATACGATGTCATAGCATCAATCATTGAAAAACTCATTGCTGATGCCGGTTCTGTTTCAAAGATAACATCCGGTCTGGCTTCTCGCGTAAGCGCATCACTTGCCGCTGTCGATTTGAGCACAGTTTCAATTGATCAGGCTTACGGCGCTTTTTTAACTTTTACGGCAAACATACCAACAATTCAAACCACCGAGGCGACAACAATAGCGGCTCAGAATATCCCGTCATCAGGTGGAACCATCACAGTTGCGAGTCCCGGAAATTCATTAAATGGACTGGAAATAAAGATTCCGTCTGGCGCGTTTGACGGGAGCACCAACGTCACGGTAACTGTAGCCACTATATCCTCATCCTCTCTGGGTGTCGGTTTCACTCCCGCGACCCCATTGATAGCCATTGATAACGGAGGCAAATTAGCAAGTGAACCGGTTTCTATAAGGATCCCGATCACGATTGCTGATGATGAATTTGCCATGGCTTATCAGTTCGATCCGGCCACCGGGAGGCTGATTGCGTTGCCGCCGGTTGATACTATGGCTGATTCATTTCAGATAGTGAGCAGCAATCTTGGCAAATCGGCGCCCATGGCAAGCCTCAGGGGTGTTTTTCGCTCAAATGTCACTGGAACCACATCCGGGATTGTTGTAAAGAAAACCAAAAAATCCGATATTCTCCCGGTCGATCTTATTAGTACAGGATTTCAGCCTGGCGTGGATGATTGGGAATTTCACAATTATGGCTCCTATATTGCTCCGGACGGTCACTGTGACGGGCAAAGTCTCACAGCCATGTGGTATTACACATATATTCGGAATCCGAAGCTATTTGGACTTTTTGACAATAATGGCCAGTATGACAGGACTGGCCTGGGAAAGACTTCTGCTATAGAGTTTGACGATGTCCTTGCATATAAATTTGCCTCGGTTTGTCATAATGACAACGCGAGCCGGATGTCCAAATTGTTTGGGTGCTTTGAAGGTTGGCTGAAGGGAGACCTATTCACGTTCCTCTATTTCAAGGATGCAATGAAAACGACTGGAGAACCCCAGTTGGTTGGTTTATATGGAAAAAATGGAAAAGGGGAATCCAAGGCTCATGCGGTTTTGGCCTACAAAGCTACATCATCGGAGCTTTATATTGCCGATCCCAATAAGCCTGGCGTGGTTGGTCTGAAAATAATCTACAACGGAAATTTTCAGCCCTATCTATCGAGTGAAAAAGCCGATGATGAGCAAATTACCTACGATCGGATTCGTTTTATCGGTAATAACTCAAATCTTGATCTGGATAAAATGTCGCAAAGATGGAGCGAGCTTGAGAACGGATCTATTGGAAAAACAGAATTTCCAGAGTATAAACTGAGCGTCAAAAATGATGATAGTTCCATCGCGCCTTTAGTGGAGGGCTTCCGGACAACCGGTTCCAAATTGGTGGTTCAGGGTGAAATTAGCGGTAACAGCAATAGTGCGACTGATTTCGATTTCTGGGCTTGGAACCCAACCAATTTTATTACGACGGGTAGCCCAACTGTGTCCATACCTTTGTCTGTGGGGGAAAACAAGATTGGAATATGGGTTCGGGCAGTCCCACCAGGAAAAACTACGCCGCAATGGCTTGACTTCAAATGGTTTACCATTTATTGCGACGCTCCAAATCAGCCTCCGATGATCACCAAGGTTGGACCCAGCCCATTGTATGGCGTTAATGGGTCACAGATCACGGTCACATTAACCGGAACCAATTTCGAGGCAGGAATGACCGCCTCGGTGACGTGGAAAGATGGGCACAAAACGCTCGACCCTTCGCAAATACGAGTCGACAGTGCAACGAAGGCGGAGATCTTTATCGAAGTCGGTGCGGTCGCAGACACGTGGAAGATCACTCTGAAGAACAAGGCTGGTTTGGAATCGCAGCCCTTTTCTTTCCAGGCGAGTGACCCCGTAGGGGCAGTTGCCGATGGATTCGATTATCCTATAGGAAATAGAACCTTCCAGACCGAGCGGAAGAACGATAGCGACGGCTGGTTTAATGCGACTCGATTCGGTGAGTACTATCCGACGAATGGTAAATATCACCTTGGAATGGACTGGAATGCCGATTCAGGTGGCTCCACCGACATGGGCTCACCGACTTACGCGGTAGCCGACGGTGTTATTGTCTTCGCAAGGAACGCGGACGGGTTGGTGTCGGGCTGGGGGAATGTTGTTATCATACGACATCAGCTTGATACCGGAACCTCGAATGTAGTAGTCGAAAGCCTGTATGGGCATCTGAACACTATCAATGTCACAATCGGCACCGTAAAGCGTGGTGACGTGATTGGAACTGTCGGTGACGGCAGTGGTAAATACCCAGGACAAGCACATTTACACTTCGAGATAAGAAACAGCCAGTGTGGTGACTGGGGATTACCAGGCACGGGTTATTCACTTACTCCCAAGCCTGTTGGTTGGGAAGACCCTGTCGCGTTCATCGACGCGCATCGGCCCGCTGGAACCGTTGCACCGCCGCCCGCACCGCTGAACGTAAAAGCGACTTCGGGTGATGGACAACTAACGATCACATGGAATGATGCACCTGGCGCTACCTCGTATAATCTGTATTATGGGGTTGCGACTATCACGTACGATGTGAATACCGGCAAAGATGTGGTTACGACCGCAAAGACCGGAGTGAAGAGCTCCGACGCGATTACTGGTTTGACTAATGGCACGGAAGTTCATGTTGTTGTGACTGCGGTCGGTGCAAATGGTGAATCGCAATGGTCGTCCGAGGTGGTGGCAACGCCGGTTAAGACGACTGATACCGGCGTTACGACGAGCGTTGATCTTGGCGGCGGCCAGACGATGCAGTTCGTATCGATCCCGAATGGGACATTCAAGATGGGAAGCCCTGCTACTGAAGCGAACCGCGGCTCTGATGAAGTGCAGCACGATGTGACGGTAAGCGCTTTCGTGATGGCGAAAACCGATGTGACGCAGGCGCAGTACAAGGCGGTGATGGGGACGAACCCTTCGTATTTCATCCCGACGCAGACGAACTACTCGAGTGGATATGCGAACACGGATCTCCAGCCGGTCGAGGAGGTGAGCTGGTATGACGCCATTCGTTTCGCGAACAAGGTGAGCCTGTCGAACAGCTTTACGGCGTGCTACACGAATGCCGTGAACTCGACGACGATTGCTGACGGGGATACTGTGACGTGCAACTGGACCGCGAACGGCCTGCGGCTTCCGACCGAGGCGGAATGGGAATACGCCTGCCGGGCGAATACGACGACCGCTTACTATTGGGGTGATGACTCATCAGAAGCCGTGATGAAGCAGTATGCGTGGTATTACCTGAACTGCTGGTATAGTTATTGGACCGTGCCGCATGCGGATAAAGGAGGCACTCAGCCGGTCGGGACGAAACTGCCGAACAAGTTTGGTCTGTATGATATGAGCGGCAACGCTTGGGAATGGTGCTGGGACTGGTATGGCTCGTATCCCTCGGGTGCTGCCACAGACCCCCGTGGTCCTGGGGCGGGGTCGGACCGCGTCTTCCGGGGTGGCAGGTGGAGCAGCGACGCGGACGGCTGCCGCTCCGCCTACCGCTACGGGGACGGCCCCACGTTCCGCTGGTACTACCTGGGCTTCCGCCTCCTGAGGACCCAATGACCTTTCATCCTAAACACCTTCAATCATCTTTGTTGCCTGGTAAGGCAACATGAAACAAGGGTTTTCCACAATTAGCGCTGATAGGGCGGTAGCCCGAAAGCGCTATATGTGGGAAACCTGGCTGCGCTATTGAAAAGATGAGTCATATCATTCACAATAAATGCGTATATAGCAGGGTAGGGTGCGCCTTGGCGCACCGGGGAATACGCACGAATTAAATAGGATTGGTATCACATGCAAAATTCGAGAAAATTGGATTGCTTCACCGGCGTTCGCAATGACAACTTTGGTAACTGTCTTTACGAGGAGCCGAAGGCGACGAGGCAATTTTTTTTGAAAAAGTTAATTTTGCGGGAAGCTGAAATGTGAAATAAATGCAGATTCGAATCATCACTCTTCGTTACCACGACGGTTTGCAGGGCTTTCCCGAAAAGGCGCTTGTCGAAGCCGCCGCCGGTCGCGAAATCCTGGAAGTTCGCGATCATTTCTTCCTTCACGGAAATATTCCTCATATTGCCTTTGTGGTTCTGTTGGCAGACGCACCGGTTACCTACAAGCTGGCAAATAATAGCCGGCCACCCGGTCCCGACCCGGAAAAAGATCTTCCCGACAATCTTCAAAAACTGTATCGCGATCTTCGGACCTGGCGAAACGAACGGGCCAAAAAAGACGGCGTTCCCAGCTACGTCATCATGCGAAACGTGATGCTGGCTGACGTTTGTCGCAAATTGCCGAAGACTTTGGCGCAACTTCGCGAAATCGAAGGCATCGGCGAAGCCACCTGCGCCAAATACGGAAACGACATCCTCGGATTCACCGCGAATATTACCTCAGCCGTCGCAGGCACGGCTGTAGCTGACCTTTCTTCTCCGCGACCCGAGGATGTGGGCGCTTCTTCTGAACCGCCTTCCCCTACCGGGGCGCCACTTTCTATATAATGACGCATCGAATTTGGACCTTTTGGGCATGGCACATCGCGCTCCTGCATCGAATTGTCCAACCTCAAAAGAACAAATTGCATTTCATTTTTGTATAAGGGAAAACCGGCCCAGCTTTGTACAGCCTTTGTTGAGACTACCGAAATAAAGGAACACCATGAAGTCATTCGGCGGGCTGTGGCTAAAAATATGTTCCGTCGAAAACCTTCATCGGGCGATGCTTTGCGCCGCCCGGGGGAAACGGACACGTGGTCCCGTCGTCAGTTTTCTCGGCGATTCAGGGAATGAACTCGATACTCTCAGGCAAGAACTTTTAGCTGGTTGCTACCGCCCTGCGCCTTTCATTCAATTCGGCGTGCTTGATCCGAAGCCACGCATGATCAGTTGCGCATCTTTCCGCGACCGGGTTGTGCATCATGCTGTTTGCGATCTTATCGGGCCATTTCTTGAACGCTCCTTCATTGCCGATTCCTTCCCTTGCAGAATTGGAAAAGGAGCCCATCGTGCGGTTTCCCGCGCTCAGGATCTGACCCGGCGATACCCATTTTTCGCCAAGCTTGACGTTCGCCGTTATTTCGATTCCATCGATCACGACATTCTCGTCGGAATTCTTCGGCCGCGTTTTCGTGAGAAACCGCTGACTGAACTTCTTGAGACTATCATTCAGTTTCCTTTGCCCGGGCAAAACCCGGGGAAAGGAATCCCCATCGGAAATCTGACCAGCCAATGGTTTGCGAACACATATTTGAATGGCGTCGATCACATGGCAAAAGAATATCTTCGCGTTGATGGGTATATTCGGTATATGGACGACATGGTGCTGTTCGATAGTTCCCATCAGCGTCTGTCTGATGCGGTAGGCCTTCTGATTGAATGGTTGTTGGGCAACAGAAAGCTTGAAATCAAACAAGAGCGGATGATTATCGCTCCTGTGCGGGATGGCCTTCCCTTTCTGGGCTGGCGCGTCTTTCCGGGAATGCTTCGCCTGCAATCGACGCGATATCTGCGAAGCCGCCGTTTGGTGCGAAGCCGTGAGCATGTTTTTCAGACCGGCGGAATTACCGGTAATCAGCTGGCCGCAAGTGTGAACGCCGTTCTGGCAAGCATTCGTTATCTTCGCCCCGAATTCAGATTTGACACGCTGGGAAAAATGTTGGAAGATGTCTGAGGCCGATGGAGAAGAGGCGGGGTCGAACCGCGTCTATCGGGGTGGCAGCTGGAACAACAACGCGAACAACTGCCGCTCCGCCAACCGCAACAGGAACAACCCCACGAACCACAGGAACAACCTGGGCTTCCGCCTCCTGAGCACCTTTCACGCGTATGACACGCCGACACTGCGCCCCCAGGATGAAAGGTCCCATCCATCAGGCCTGTGTTTCGCACTGCGAAACTGAATCCGATCAGAAACTCTGCTGCTGGTAAGCTCCGGCCCACGGCTGCAGGGTTTCAATTTTCGGAATTTCGTTTATATTCAGTAATCAACGATGATTGTAATGCCATTCACAAAAAAACGTATGTGGTTCTTCATCAGGGGCGACCCGATGGGGCGCCTGAGAAGTGCATACGAATATTGTGTGACTGGTATAAGTGATTAGCAGTTTGATAAAACTCAGATTAAGGTTGGCTTGTAGTCATGGTTTTGTTCAATAATCACTTGAATTTGATAAAAACGGCTTGTAATCAGTGTATCCAGTGTTCTTTTTTATCCGCTAATCTCACACGATTAATTACTGTTCATCGAAACCGTATAAGTCAATCTGTTTCTTGCTTTGGTCGGGCGATGCGATGTACAATATGGGCGTATGGAAGACCACGACGAGAGTTACAAGAAGTTTTTCTCCTTTCCCGAAATGGTAGAAGACCTGTTGCGGGGCTTCGTTCACGAAGAGTGGATCGAACGGCTGGACTTTTCGACGCTTGAGCGTGTCAACGGCAGCTACGTAACCGATACCTTTCGCCAACGTCATGATGACGTGGTCTGGCGCGTGCGCTGGGGCGAAGAGTGGCTTTATGTATATATACTGATTGAGTTTCAATCCGAAGTGGATGAATTCATGGCCCTTCGGATCATGACCTACACTGGGTTACTATATCAGGATCTCATAGGCCAAAAGCAACTTTTCAAAGGGAAGCTTCTACCGCCGGTATTGCCGATCGTTCTTTATAACGGAGTTTCGCGTTGGACGGCGGCTGAAGATGTGAATGATCTGATTGTTCCGCTCAAAGGCGGGCTTGAGAAGTATCGTCCCCACGTATCCTATCTTCTCATTGATGAAGGGCGCTACGTGGCAACGGAGTTGGCGGAACTGCACAATCTCGTCGCCGCACTCTTCCGTCTTGAAAAGTCCCGCGATTTACCGAGCGTACGAACGGCGATAGAAAACCTCATAGAATGGCTAAAACTACCGGAACAAAAAGAATTACGCTCGACCTTCACCCGATGGATCTACAAAGTTTTCATTCAAACCCGTTTTCCCAAAGAGAAAATTCCCGAGATACAAGAGCTGGAGGAGGCAAGAACAATGTTGTCCAAGACAGTGGTTGAATGGACTAAACAATGGAAAGAAGAAGGCCTGGTTGAAGGTCTCGAGAAAGGTCTTGAGAAAGGTCTTGAGAAGGGCCGTGAGCTCATGGCGACCCTAGTCCTTCGGCAAATCGAACGCAAATTCGGCCCACTGAACGAATCTGACCGTCAGCGTATTTCTGAAGCCGAGGAATCGACGCTGATCGAGTGGGGTGAGCGCCTCATCACCGCCTCCGATCTCAACGAAATCTTCAAACATTGACCTTGTCAAGGATCTCGAGTTCTCACGCTAAACCAGGAGTTCCCGCAAGGGCTTTCCCACGCCATGATTCGGTTTGAAAAGGTTGCTTTTCGATACCCGGATCGAACGGAAAAGAAAGACCAGTCTCTGAGTGCAGCGAGCAAACGCATCTCAGAAGCGGAATTACCA
>JADFYG010000124.1 GCA_015233155.1 Candidatus Rifleibacteriota bacterium
CATCTTGATCTCATGACATTTGGCATCCGTGACGGAGACCACCGAGGGGAGATAGCCGTCATGGTCGTGGAGAGCGTGGAGTTTGATTCCAGCCTTGGTGTTGCGGAACTTGGCCCAGGGGAACAGCGACAGGCAGAGGTCAATGACCGAGGCATCAAGGCTGAATAGCTTGTTATCAAAGGAAAATTTGTGTTTCGGTGCTTTGGGCTGGCAACGCTTGTACGCTTCCAGGAAAAGGGCTTCGAAGAAGGCGTAGGTGCGGCTGTTGTTGGCGTCTGCGAAGGTGGACCGGGCCACTGACTTGCTTCCGAGGTGGTAGAGGCGTTTGGCGAAGGCGTCCATGCTCAGGACTCCATCACGAAGGCTTTTGCGGTTGGCGAGTTGGAGGTGGAGCAAGTGGACAAACTGGTCCCAACGGGAAAAGGTTCGGGGTGCCCTGCGGCACTTATGTTTTTGGGATAACTTGGCAAATAGATGTCTCGGAATAAGGGATAGCAACTGGGCGAAGACGGTGTTAGCGCTTTGCATGTGTGGAATCCTCCGTTTTGGCTTGATGGAATGCGTCGTAAACACTCCATACGGCAGGATGAAGGATTCCGCACAGTTAAAATTGGTCGTAAAATTTGCCATGGCTTTATGATTTGAACATATTTCTCTTTACAGTACGGCAAAGACAATTTTTTCTGACGCTTTCTGATGTTGAACTCATCTTGAGACGGGCACAATTTTGCAAATATATCTCTTGTTTTGGCGGAGCATTAACCACTATACAGTTCTAATGCGTTCGGTTGTCATGCATTTTTAAGCCGGACAGAAGTGAAGAAGGATATCAGGGAAGCGAAACTCGAATGGTGCCCAAGTGCCGCGATTGCCTTCCAACAAGAGGCAAATCGAATAATTCACACCAGCGTAGGGTGTTATCTCGGAAGAACGGTGCATGTAAGAGAGTGGTTCGAGGTAACAAATTTCTTTGTGTCCTTGATTCGACGCGCCAATCGTAGCAGCACGGCCGGGCTGAAGCACCTTCTGGAACACATGGGAGTACCTTTGTCTCCCGAGATGCAAACAATTGCCAGCGCTGGAATTGAAATGTTGCGTGTCCACGAACGACAGAAACTTTTTGTGGCGACAGTATGTTTTCTCACGGCAGACCGTGCTCGACTCGAAACCGAGCTGATGAAGTCCGGCATCACCCGTCAGGGCTTGTGCGGCAAGGACGAACCTGTCCCGGCTCTGGTCGCCGAATTTGCGAGCACCTTGCCAGACAAGCCCGTGACCCGAAAGAGGCGACCGAAACAACGCTTGGCCCATCCGCGTCCACGACATGAGGTCATGCGCATGATGGCCAGGCTTGAACGTCGGTTGGAGATGATGCAGCGATGAATAGCACGACCATGAGTCGGGATGGAGATAAGGAATGCGACGAGTGCGGCAAGAGCGTTGCCAAAATCTGGCGCGTTTACAGGGGACATCGATATTGTGGGACGTGCTACGCTCGAGTTTTCAAGCGCAAGATGTGCCCGAAATGCGGAAATTACGCACGGCTTCCAAAAGACGATCTGCGAGCCATTTGCCAACTATGCCACAACAGTAAGCCATGTGCCCGGTGTGGGAAGACCGAATATGCGATCGGCAAAATCACTCCCTACGGGCCAGTGTGTAATGCCTGTGCCCCGCATTTCAGGAAATCAGCTAAGTGCGAGTTATGTGGTGCCCTTTCAACTAAGCTTAGTCGTATCAGTCGATTAGGGCATGATCAACGTGTATGCCCCAAGTGCGCTCGTTCTGATTATAGCACTTGCGAGGCCTGCGAGCGTCATCGCTTGTTGCAGCAATCGCCCGATGGTCGGATGCTATGCAAAAAATGCCTCGAACTAGACGAAATACCTTGCTCGGTTTGCGGGAAATCGATGCCTGCCGGGTATGGGAAGCGGTGCCAGAAATGCTACTGGGAAAGTTTGTTTAATAAACGTATCGCGATGGATTGTGCGGCCTTCTCTACACCGGGAATGGCCGTGCATTTTGAAACATTCGGGCAGTGGCTTGGCCGGGAAGTGGGTGAACACAAGGCGGCCTTGACCATTCACCGTCATTTGGCATTTTTCATGGAGATTGAGAGGCGGTGGAAGGCCATACCTGATTATAACAACATGTTGGAACATTTCGGAACTCAGGAACTACGCCGCGTTCTCCTTCCCATGCGATGGTTGGAGGAATGCCGCCTCGTTGTGCCGGATATCAGATCGAAAGAGGAGAATTCGGAGAGACGGCGGATTATGGCCAGCCTGAAGAAGCTTCCGAGGGGCTCTAGGGGGCAAACCATTCTAGAAGGCTACCACAAAGCATTGAGCGACAATCTCCTGTCTGGCAAAACTACCCTGCGATCCATTCGTTTGGCCCTGTTTCCTGCTGTGGTGCTCTTACTCAAGGCAGGGGAGATGGGATGCATGCCCCCTGACCAGAAGGCAGTGGAGGCATATTTGGAGAAGACCCCAGGACAGCGAGCGGCGGTATCTGGCTTCGTTCGATACCTACGCTATGCACACAGGGCCAAGATTACACTACCCCAAAATAACCCACAAAAGGCGGCACAGCGCAGACATAAAAAGCTCGAAGCTGAAATGCTGGAACTGATGCGTATAGGTGAGAGTGGTGACGCTTTTTTGCAGCGATGGATTGCAGTGGCGTTGGAATATTTCCACGGGGTGCCGAGAAAGAGAGGGCTATTGGTTAAGGCGCAAGAGTTACATGCTGGAGATAACGGCGATGTAACCATATTGATTGATGGGGCACGCTACTACTTACCCCGGCCAACGTCTGGAACCCTAACGCAAGCGCATTTCAAGCCAGCTTCCGAGGCAAGATATTTACCTTCAAACCTTTATTAAATTGTACCAAATCAATTAGCACCACCCACGATTTGCGCGGAGTGCTTCTGGCTATAGGGCAGAAACAAGATAGACAAACTCCTTGCCTAGCGCGGAGATGACGGGCACTGGGCAACCGGAAATTGCCTGCACACATTGACAGGAGGCGCAAAACAGCATAATCAAAATTTACCGCCGCGGAGTGCTGCGGAATTCCGCGGAGGGATAGGAAGTGGGCAAAGACGGAAAGAACGCGGTTCGGGTCACAACGACGCTAACCAAGGAACAATATGGGCGGCTTGGAAAAATAGCCGAACGAAACGGCGTGAAGGTGGCATGGTTGGTTCGCCGAGCAGTGGAGACGTTTTTAGTCGAGCATGTCGAGGGGGGGCAAGTGCCCCTGACTTTGAAATAAGCCGGGGGTGCCATGCGAAGTGTGGAACTGTTCAGTGGGTGTGGAGGATTGGCTATGGGGTTGTCCAGGGCGGGGTTCCGGCACGACCTCATGGTGGAATGGAATGACGACGCTGTGATGACCGTCCTGCGCAACAAAACCAATGGAGTCTTCCATGTTCGGGATTGGCCTATCTTGAAGGCTGATGTGCGCGATATCGACTGGAAAAGTTTTCTTGGTTCCCTGGCCCTTGTCGCGGGGGGTCCCCCTTGCCAGCCCTTCTCGATTGGCGGCAAGCACAAAGGTTACAACGATGCCCGCGACATGTGGCCCCCCGCCATCCTCGCTGTCCGCAAGTCCAAACCTAACGCCTTCCTCTTCGAGAACGTCCAGGGCCTCACGAGAAAGGCGTTCTCTGACTATCTTGCCTGGATCGTCTCCAGCCTGAGTCGCCCATCAATCCAACGGAAAGAGGGCGAATCATATTTCGATCATCTGAATCGGCTTCGCCGGTCGAAAAGCAAGATAGAGTACAAGGTCATCGTGGCCAAGGTAAACGCCGCAGATTTCGGCGCGCCTCAAAAACGCCATCGGGTCATCGTTGCTGGTATTCGTAACGACCTTGTTGGTGAGCTTGCCGCCCCCACGCCGACCCACAGCCGCGAGCGGCTTCTGTGGGACCAGTGGGTTAGTGGCGACTACTGGCGTAAACATGGGATGGCACGACCAGACGACTTGATGATCAGTCGGCCTGATCGCGCCCTGGTGAAAAGGCTTCGGAAGAGCGAAAAGTGCCCTCCTGATATGCCTTGGGTAACCGTACGCGACGCTTTGTCTGGCCTTGGCTCTCCGACAGGGCATTCCAACCATACTCTCCAGGCTGGCGCGAGAGCATACCAGGGGCACACAGGGAGCCCTATGGACATGCCCGCAAAGGCGCTCAAGGCCGGCGACCATGGTGTGCCGGGTGGTGAGAACATGATGATCCAGGATGAGGGGGCCGTCCGATATTTCACCATTCGCGAAGCTGCCAGGCTTCAGGGGTTGCCGGACGATTACACATTCCCGGGGTCCTGGACGGAGAGCATGCGCCAGCTTGGAAATGCCGTTCCCGTACAACTCGGCGAAGCTATTGGCATTTGGATGGCCAGCACTCTGCGACAAACAGCGGTTGACATGAACAGAAGAGCTGCGTGATGGCAAGCGGCTCTAAAACCCCTGAACAAAACGCATTGGTTACGTTGCGAAGCGGTCTTGATGCACTAGAATCAATACTCCCCACACTGGGCGCAGCCGCTTCAGGTCGCACGCAGTCCCAGCTTGACGAAGCCACCCGTACTTTATTGCAGTTGCGCGCCGACTTGCCGAAGGCCCCAAGAGCATTAATAAATTTGATGACCGACTTGTTGCCTCTTCTCACGAAAACAAGCCTTGGGCTCAAACCGAAAGCTATCAAAGACATAAAAAACAAGCTAACAGAACTCGGCAATTTGTTGGCGCTAGAAATTGACAAACTAGACCAGATTCGTACTCCTTGTTCAATATTTGACCCCACAGCGCCCTCCACAATTGCAAGGTTGGTCGCAATTGCTCTTCTCGCACAGCAACGTCTACCCCTAGCAAACGTAGGTCAAATGTATGGATCTGGTTGTTATGCGATTTATTACGTCGGCGGACATCCAGCATACGAGTTGATATCTAAAACTGAAACCCCTGTATACATAGGCAAAGCTGATCCTGAGCAAAATGAAGCCAATAATCCACAAGAACAAGGACCCAGGCTGACCGGACGATTACGTGACCATTGCCGCATGATCAGACAAGCACAACAATGGGCGGAAGATTATATATCTACCGACAACCCACCCATTAGAATTGAAGAATTTGAATATCGACGAATAGTAGTGGCAACCAATGCTCAGCTTGCTGCGGAACAATACCTTATCAATTTTTTCAAACCGATTTGGAATAAAGAATGTAAAGTCTGTTGGGGGATATCAAAACATGGTGATAGTGCAACAACACGATCAAACAGTCGCTCTCCTTGGGATGTGATCCACCCTGGACGCAGATGGGCAATGGACTCTACCCTTCAAAATTCAAAAGATCGAGAGTTAATTCTCCATTCTATTGAAGAGCATTTTAAGAAATATCCACCATACCAGGATGTTTCTACCATACTTAATATATTCATGCTAGAATTTAAGCAAACTCCTGTCGAATTGGGGGGCATAGGTGCCCCAGAAGAAGAAACCGAAGAGTAGCCCTCTTACACGCTCTGAGGTGATGTCCCGTCTTCTTTCAAAGAATACCGGACCCGAGTTGCGAGTGCGCAAAGTTCTCTGGGCGGGGATTCGTTCCCGTTTGTATGGTCCAGACTTCCCAGGGCTACCCGATCTCTATTTCCCTGGTAGCTACATCACATCTTCATCCCTGGTTGTTTCTGACATCGTCATCCAGATTGCATACGAACTCGATTACCCAAATCGCGGCAAAAGTTTTGGGCCACCAAATTTGATAAGAATGTAGCTTACGACATCCCGAATGACCTCCCCCCCATCAGGTATCCCCGTTATTAGCTCGTGATGACGGCCAAAGAGGTCGGAGTCATGAGGAAGATCAAGTTCAAGGAAGAGCAGATCATCGGAGCGATCAAGCAGGTCGAAACGGGCCAGCGGGTCGCGGACGTCTGCATTGAGGCCAATAACTTGTTGAAACGAGTGGTTAGAAGAACCAGGAGGAAACATGGAGGAAGCAGGAAGTCTGGACCAAGAAAATATCAAACTCTACGTGGGGGTGAAGGACTTTACCAGCACGATGAATGAGAAGGCCATCACTCCCTGCGTGGCCATTTTCGGTGAGGTGATCGAGACGAAAAAATCTCAAAAAGATACAGGCACTTTCTTCTTAACTGACCTGTCCGACACTGAAAGCCGCCTGCGGCTCCATTGGACTGATCGCGAACGCTTCCGAAAACATGTCGGAGAAAGGGTTGTTGTAATTGGCAGTGTGGTGGTTACTTGCTATAAAGAGTGGAATCAACTTGTCTTGCGCACTACAAAAATATTTACATTGGATGCAACTGACGTATATACTGGCTCAGATAACCCCATAGAAGAGGCGCTTTCAGCAATAAACCCAGAGAGTGTTTACAACAAAAAAAGGTTTCCGCCATGCCCAAGGATTTTGCTTCTTTGCTCCAAGGAAAGTCAAGTAGTTGCTGATTTCAAAAACAGACTCAAGATTAAAGCAGAGGTGGAGACATTCACTGCCAACTTTGCCTCATCGGAAGACATCATAGACCGGATTAATGATATGAATACACAGAGCAGGGAAAATGATGTATTTTGCATTATACGCGGTGGAGGAGAGAAAGTGCAATTCCAGGTTTTCAATTCTCCGCAAATTCTTAAAACTTGGTCGAATATAAGGCATTTCAGAGTGGATGGGTTGGGCCACCACGCCGACCTTTCCCTGTTGTCCCTTATCTCAGATTTCTCGGCGCAGACCCCCACTGCCGTCGTTGATGGCATCAACCGCCTATACTGGCAATCTATTGAATCGAAAAAAGGAACCGCCGCCGTCCAGGAAGCCGAAAAATTACGGGCGGCAACGGAGCAAGCCAGGAACGCGGGGGAATGTTTGCGCATCGATCTGGGCAGATCTAAGAAGATTATTAAGGGGTTGGCCTTAGCCGCAGCAATTTTTCTGATTTTGCTCATCATCAAGAGGTGAGCCCCCTCGTAGAGGTAGGCTCAAATTGTGATTCGGCGATGTGCCTGAACCAGATGAATGTGTAAATTTTAGCGAAGAAACACTATAATGTCTTTTTGTTTGGCATTAAAAAGCGTATATTTTCCAAACTACTGTGTACATCAAATAGGCCATTGTTAGGACTGCTGCTCAAAGGCCTGCTCAAAGGCCTGCTCAAAGGCCTGCTCAATAGACCGCAAAATATTTACTTCCGCGTCTAGTGCGATGGAATCCAGGTCATCATCGGTAATTTTTAATGGAACCTCTGATATATAAATATTCGCTTGCCATACTCGATTTTTAAATTTAGCCTTCCTAGTGACTTTGTCATTGCCGGATATGATTATATCAGTAAAAATCATGTTATTGCTGATAGACGCCCTATCTAGAACGGGGATTTCAAACCAAAGAGTCGGCAATCCTCTCTGCTCTAATTGTTTTAACGCTGCCTTGTTGAGTGTTGCCTCAACTTGCCATGCCCCTCTATTATAAGTCGCTGGCCTAAATGAATATACAGAAGCAATACGCCCACCAGTATTAATAGTGTCGTTTGCCACAGGATAAATACCTTTGCTAATCAGTTCAGCCAGGATTTGCACCGGTTTTGATGGTACCGCTTCCCCCCTCTCTATCTGATTTAACCTGCCATGAGTAATGCCAATCATAGTTGCAAATTCTTTTTGGCTTAGCCCTTTTTTTGCTCTGACCTCAGCAACGTTGCACGATTCTAACAACAGCTGCTTCATGCGTCCTAACGGAACAGCCTGCAGTGTAAGATCATTTGACATATAAGAATCTCCTTATGTTTTTAGTCAGGATAAGCTGACCGACACCCTGCGAAGGGCAGGGCCGCCAGCTCAAGGATGTCGTCGAAATTCGTGTAGAGGAACCCTAGGCCCGGCCGCAAGATTTGTCAATATTTTTAAGTAGAGATCTTTTTTTTAAGTTTGGATGCATAATATGGTATTTGCAATCTCCTACGCCCCCTGTCGCCAGAAGTGCCCTGGCCTGTATCGCGTGGAGCCATTTTCTCAACTGTTAGCTGGTCCGAAAAGACCAGGGCAGGTCACAGGACGTGTGAGATAAGCATTAATTTTCAGGCTCTGTATGTGCTGGAGGAGAAATCTTAGCGAGGGCAAGAAAGAAAGGCGGCCAGGACTTTGCCATCCCAGCCGCCTCAGCCAACGTAGTCAAACCTACACGAATTCGCGAAACCACGCCTTTCGGCTTGTCCCTTAGACAGCAGGTCTAGGCTGCTTCCGGAGCAACACCTACTAGACAGGGTGTCCAGAGCCGCTAGGCCACCATGAGCCCGTGCCCAGGCAGCAGATCGTTAAGGACATACGCCCGATGCTGACTGGCCGCCTTGAGGAACAGGCACAGGTGCGACTTGAAGGCAACCGTGCAATCCGCTGCACCATGCAGCCGGGTCTCTTCCTCGTTCCAGCCTGCGTACGCAGGGATTTCGAACCCCTTGGGCAGAATTTTCCCCGCTTTCGCGGCCTCCCTCCATTGCTCTGCTCTCACCGCCTGCACACCCTGGAAGGCGAGCAGATCCTTAAGCGCCGACTCCATATCGGCAAATTCAACGCTTTCCCCGCCTCTGGCCTCGGGCCTGAGTTCGAGAGCCCGGACGAACATTGCGTGAAGGGCGCGGCAGGCTTCAAGGAAGGTCACTGGATTGTCCCTCTTTCCGCTTGTAAGTTCCTTAGGATATTCATAGCGGAACTGCCAGACCAGATATGGGCGATCC
>JADFYG010000125.1 GCA_015233155.1 Candidatus Rifleibacteriota bacterium
AGGGCATCTTTGAAAGCGCGGTCACGCATCTTAAGCGCATCGAAAGCCCGGACCTGAGGAGTGATCATACCGAAGGATTCGTTCATATCCTGGTCGATCCAGCCGATGCCTTCCTCTTCCAGGCTTAAATGCGTGTGTGCATCAATAAAACCCGGGAGGATATACTTACCTTGACAGTCGATAATCTTCTCGTGATTGTCACCCTTATGTTTGCCCGCAGGGGGTTTGGGTTTCTTCGCTTTGCCGGATGCCAGCGTCACTTCCGTGATTTTGCTGCCATCAATAACAAGGCGGCTGAGAGGCTGGAATTTTCCTTGGTAGAAGATCGTCCCTTTTTCAAGAATAAACGACATCAATCATGTCCCCTTTCCGGTTCACATCTCATACATCAACATGTCGTGGCAACCTCCCAACTAAAGCACGCGCAACCCGGCTTTTTCAGGCTGGTTCAAGGCTCGACACGAACGAAGCATGATACTCGTTTTGCTTCGAAAAGGCAACATTTTTTTGGACACACACATTTGCCGTGGTGTACAGAGTTCATTTTGTCATGTCAGAAGCATCTTGACATATGGCCTGATGGATTCCTATAATCATGGCGTATGAACAGGGAAGATAGGTTTTGTAATCGACTGCGAACTATTTTTGAATCGATTTTCATTTCATTGGTTTGTTTTGGCTTCGCGGTCACTGTCTGTGCAACAACCATTACTGGATGCGGCACGGGAAGCGTGGACAAGGGCGGTTTCCAGACCGCCCATGCTGACTCCGGGGCTGTGACTTCTCCACTTGCGACCGCCTTGGCAAAAACGGTTTCTCCCGCTTCGGTTCCGGCCGTGCTCAATGCGGTCGAAGACGCTCATATGGAATATCTGAATGCATACGAAAGCTATGTAAAGCATCTGCGCGAAAATGGGCCCCAAACCATGGAAACACTGCATGCGCTGGTCGATTATCAGAAAAAATATCAGACATATCAGCGGATTCTGGCGGCCAGCCAGCTTGGCAGCGGCGCCGCTCCAGTATCTTCAGATCACTGAAAACAATCAGCGGTTCAGCAGGACGACCCCCGATGTGATCAGAATGGTTCCGAGTACTTTTTGTACCGTGACCGGTTCTTTCAGAATCGCGACCGTCAAAATGAGGGCTACAAGCGGGTAAGTAGAGGTTAACACCGCAACTTTTCCTGCGTCACCGACTTCCTGCATGGCCCGCATAAATGTGAATACGCCCGCGCAACCGGCAAGAAAACCCGAACAGATCATACAGGCAAGCACTTTTCCCGAAACCTGAGGGATCATTGACCATTTGCCGCCTAAAGCGACGATGATAGTGCTGGCAATGGCAACGGTAATACTTCTGATGAATACGATCACGCTTACATCGGCATTCGCACTTGCGATCTTGTCGAGAACCGGAGTAAGACCCCAGAAAATTACGGTCATAAGAACGTATATCATTATAAATAGCTCCAGAGGTTCATGTTAAAACGCTGTTCATTTCTGATGCCGAAGTCGTGCGGTTTTTTCCGCAGCGCTTGCTGACATACATTGCCTTGTCAGCGGCCATGACGAGCGTTTCGCGATCGCCTGCATCCATCGGGTAGGAGGCTGTGCCAATGCTGCATGTGATTTTGAGCGCACCCATCGGATGAGACAGCGACAGAGCGGCTATCGACTCACGCAGACGCTCGGCTGTCCTGAAGGCCTCTTCTGTGCGGGTTTCAGGGAGTATGACCGTCATTTCCTCCCCGCCATAGCGACATGGAATGTCAATTCCGGTTCGAATCGTGTCGCGAATGGCCAGCGCGACGCGCTGCAATACCTGATCACCCGTCTGGTGCCCATAAACATCATTAAAGTGTTTGAAATTGTCTATGTCGATCATTATGAGCGATAGCTTCAGCCCGTAGCGTCGTGCACGAAGGAGTTCTTCTGACAGGCGGGCCTGAAAATACCGTTGCACGAAAAGTCGAGTTAGTCCGTCGGTAATGGACAGCTCGTATAACTTGTTATTTTCGATCGTGACAGCAGCTTGAGATGTGATAAGATTCAGAAGCGACAGGTCGTTTTCGTTGAATTTCGCGCCGCTGCGTTTGTTGACGATATTTATAACACCGATAGTCCCTTCTTTGAACTTGAGTGGCGCAACCAGAAGCGTCTGAATATCCTCTACCGGGATGAGACTTCCAAAATTCCTGAATTCGCTGTCTTTAAAACCGTCATTGCAGATACGTCCCTTGCCGTCTTTTGCCACGAGGCCACAGATTCCGGAGCCGAGCTTGACAGGATTGCTCGATGCCACGCGATAACGGCCGCCAAAGGCGACTTTGATAACAAGCTCGTCAGTGAGGTCATCCAGAAGCATAATTGAACCTCGCTCGGCCTCGAAAATATCTATGGCGTGAGTCAAAACGAATTTGAGCAGTTCCTCCGAATCGGTGAGAAAGTTTACGGCATTGCTGATTTCGAAAAGCGTCGAAAGTTCACGCATCTTGCTCTCTTTCTGGTCGCGCTCGGCTTTGAGACTATCGACCATGGAGGCAAAATT
The DNA here is from genome assembly GCA_015233155.1 of Candidatus Rifleibacteriota bacterium. Lineage (GTDB taxonomy): Bacteria > Muiribacteriota > Ozemobacteria > Ozemobacterales > Ozemobacteraceae > JADFYG01. Next base: position 2,551 of record JADFYG010000125.1, read on the forward strand.
GCGATTCAGAAGACCGATTTCGTCAAGACGGTCCATGGGGGCGCTTGCGGTCAGATCGCCTCCGGCAATGCGGGTTGTCGAACGTGCAAGCTCTTTCAACGGGCCCGCAATGTGCCATGACAGTATTGAACCGGTGATGACCGCCAGAAGTACGCCAAAGACTCCGAATAGAGTAAAGTCTCGAGTAATGCGCTTGCCGAGATCAGCGAATTCTGAACTGGGAAGAGCTATTTCGACGTAGACCGGCTCTGAGATTTTTTCGCTGAGTGCTTCCTCACGCACAAAAGAGTGCTGTATACCCATGACGTCCATGGTCCCGGTGCGGGCATCGGGTTGTACTGGAATAGTGTCCGTCATTCGATGATTGTACAAGTCCATCATGGTGGTCAAAACCCGACGACCGCCGTAGAGCAAGCTAAATTCAGCTCCGGTCAGGCGCTTGAGACGATCCGCAAAGTCCCTGGCGATTTTTAGCGCAAATACAATGTGCTGTCTGTCTTTGCCACGCAATTTAGTGATTTCCGCGCCGGCGAAAATCCACGCGTCACGATCAATTATATAAAGGTTCGCATTAAGAGGAGTGTGACAGATAGCGGGAATGATTTTACCGAGCGATTCTCCGGGGGGGGAACCTTCAAAAAGCGATACTTCCGTTCCGTTCTTTACAAGAGCGAAATAATCGAGGCCGGAGCGGATCAGCTCGAATTGCATCAGAGGACGAGTTGTGGATGCATCGAAACCGCCTTTTCCGAGGTCATAAAAGTCGAAATCAGCGACAGTCTTCGTGCGTATGCGCAGGGAATCCAGCTGATCCTCAAGACTGTCGCGGAACAAACTCGCGGCATAACCAAGACGGCGGTTGAAATCAAGTGTAGAAGCATCTTCCGTGCGTTTGATTGCCGCCATCATCAACATCGCTAATGGTACGACAAGAATGAAAATGAAAAGAACGAGAATCTTGGTCGTTAAACTCAGACGCAGATGGACCCCGGATTCAGTAGATGACACGTCTGGGCTCGACCTTTCCTTCGCGCCTTCGCAGTCCGTTCAACAAGACCCTGCGGATATCTGTGAATGCTGTAATGCTTTTACAACTGGTGAAATCATAGATGCCTGGAAGTGCGCGAGGGAAATTGGCTGGTAACGCTATTTTATATATCTTCGTCGGGTCGAAATCGCCTTCCCAAGGGAAGATACGGCCGAGTTTTCCGCCTTCGAGCAACTCGATCGAAAATCCCGCGAAAGACAGATGTGGTCCGGCAGAACTGATAACCGACTCGAAGATCCGGCGTAACTCCGCACCAGGGATCTCAGCCGTAACGACTTCCGCTGTTTCAGGGATCAGGGCAGTGATTCGCGCGGCGGTGACCGAACTCATCTTTTCGTCAAAAGATGTACGCTCGCAGGGAGTGGCGACATTCGGTGTGTAACACGACGAGGCATTCATCGGTGGTGATAACAGTGAGTGCTGTATAAGCGCTCCATCGGAGTCGGTTTCCAAGCGTATGAGCTCGGCCGCGAGACAAGCGAGAGGGGAATCAATTCTGTCTGTGTGTATCAGGGGTTTGGCAAGGCTTGCGATTTCGATTTCCATGGTCTGGCGCGAAAGGGTTTCATCCTGGTCGCGAATATCGATGAAACGCCGCTCGAGCGTAGGAGTCACATTTTTGAGTTCCAGAAGGTGTGTTTTGAGTGCTTCGCGTAGACGTGCCAGGATCGTGACATCGACGGCCTTTGAAAGATCCGGCCAGGATTGCCTGTTATCGAGCATGAAATCATTTACTGCGACGGTATAAGTCGCGGAGAAATCGATCGGCTGTTTATCCACGGCAAGCTGAATTATACGAAAACCAGGCGGGTTGTTACTTGACCATGTGCAATCAATTCCGGATGCCTGGAGAAAAGTGCCACGCCCGCTGAGACTCTCTTCTATCAAATTCTCCAGTTGCCAGCCGTAAAGTGTGACTTTGGCAATGCTGTTCTCGAATGGAAGGATATCATACAAGTCGCGTAATGATACGGTTCCGCTCGAAAATGAGGATTTTATGCCACCGCTGTTTTGCAACGCTACCTGGGTTTTTGCGGCAGCTCGAATGGCATCGGTTATAAGGTCGCCGATCGTGGATTCGTCACTGAATGAGCGCTTGAAATCGCCATCGGAATGGGCGACAACTTCTTCCAGGAGAGAATCCACCTTCGCTTCGATGCGATTGACCTCGGCTGCCAACTCAGGATCAGGCGTTACGTGATCAGCATCGACGACCACATTTTGCAGCGTGGCGTGAGAGACATTCCAGCGATTGCCCATATATGGTACACGTACGCAGCCGAGGGCGACTCCGCGGGCAGGGACGCTGGGACAGATCAACGGCATATCGGAGGATTCTTCCCCGGGAGCTCTGGCCATAGTTATCGGGCCGACGGTGCCCGAGCCGATCATGTCCCCAATTACAACGTCGACGTCCGGAAATGCCGAATGAACAAATTCGGCGCGATCCAGGCCTGGTTGATGAGACAGGAGCACGATCAGTTCCGCGCCCTGTGTTTTCAGGTAAGTCGCAGTTTTCGCCACCGCCGCTTTTGCATCCGTAATCTCTATCTGAAGTACGTTTTCTTCACGCGTAAGGCGCGTGAGATCGGAATGACCGAGGCCTATGATACCTATCTTCGAACCGGCCTTCTCGACTATTTTTCCGGGGATGAAGGTGTTTCCGAGGGGGGCTTTAAGGTCTCGATAATTGCATGCAAGCATGGGTAGTGTCCCATCAGCCGCGAACGTGCGAAGCATGTCAAGCCCGAACTCGAACTCCATGTTGCCTACGGCCATACCGTCGTATGAAAGATGAGCCATCAGGTCATGCGGTGCCTTGCCGAGCGTGAGTGAGGATTCGGCTGAACCGAATAACGCATCCCCTGAATCTACGATCAGGGCGGCTTCGGAAGCGATATGCCAGTGTCGGAGCTGCTCATCGATAGCGCCCCGGATGAAGGCGAATCCGCCTGCATTTACCCGCTGGTATTCTCCGACGTCACCCTGGAAAGGCTTGATCTGGCCATGCAGATTGCATGTATAGAATATGGCAAGATTCTTTGTGGGAAGAGCCATTTGATCCCGGACTGCAAGAGTCAGCAGAACAATCATCAGGACGGCGGCCAGCGCGGCCAACCGGTTAATCATGGGCGTCTATCCCCCTCGGCGGGAAACCCCGCAGACTGCATATCATGGTGGACAAAGGTATCAGAACTGGTTGGACCTGTCAAATTGAAGTGACCAGCGTTCAAGAAGTTCGTCTCCAATGTCACGGATGAATCGTGAAGGCTCGGCCAGCAGTGAACCGCTGGCTGCATCCCAGATTGAGACCGGATAGCATAGATACAAATTTTCACGAGCCCGCGTCATTGCTACATACATGAGGCGGCGTTCTTCTTCTAAACGTTCCGGGTTCTGAAGCGCCGGAAATGAAGGGAAGCGTCCTTCGAGAGCCCAGATGACGAAGACTGAATGCCATTCGAGGCCTTTCGCTGAGTGAATGGTCGAGAGTACAAGTCGTTCTTCCTTCTCCCCGTCGTCGGCGAGTCTTCCGTTGACGCTGTTCGTTGGCGGTTCAAGTGTCAGGTCGGCGAGAAATTCTTCGAGACCCTGGTATTTTCCCCCGATAGTAGCCAACTGATCAAGGTCTTTAAGTCTCTTTGGAAAATCATCGTGTCTGTTTTTCAGTATCGGAGAATAATAATCGGTAATGATGTCAATGAGTGAGGATGTGTCCGGGCGGGGATCGCCGGAGAGTCGGCACAGCATTGAGCCAAGCGATCCCAGACCTTCCTTGATTTTGCTGCCTGCTGTAATCCGGGAAAGATCAAAAGGATTCGTTGCAGTCGAAATATCGGAAAAAATTTTCGCGGCAGTTCTGGGACCGACTCCCTCTAACAGCATTAGAACGCGTATCCATGACACCTGATCGCAAGGGTTGACCAGTATTCTCAGGTGTGCCAGGACATCCTTGATGTGGGTGGCTTCCAGAAATTTGAACCCGCCCCACTTCTGGTATGGAATGTCGCGGCGACGCAGTTCCAACTCGAGTCCGTATGAGTGAAACCCTGAGCGGAAGAGCACTACAACTTTTGAAAGTGGCACTCCTTCCTCGCGTAATTCGAGAATGCGCTGCGCGACAAAATTCGATTGCTGCTCCTCATCGGCGCAGGCCAGCAATGCAGGCTTTTCCCCACCGGTCCGGCGCGTGAAGAGTTTTTTCTGAAATCCGCTCGTCGCATGTGACATCAAACGGTTCGTCGAGTCCAGGATCGGCGCTGTGCTGCGATAATTCTCCTCAAGTCTGACCATGCGGCAACCGGGAAACTCTTCAGGAAATCGCAAAATATTGCGAAAATCGGCTCCGCGAAAGGCATAAATGCTTTGTGCATCGTCACCGACAGCCATGACATTACGCTCATCACCGGCCAGCAGGCGAGTGATGCGTGCCTGCAGTGGATTGGTGTCCTGATACTCGTCGACCATCAGGAACCGGTACCGGTGAGACAGTTCGGCGCGTGCATACGGCGCTTCCTCCAGGAGACGGATCAAATCGAGAAGCAGATCGTCATAGTCGAGCAGATGAGTGCGTGTTTTGTATGCGGCGTATTCGGCCAGCATTCGGCAAATATCGCCCGTATGTTCGATGAAATGCGGATAATCGTCACTGATGATACGGTCGATCGAAATTCCGCGATTTATGGAAGCGGAAAGCATCGCCTTTATTGTCGATTTCTGTGGAAATCGCGTTTCTTTCTTTTCCAGATTGAGGTCGGCGCGAATCATTTGCAGAATGTCACCGGAATCGCCCTCGTCGAGTATCGAGAAGTTCGAGGGAAGCCCGATCGCGATCCCGTGGCGGCGCAGAATCAGATTCGCGGCGGAGTGATAGGTGCCGCCGTTGACACGTCTGCCTTCAGCGCCGATCAGCTGCTGGGCCCTTTCGAGCATTTCCATGGCTGATTTTCGTGTGAAGGTGAGCAATAGAATTGATTCCGGAAGAATGCCGTTCTCGACCATCCGCGCGACGCGATAAACCAGCGTGCGCGTCTTTCCTGAACCGGCTCCGGCAAGGCACAGAATCGGGCCGTTAATTATCTGGACAGCTTCGTTTTGCGCAGGGTTCAGTTCGCGCTCGTAATCGATTCCGAAACGCCTGGATGCAGTTGCTCCAGCCACCTGGGCCCCGGAAACAGGCCGAAGCGCATATTCACGTGTCATTAAAATCCCTTCTGCTGATTGCTGAAATGATAGCCAAATCCAATTTCAGCAAATGCTATTCGGAATGACGCCCGTGTGTCAATTTGACAAGTTTTAGTGTTGCAGATATAGTTTATACGAGGTAAGCGCCATGTTCGAATGCTTTTCTTATCGGCGATTATGTCAGCGCCTCTGCTGGCTTATTATTACTATATGCGTATTTGCCTCACTACTTCCACCGCATTTTCATTCTTTCTCTCATGAGAGAGGTTTTGCTCACTCTGTCATCAGCGTAGATGATAACCACTCTTCCAAATGATTGCCCGACCTGTTTGTGGAATGCGCAATTCGCAAGCAGTCTTTGGGCTCTGGCTGTCGTGTTGCTTTGTATCATCCTTGTTCAGATGCGCCCGGAAAAAGTCGCAATCGTTTTGGGGCGCAGGCAGTTCTATTATCATTTGTCGCGAGGCCCTCCCTCCTTCTGAGGTCGTTCTTTCCTGTTCCGGTTTGATCAGGCGTGCATTCGTTTTGCCCGAATACTTCTTTTGTCGGACGAATGCTTAAGAACACCAAACAGAAGGAGAGGTTTACGTGAAACCTTTTATTATATTTCTCTTTTTCATCTTCGTTTTTTTTCTTCCTTCATGCGTTCAGGGAGCTGATGACGTCGTTGCCTTGCAGGCTCAGATTGCAAGCCTGACTCGGCTTGTTGATAAACTTGGACAGCGGGTCGAGCAACTTGAAATGGAGCGGACGAAGGAGGTTCAGCATTCACCCGTTTTAGCGCCCGCACCAGCTACTTCAGCGAAGCCGTCGACCACTGCGACTGGAGGGGGGCTTTCCGAAGCCGAGAAGGCTGCAATGGAAGCTGAATTCGCCGGCACGATGGGCGGCGCAAAGCCTGCACAGGCACCGCTTTCTG
>JADFYG010000126.1 GCA_015233155.1 Candidatus Rifleibacteriota bacterium
GAATTTCTTGTAACTCTCGTCGGAGTCTTCCATACATCAGTATTGTATATCGCTTTGCTTTGTGGAAGCAAGACAGTATTCTATCAATTCGAGGTTCTTGCAATATTCACGATATATCCGTCGTAGGGGCGAGGCATGCCTCGCCCGAGATAAACATAATGACTGTCTGCAAACGGGCGAGGCATGCCTCGCCCCTACAGTCCAAATAATATTGCAAGTGAACTATATTTCATTGCGAGGAACGATGTGGCAAGGTAATCTCAAGGTGATAGACGAGATTACTTCGTTTCGCGAACAATGCGAGGTTACTGCTTTTTTTTATGTGGCCCGCATTCTTTTAAAATTTCCTTGATGGCATCTTTCATGTGTTGTCCGAACTTTGCGCGGGCCTCCGAGAAATCGGGGGCCGACGAATTCTCGTCGGCCGCCTTTTCAGAGATATATCCCAATCTCACGCATTCTGCCGGAAAGGTGTTTTGCGCCCCTTGGCATGTAGGAACTATCTGTTGCATTGGCTCATCCAGGAGCGCCACAATATCTGTATTATTTCTTAGCAAGTTGAAACATGCGACTGGACTGTCATCTTTTGCATGCCAACAGAGCGAAACAAGATGCGGTTTAGTGATATAGTACATTGTCTTTTCATCAAGTACACCAGCAAGGAAGCAGTCAATTGGCCCATTGGGAGTTGGCGCGCCGTAGCATAGGTCTTCTGTAAAATCTTGTTTAAGGCGACCGAACACTCTCTTGTCGGCAAAGGCCAAAGCATAGCATTCTTTGTCATATGTTTTTTTTGGCTTTTTATTATCTGGTTTGTCCTGGCCAGCGAGGACATTTGGATTTGTGAACCCGGTAGTTATAGCAAGTAAAAGAATAATTGCAAATCTGTTTGGAAACATATAATTCCTTCTGTAATCCTAATTGGATAGGATATTGCTTTTCTCACTTGAAGATACAACGCCTTGAGTTAGAGCGTCAAAAGGAAAAGATCACAAGAAATTAGAATGCATTCGTATCGTTATTTCATGGTTCATTTATTTCATTTTTCAGCAATTGAAGACAATGATTCATGCTCGACCAGGCAAAACGAAACATAACAAAGCCCTTTACGGAATCGTTATCTCAGGCAACTTTGTAAATGACTGGTTTGTACAATGCCCTGGGAATTGGGCGCCCCTCGGCTTGAGCGACGGCAAGCCATGCCTCCTTGGCTTTCAAGACTTCCTTTAATGCTTTTTCCGGCGTTTTTCCGAAGGCCGAACAAGATTTCAAATCCGGGATGTCAGCAATATAGCCGTCGTCCTCGTCGCTGTAAAACAGATTGATGTGGTAATCCTTCATTGTGAGTCTCCCATTGTCAGGTCATATCGTTCGATGAGTTCCAGCAATTGTCGCAGTTGATAAGGCCTGGCCTGGCCGCCAACATCCTGGAGATTGATAAGTTCTGGGATTCCTGACCGTTTCAGAATATGATGACTTCCATTCAGTCGAACAACCAAAAAACCAAACGCTTCCGCGATTTTAAGGGCATCGGCAAAGGAGAAATTCTTTGGTCGACGAAGCAGTCTCACCAGGAGTTTCCCCTTACCCATGCCTATATCCTACCTTTCTCTCGCTTTCAATGCAAACAGGCCTATCGGCATCGATTCATTACTCTTCCGGACAGAACCTCTTTGTCTGGCTGCGTCGTTGTTGTTGAACTGTCTTGATTGATGCCGGCGCCCGGTCGCGGATCACCCGGATAATACGTTTCGGGTTGATGAGTCGGGGAATGATGATTTGAAAATCATCCCAATCGATGGGCGACCGTTCTTTTGTCCAGTTTTCATAGATATTCGGATCGATTATCTCACGAAACAACGGCACCATTTCTGCCATGGTTTTGATGTGATTGTATTTGGGAGAATACCTTGAAACGAGCCAGTGGCCGCATTGCAGCGGAAAATCACCAGGGGACAAACGAAAGACAAAGCCGTTATAATTCCCGCCCCGGCCGTCGGTTCGCTTCAAAATTCGTCGCCAGTTACCCCACATCACGCGCGGCCCGAAAAATGGATAGCAGAACACGCCATGCTCGGCACCTTTGCGACTTCGCGACGGATGAATTCCGTTCGCCAGAATTTCCGCAGTGAGATTATATTTGGCCCAGTGAATGACCAGCATTATACAATCATGAGACGATACGACTTCATTTCGCAGGAATTTTGCCGAGTTTTCTGAGGATCGGTAGTGCTATCTCCGGGCCGATAATCTGTGTTGGTATTGTATACATAACGACTTGGGATGCACTCTTCTGATCGAGTTCCATAGTTCTGACAAAAGAAGTTATCTCAAACATCTTGTGACATGAAGGGCACTCGGAGACGCTGACATGAATGTGCGGGTAGAAATCGGGCTTGACGATCTCGATATTCCCAGTGGCCGCATCTGCGAAGAAGCCGGTTGTAAAACTGCTACTATCATTAGTTGCAATATTGACGCGGAATGCCCCTTCGCCCTTGGCCTGGAGCCACTTAAGACATGGTTCGCAAAACGGGGTTGTTGCAACCGTTTTCGATGACAGGATGATTGCAAAAAGTCCAATGGCTTCACATAGCCAGGCAATCTGCAATAGCTGACCCTTGAAAAAACCATAACCAGCAAAACCCGCACCAGAGAACCTGCTTATTATTTGGGCGGCTGCCAATGGATGTGTGCAGGCCGTAATGATTGCTTCAAACGAAAACTCAAATTTATTCGTCAGCAGGCCGGCGAAGGTTGCCCAGGCCACAACTAACAGCACCATAATGCCCGGCACCCGAGCCCACTGCCATGCCCTGACATTTCGGCATTCGGAACACATCAGAATGAACTTTTCTATTCCAACAATCGAGCCCACTATCAGAGATATCAAGCCAATTTTAAACATTCCCACAATGACTGCGTCGCAAAACCTGTACATGATCATAATATCCAGCCAGGAATAGACCATACCAATGGGAACCATCAGCAGAGCGAAAACAAAGCCTGCACCGGCCAAAGCTTTGTGAGAGCCCGTTATTCCCGAATGCTTATATGTTGTCATAATCGTGGAAACTCATTTTTTATTACAGTCATGTTCCAGCTCCCCAGAGCATTTAATACTTCACCATCAGCCATGAAACAGCACAGAATAATGCGATTAAACCTAGCGCAAAGACTGGTGTGTGCCAAGCTTCAGTGAAGCCGAAAACAAGTGGCAGCAGAAGCAATAAAGGCCCGCCAACTTCCTGGACCAATCGTTTCATGGGCTGTGGGCCGAAAATCATAATGGCGAGTGAACGGGAAATCAATATCGTACCGTCAGCCTGAAGCGTTTGTTTTCCTGCGCCAGGAAATGTCAGAATTGTCTCAAAGTAATTATTAATTTCGATTTCCATGTCGGCCTGGGGTTTGGCAAAAGTGTAAATCTGTTTTTCCGTGCCGAGCGAGGTGTAGAGCAAAACCTCGATCTGGCTCTGAAGGCTGGCAAAAGTGATCTTACGGCGAGTTGGAATTGTAACATACGCTGGTATTCCGGGCTGGGTACCGTATGCCGTTTTAATCTCGATCCTGCCGGGATATGCTTCCAGGAAAAGGATTTCGTTTTTCTCACCCCTCTCCATTGCATCAATTATTGGCTGGAGTGCGGTTTGTTCCTTCTCGACATCGACTACCAGACGGTCGGCAAGAACCTGGTTCCAGGGCCGACTCAGGATTCCATTAAAGACTCGTTCCAGTTCGGAATCGGTCATCTGTCCATTGGCGTAGGTCACGGCTTCCCATTCGCAAACGCCACTTCCAAAATTCAGGACGAGATATTCGACATATCCCTGCTCATAGCGGATCTCGACGAATTGCGACCACGGCTCCTCTTTCTGAAGCAAACGCCCTGTCTTGTAGAGATAAGTTAAAACCACATTTGCGAAAGACCTGACATGGGGGTGACTCCTTAACGAGGTTAGCTCGCAAAGGCGCTTCAATTCAATAATGCCTTGTTGCATTTACTTCTCCCGGAAAGACGCTCGGGCCGCATCGATATTTGGGAAGATTTCACAATGTTTAGTGAAATTAATAAGATGGAACATATTCATAATGTGTTGCGAAGGCCCGCAGAGCACGAATCTTCCCCCGGCATCGCGAAACACGAAGATGTATTTAAGAAAAAAGCCCATGCCAGAACTGTCGATGTAGTCCGTGTTTTCCATTCGAAAGATAATATTAACTATTCCGCCATTCAAGATTTCGGAAATAATATCTTTCAATTTTGATATAGTATACATGTCCACTGCGCCTGTGAAATCAAGCTCTACCAGGGAAGTTAGGCCTTCCCGTCGATTTTGGATCGAGATCTTCCCGTCGTCTGTCTTGTTGAGAGCGGTGGGATCGATGGTTACCACTCCACCGGTACTATCCGTCAGCTCAAGTTGGACTTCGCGTCCATTATCCGAATAGAACAGGTTCTCTTCGCCCGTCAGATGCAGAATGAAAGCGATACCCCTGCCACGTTCAGCGGGAGGAGGATTCGTTCCGAGACGGAAATCCCGACGCTGATCGACATCCACTAATGCCGGTGGGTTGGCAAGCAAATCCTTGGCACGTTGAATCGCCTTGGGAACATCGAAGCCGGGCCCCGGGCCGACGATGTGTATCTTGCCACGAGTCTTGCGAAACAGAACCATGACCTGGAATTCCAGAGCCTCAGGATCTGCCTTGCAGCCGTGATCGACAGTATTAGTCAGAATCTCGGTAAAGCAGACCAGACATTTTGAGATGAACTGGGAATCGGCTCCCAGGTCGATCAATCCCTGATGAATAGCCTGAATGCTTTCCCGCTGTCCGATAACATCGCTTCCACGCAGGCGACGATTCAAAACGAACTTCTTGCCGCCCCGTGCATCGACATAGGCTCCGCGCTTCTTAGTGAAATCTTCGACCTGAGCCTGGAGGGTCTTGCCGATGACATCTTTGTCATCATGCAGCGTCTTCTTCAAGTCACCGAGCAGACCAAGTTCACGATCGAGTTTTTCGAAATCGTTGAACAGTCCGTTTCGCATGACATCCCGAATCACGGTTTCTCGTGACTCCAACAAGCGGAGCGCCTCGGCGAAATCACCTTTCACAATGGCTTCCGCCGCCTTTTTCTTCGCCTGATTGGTCTTGGCCAGGATGATCTCGTCGAGTACCTCCGGCGCAGGACGCATAACGCCGCCGCCAAACAGTGGAGGAACGACGAGCGAGCTCGATGCCTGTTTGCGTTCGAATGGGGCGATAGCTTGTCTATATCGACCCTCGAGCTCGATAAGAGGCCGGTCGCCATTGGGGTTGAAGCCGGGTGCGCTCTCAATCTGGAAAAGCAGGCTGTTTTCGACTCCTTCGAGGAGGTCGCCGACCTCGTATTGAAAGCTATTCCCATCCGAATTAATGGTATAACCGGAAAAATCTTCGACCATGGTGACTCCTTCGGCGAGTTTGAGAGTCAGGCGACAGCCGACGCCAGTGGTCTGGCTGAGTTCACCGAATTCCCGACGGAACGCCGTTGCGATGTCTTCCGGATTCCTGGCAAAATAGAAATTACCACCGGAGGCATCAGCAATTACCTTGAGTATTTCAGCATTGAAACCCTCTCCAAATCCGAATGTCGATGTGGCAATCCCCTTTGCTTTCCAGGCGACGGCAATTTCCTTGAGTTCGGATAGCGTGATTTTTCCGTAATTTGCCTCTCCGTCGGTGAGAAGTATGACGCGAGTGAGATGGCTCGGATCGAGATGCTCTTCGAGTTCATCCAGGGCTGTCAGCCAGCCGCCAGAGAGATTTGTGTTTCCGTCGGCTTTCAATTCCTTAGTTTTGGCAACCAGTGCAGGCTTGTCTGTGAGAAGTGTAACGCCGAAAACTATCTCCGCGGAACGGCTGAAGGAGACGAGGGTGGCCCTGTCGCGTCGCGTTAGGGAATTGAGAATCTCGGCGATGGCGGCTTTCGCCTGATCAAGCTTTTCTCCCTCCATCGAACCGCTGACATCAATGACCAGAGCCAGAGAAATGGGCGGCCGGGAAGACTCGCCTGCGACGATCGGTGAAAAGTTAACCAGGGCGTGCTGGCGGCACTGGCGAGCAGGTGTGAGTGCTGGAAACTCACTGCGGATACGAATATTCATGATATCTCCGAATCATCAGTCTTTTGCTAGCGTCCCTTTGAACGTTCTTTCCATCAAATTCCATACCACAAAACCTCTCGACTCTTAATGTCGATACTATATTGAATTCATTGGAGTGAGCTCGACTAAAAGGCACTTTCGTCAATACCGAGGATCTTTGCAATCTCGGTTCTAGACATCCCACCTGCCAAAAATTTTCGGGCTGATTCTACCAAACCTTTTTTTACGCCTTGCTCAATGCCCTGTTCGATGCCCTGATTTACGCCCCGTTCGATGCCTTGTTTTATGCCCTGCTCGATGCCCTGCTTTACACCTTGTTCGATGCCTTGCTTTACGCCCTGTTCGATTCCATCCATTTTTCCGGATCCGTAACTTGATAGAACCATACTTGCCTGGTAATGGAGATCGTCTGAGTAATGTTCATAGGCTTTGCGATCCTCATCTGACAGTTTCAGGATATCGAGAATCTCCTTGGCTTCACGAAGCCCCTTGGCTTGGAACCCGTCCTTAATTTCTTCGTTCTTCAAAAAATAGATCCATTCGTCAAGGGTGTTTTTGGCAACGTCGTCGAAAGTATTGACCTTGATCAGATAATATTCGGGATAGAGCTGATAAGGAAATCTTTTGTCGAACATCTGGGTCTGTTTTGAGGTAAGCAATAGCTCGTCATGCAGATTCAAGCCGCGAAAGCTCGTCGTACCATGATAAATGTAATCTTCACCCTGTCCGAGATCGAAATAGAGAATGCTGATGGAAATGACTTTGACGATGTCCGCATAGGCTTGCCCTTCCACCATATGCTCCGTGACTGCTTTCGACGTCGAATAGAGAATTCTCTGGAGATAGTCAAATTCTTGCTCATACTGAACTTCGATGAGGATGACTTCCTCGTCGGAGGTTTTCGCTTTGAGATCGAGGCGGTTGAATTTGTCAAAACGCGCTTCTTGATTGGATTCGCTTTCGAGGATTTCGATTATCCTAATTTCCTCTTTGAGAAGTTCGGAAAGAAATCCTTCGAGGACCTTGAAATTGGCTTTGCTACGCAAAAGCCTTTTCATGGCCCAATCGAAGCTCACTAATCGGCGTTTTCCCACGATCAATCTCCCTTGAATTTTTATCGGTTCACGTAAGTATCCTATCAGAGTTTCATGATTTTTGCACCGGTTATCCGCAACCATTGCGACGGCTCGAACGGTGGAAATATAAAAGGCGTTTTCATGATCGATCGAAGGGAAAAAGGCACGCATGTCCGGTTGCGCGAACCAAGCCGCTGGCACATATACTGGAGACGTCTATTTGTTTTCTTGCGTTGAGGATTTTTTCTGGATAGCTCGGCTCCATGTTAATGCCAGGAAGATACAGCCAAGACTGCATCCGAATATCAGCGTGGCAATAAAAACCTGCAAAAATGGCGTTGCGCCGGAATATTGCGATAATTCATGATACCCATACATGGAACCGAACGTTCCGCCGGTGACGAGGATAGCTATGTGCATGCTGTGCGGCTTATGAAGTCCGACGAGAAAACCGCCCAGGAGTGCCATGGGAAATCCGGTTCGCGGATTTGAAACAAATAAATAACTCAGGCTGAAGAGCAGACTTCCGAAGCTCGCGATGATCCGAGTGAAAAATCTCAGCAACATGAATGGTTTGAAATTACTTTGCTTGCCATTTTCATTTTGACCAAAAAAAAGACATGCCTGACTATGTTCTTCTCAGAAGAGCTCCTTTTCTTTTGCGCCACAAAGCTTAGCGGCATGAATAATGGCTTGTAGCATTCGTGAGCCCGAAGTCGGGAGTGTTGTGAGTGTGTATTCGTGTAAGTTATAGCTCTTAGGCCTTGGAGGGCCTTCTCTGCCATTGTCATAAAGAGTAAAAAAAGTTCTTTCCTGAATAATATCATTGCCATAAACTACAAGAATAATGCTGGAATCATTAGCTGAGCATGAACCAATGGTAAGCTTATTCAAAGGAATAGTAATGGTATTTTCACTGCGGGATATACCGGAATCGGCGGATCTTTTCTCAAAAAGAACGATTTTGCCGTCGTTGAACCCACCAAACTTGTAATTAGTAAGGTTTATTTTATCAGCGATCCACTTGATGGTTTCATCCAAGGTGGCGTTGGATTCTTGTGCGGAAAGCTGCACAGAAAGCAACAGTGCACAAACTATCACCAGAACTGCATTTCTCATTTTCATTTATCAGTCATCTCCTATTATTGTCTCTTCTCGAACTATTGAAGTGCAATCCCGTCCTCGAAGTTACTGCTGCCGAGTTTAATCAAAAAAGCGAAGTTCCGAGAAATTCAATTGATCTTGATGAAGTTGAGTTTCGTAAATTTTGGCTTTCGGAAAGGCTAATCAAAAGAGATTTTCTTGAAAAAATGCGGAACTCGACCAAAAATACATTAACTGGGGTATTCCTTTAATTCCAGCCACAAAAAACCATTCTAATGATGACTTTCAAAGATTTGTTCCAAGGATACTGGTTCGTGTCTGACCGCTTGTTCAAGGACTTTATGAAAAAGCAATGCCCTGG
>JADFYG010000127.1 GCA_015233155.1 Candidatus Rifleibacteriota bacterium
CCCGAACCGCAGACGTAACGGATATAAAACGCTTCTGACAAGAATTCCCCCCGACAGTTTCGACGTTCCCCAGATACGCTCTTCGAAAAGAATAGGCACCTCGGCAATACGCCGCCGTCGCCGAATCAAATCATACAGCAGCTCCGTCACGATCGTAGGTCCCTCTGAGCGGTAACGGGTAAAATCAATGCCGGCAAGAGCACGTTGGGTGAATGCTCGAAATCCGGTGGTACAATCACCCAATCGCGTGCGCAAAACAAATCTGAGATAAGTATTGGCGAGGCGGGTAATCCAGACCCGGGAAGGTGGACGCCCTGTTTCACCTCCACCTTTAACAAAACGCGAACCCACGACGACGTCGGCCCCCACTTCAGCAATCTTGCGTATCATGGCCGGAATGAACTTCGGCTGATGAGAAAAATCAGCGTCCATCTCTATCAATACGTCGTATTCCGGATGGGCCTGAAACCAGCGAAATCCATCGCGTCCTGCCAGCCCGCGTCCTCGCGGCGCCGGACGCATAACGACGTGAATGCGTCTGTCAGCGGCAGCCCGTTCCGATGCGATTTTGCCTGTGCCGTCAGGGGACTGATCATCGATGACAAGAACGTCTGGCTCACATTCGAGCGCAAGCAGCTGATCGAGCAGCTTGCCAATGTTTCCGGCTTCATTGTATGTCGGCAGGAAAACCAGAACCCGAGGCTTCATCGGGATTTTCCTTCCATACATCCTGTGCCGCGAAGTACAGCCTCGAACACCTTTTCGTCGCTTATTTCCCGCATGCACTCTTCCCGGGTCGGACATATCCGGCGATAGCAAGGGGCACAGGAAGCCTTGCCGACTATGGCCTCTCCGCGCCCGTAGAAATCAATCTCACGATCCGTCGTAGAACCGAACAACGTCACCTGGTAAACGCCGCGAGCTATGCCTATATGCATGGCAAGTGTATCTCCGGCAACCATGACCGTCAGCCGAGAGACTATGGAAATAAATTGACGCAGTGAAAAATCACAGCCCGGAAATACCCCGGGAACATCACCAACTTCCTGTAATTTCTTGTATAAAGATGACTCACGTGCACCACCCAGAAACACCGGAGTAAAACCCGCCCGATCAAGACGCTTGGCCAGCTCAACAAAATTTTCGAGGGGCCACTGCTTTCCGGCGAAGGCTTCCCCTGCTCCGGGGTTTAATCCGATCAGCGGCCGTGTACCCCAGGAAGCGACCAGTTTCGCAGCCCAAAGGTGCTCATCTTTCGTCAGATTCAAAACATACGGATTTGGTCCCCAGGTGAGCTCGCAGGCTTCAGCAATGAGGTGCGGATATGTTTTTTTATTCGTGCAGAATTTTATTTCGTCATCTATGCCCAGACGAAAAAGATCGTTCGTCGCAGCCGAAAGTGACCGCAATAAGCCATGTCTGTTCCGTCCGAAACCGGAATACAGCTCGGAACGAAGACGCCCTGCTAAAGCTGTGGGTGCTTCCTCCTTATCGAGACAAATCACATGATGCCATTCGATTCCCTCAGCCCAGAGCACGGCTTCGAAACCCCATGGCAGTGTTTTCCAGAGACCTGCTCCTTCGAGCAGCGGAATCGCGGCAGGCTGTGTAATCCAGGCAACACAACCGTCAGGCCGAACTCGTTCTATCGCGGGAAGCAGAGTCGTCGTGCGCAAAACGTCACCCAGCGCACCAAGCTTGATTACAAGCGTTAGCGGGCCGAGCGGTTCATAATGACCACAAGGCAGTCTGCCCCTGGGGCCACAATAACGTTTGCCGGAATATTGACAAGGCTTATCCCCTCGGAAATGGCGACAATCAAAATCGGTATCGGAACTCATCGAGAACCTGCATGATTGGCCGTGATCCGGCTTATATCCTCAATGAAACCTTTGTATTCGTCGATCGAGGACTGCTGAGCAACGCGACGGGCGATATCCACAACGTCGAAATTGCTGACGAGCACATCTACTATGACAGGGTCGAGACATGAAGAGCGAACCATGCCTTCGAGAACATTGCGGGTTTGATCGCTGGTCATACCAGCCCTGTAAGGGCGGTCTTCAGTTACCGCCGTAAACACGTCGGCAACCGCCATGATGCGAACTTCAAGAGGCAATTTTCCGGTATTCAGATGAAATGGATATCCGGAACCATTTATACGTTCATGGTGTAATGCACCCCATGCCGTGATTTCACGAAGATCGACGATAGCTTCGAGAGAACGTATGGAACCATACGGGTGATGACGCACGACATTAGTCTCCTCGAGCGTCAGCTTATCGGGTTTTTCAAGTATCTCTGTTGGAACGCCAAGTTTCCCAAGGTCGTGCAGATAGCCTGCAACACGCATCAGACGACAAGTATGATCCGGCAACCGCATCAGCCCCGCGAGAGTGCAAGCGCTGGCTGCTACTCCGCTTGAATGCGTCGCGGTGAATGGGCTGCGAAAATCAATTACGCATCTGAACAGATTTCCCAGGCTGAGCAATCCCTCTATATTCAGATTCAGTACGCTGAGCGGAGAAATGCGGCGTAAAGTGCTTTCGATAGAAGATGAAACCATATCGAGCCACAATGCCTCCTGGACCGATCTGCGGCTAAAACACTTTATCAGCTCAGGATTGAACAGCGAGTCAGCATGTGACTCGATGGCAGACCGAATACGTGGAACCTGACCAAGCACTTCTACGCGCCTGTCTATGAGTACGGCTATACGATCGGCCAGATGGAGCAGGTGACAGCCGAGGGAGACCGGTTTACCCGATGCTTCCGCTCCCTGACCATTTTGCCATGGCAAGTGGTGATACCTTACCATCTCAGCAGCATGGGCAAACGGCTCGAAACCCCGCATTAGCAGATATCCCTGCTCAGCGTGCTCCCTGCCGGTCGTCATCTCGAACTGAAGCGTTTCGAGGCGTTTTTTCAGGGTAAATGCACCGATATCATGCATCAATCCTGCCATCACCAGATCATCCAGATCCTGGGCTGGCATGCCAAGCTCTTCGCCTATGTTCCAGGCCATATATGCCACTTGCCGGTGATGATGCATCAACTCGGGACTGACCCAGTTTGTGACCTCTGAAAGAGCCGACAACAAGTCAAAAACAGGAATATTCCACTCGTTCCGGCCGGCGACACCAGGCAATTCAGATCGTGTCGCTAAGGAGGAATTTTCCCCGAAAACGGTACGTGTTGCCGGATCTGCTCCTGCCTTTACTGTTTCCGGAAAGGCAGCTACATTTCCGCCGGAAGAAGTTACCGACGTCAGCGGGCACAATGCAGAGGTATCGAATGACATGCCGGAATTATATCACACTCCTCCGGCTCATTGAATCAGGAAATATTGAGTTTACACCGCTTTGGCATAGTTACTTGCTTACATGCGGCGTTTCGGGTTACGATACTCATCATGGAAACACGCCGCCCGCTTAACCTCCCGGAAGCACTGCAAAGTGAAATCTCCCTCTATATGAGCGAAGGGGAGAAAATTATTGATGCCATATCTTCGGCCTCAGGCCCCGTGGGAAAACTCGGCGAGCTCTGGATGATAATCACGGACCGCACGCTTTTCTTCTATACGCGTGAGTTCGGCAAGAATCCGGTAGTTGCACTCATTTCTCGTGCAGACGTGAAGATGGCCACTTATTCGCAAACCCCGACGGGCGTCACTCTCACGTTTCAGCCGCGCAACCATCCACTCAACACCGTGCGCGTGCCATTTCCCATCGGCCAGTTAAAAGAAGTGAATCGAGTCTGTGAAGAACTTTCGAAATCAATGCCTTTTGAGATGGTGTCAGACAAATCGCGCCTGCTTCCCGGGAAAACCGCTTCCCCGACATCTCCCGTAACCAGCGCGCACACATCGAAACCGACTTCTCTGCGTGCCATTCCAGGTGGCAAGGATTCCCAGCCTCCAGAGTGGAAGGCATCCGATCAGAGCGCGAAATCATCCCCCACCCCGCCTCCAGCGCCAACTCCCGCAACTTCTTCTGCCCGCCCTGCTCCGGCAACTCCTCCATTTGTTCCCCCGGTTGTCCCACCTTCAGTTACCCAACCGGTGAAAAGCAGTGCGCCGCCCGCCGCCAGAATTCCGGCCACTGCAACTTCGCCTGCTTCACCCGGGCTCTCTTCCGGCTCTGCCACTGATATTCGTATAAATTTGAGTGAAGAAGCCGTATCTTACCGGTTTGTTGCGCTGGCGAGCCTGATTTCTCTGCTTGTGGCCTATATCTGGTATCGATTATTCGTCTCGCTTTCTGATCGCAACTAAGACGCACAGAGATGGGTCTGATTCGAGTTTTCTTTCGGCCTGAAATTATACTGTCCGCCATCATTGATAGCATCGCCCTGATTCTGGCCGGGGTCTTGTCTTATCTTCTTCGCACTTCACCCCTGTTTGCGGTTGATCCGTATCTCCGCAACCCCTACCAGTATCTTATCCTGCTCGCCACCGCTATCTTATTCTGGCATGTGTTGCTCGCCCTGAATGGCGGTTACCGGTCGCGCCTCCTCCTGTTCCGGATCGACAAACTTGTACTCCAGTTAAAAACTTCAATCTTCCTGCTGATAATGCTTATCACGGCGACTTTTTTATACCATCAGTATGATTTTTCACGATTGATACTCTTTTTTGGCTGGTTGCTGTTCGTATTTATTGGCGGTCTTGGCGTGCAGATAGGTTACAGGCTGCGGGAAAACTTTCACCGTCGTGGCTGGTTCCGCCGACGCGGCCTGCTGGCAGGAACCGGAGAGAAACGAGCGCTGTTCACCGAGCGCCTGAGAGAAAATCCGGCGATGGGAATAGAACTTCCGCCCTATTCTTCTGATGAGCCGCTTACCGAGACTCTCGCGCACAATTTTGTCGACGATTTGTTTCTGTTTGAAGATGCGCCTTATGAAACGGTCTGGAAACTTCGCGAAGTTTCCAAAAATCCGGACCTCACGATCCATATGATCCCATCCTTCGGAAACCTGTATGCCAGAAACATCAACGGCGGCTTTTTCGACGGAATGGTCACCATAAGCCTGGACTCCCCGACCTCGCGATATCTGACCCTCACGCTCAAACGAGTGTTCGATATTCTGGTTTCCGGTGTATTCATGATTATCCTGGCCCCCCTCTTCTTTTTCATAGCCATATTAGTCAGCATCGACTCACCCGGACCGATTCTGTTCCGCCAAATCCGTATAGGTCTCGGCGGGATACCCTTTACAATCCTGAAATTCCGAACCATGTTTCGCGATGCGGATGCCTACGCTGAAACTCCCGTCGATCGCCGCGACCCGCGTATTACCCGCGTCGGTGGTTTTCTGCGCTCGACAGGGCTGGACGAACTGCCACAATTATGGAATGTACTGGTCGGCGAAATGAGTCTTGTCGGGCCTCGTCCGGAAATGCCCTTCATAGTCGATCAATACGGCGAACTTGAACGCAAGCGTCTCATAGCACGCCCCGGCATTACAGGTCTATGGCAGGTATATGCAAGATCGGCTCTTTTGCCTATTCACTCGCACATCGAATACGATTTGTATTACGTCGAAAATATGTCCCTGTCACTCGATCTTATGATTCTGCTCGACACGATTCCCACACTGATTTTACGCACCGGCATCTGATTCATTTACCATGAACAACGCGAAAGGATGGAACATTCCAGTATGAATAGTAAGGATTCCGCCGCCAATCCCAAGGTTTTTACCATCGGGCTCCGCGCCAACGGACCCAAGGATAGCAATATTCACAAAATTGACCGTCTTGCACACGCCATGGGAATGAATCGCTTCGACTGGAAGAACAAACTGGTCGCTCTGAAAACACATTTCGGCGAAAAGGGTAACACGGCATTTCCCAATCCTACTCTGGTCCGACCTCTCGTCGAGATAATAAAAGCCGGTGAAGGAAAGCCTTTCCTTGCCGAGACGGCGACCCTGTATACCGGAAGTCGCAGCAATGCCGCCGACCACATCGAAACCGCTATACGTCACGGTTTTGGCCTTGAAGTTACGGGCGCTCCCGTCTTCATCTGCGACGGCCTGACCGGCCGGGACGCTCAAAAAGTGCAGATCGATGGAACGCACTTCAAGGAAGTCTCGATTGCATCGGGTATCCATGAGGCGGATGCCCTGGTAGTCCTATCCCATTTCAAAGGTCATGAAATCGCCGGATTCGGTGGAGCGATAAAGAACCTCGGCATGGGATGCGGCTCACGTGCCGGAAAACTCGCGATGCACACAGCGATAAGACCATCGGTACTTCAGGAATCATGCATTCGATGCAAAACATGCTTTACCTGGTGCTCAGTGCATGCCATCGGCCAGCGCGAACCTGACGGTCCGATCGAGATTGATCAGAATAAATGTCGTGGTTGCGGAGAGTGTCTCATATCATGCCGGGTCGGTGCAATCCGTATCAACTGGGCATCAGATACCTCAAAAGTAACCGAGCGAATGGTCGAGCACGCTCTCGGAGTCGTCAAATCCAAGCGCGGAAGCCTTTTTTTCGTGAATATTCTGACCAATATTGTACCATTATGCGACTGTTACGGATTCAACGACACGCCAATCGTTCCCGATATAGGTTTCGCCGCTTCCACTGATCCGGTTGCCCTCGATGCCGCCTGCCTGGATCTGGTGAACGCCCAGATCGGACTGAAAAACTCGGCCCTCACCGACGGCTTCGGGGCAGGCGAGCCGAAGTTTAAACATGTCCATGAGCATGTCGATCCGATGGTCCAACTCACATACGGCGAGAAAATCGGACTCGGATGTTCTCGCTATGAGCGCGTAATCCTCGACTGAGCCAATCAGACGCTATTTTATTTTCAATGCAACCGATTGCGTCTCCATGTAAAGTGCGCAGTGGCAGCGTAGTTGAGCACACCACCAATCACAGCACCAAGTACACCGGCAAACCACCAGGGAATGTGATTGTCATAGAGACTGCTTGCAACGGCGAAATTGACTCCTGCTCCGATGCTGCAAAGCAGCATAAAAATCATCAAACCCAGCGGTAGCTCGCCATCCTTGAGTTTCTGGTCGCGATGCGTAAACGCATTGTTGAGGAAAAAGTTGACAATCATGGCGACCACCGTTGCGCCCGCCTGCGCCGTGAAAAAGGTGAAATGGCAGGAGAACAAAAACAATCCCAGCAGAATGATATGAGCCAGCGCGCCGACCAGGCCGACCAGCACAAACATGACAAAATGCACCGGGAACCACACACCAACAGTCTTATCAAGCAACAACAGAAGAAACTCCCAGACAACCAGCGAGTCCAGTTTGCTCTCACCCCATTGCCGATTGCGAAAGGTGAATGGCAACTCCCTGAAGCGAGCCGGCGCAGGCGCGGAAGCGAACAGATCCAGCAGAATCTTGAATCCTTTTGTCGACAGACAATGCATTGTGGCATCCAGAAATGTGCGTCGAAGCATAAAGAAACCACTCATCGGGTCAGAAAGCTCAACGCGCACCACCAGGTGAGCAAGATATGTTGCAAAGCGACTGGCAAACATGCGTGAGCGACTCCAATCGCCGGTTCCCCCGCCGACTGTATAACGACTGCCTACCACGATATCGAGATCCTCGCGAGAAAGTGCTTCGAACATGCATGGCAAGAGCCGCTCGTCATGCTGCAAGTCACCGTCCATGACGGCGAGAAAAGGTGCGGCGCTTGCAAGCATTCCCTCAACGCAGGCACTGGAAAGACCCCGACGGCCTAGACGCTGCAGACAACGAACGTGAGGGCGGGTCAGGGCTATTTCGCGGACGTGTTCCGCTGTGCCATCCCCGGAGTCGTCGTCCACAAAAATGACTTCCCAGGAAATACCTTTTAAAATGCCTTCCAAAGCCGTCAGCAAAGGCAGAATATTGCCCTTCTCATTCAGAACCGGAATCACAATTGCAAGTTGAGTCGTCATAGGGCTTTATCTCCGATACCCAGCAACAGGTTACCCGAAATGCCACCACAATGTCTCTCTTCCCAACAAGCTACACGATCGGCCAATTCCCAGCCAAATGGAGCCATGAATGGCGCAGCCACCAGGAATGTCTCTACCCGGGGAATGGCAAAACCGGCACTGGTCATGAGAGCACAAAGTCTTCGGGGATAATAATGACAAACGTGCTGCTTCTCGTAGGTAACCTTCCCGACAAGGTTGATGACTGATTCCAGTACCGGCCAAAAACTGTGATAATTAGGGGTTGTTACGATCAGCCTGCCTCCGGGGCGTAGAACACGATTCACTTCGCGAAGTAATCGAAGCGAATCGACATGTTGCAAATGTTCTATGAATTCCACAACCGTCACCGCGTCAAAGGTTCGCTCCCTGAAGGGCAGTGGAACATTATCAATAATCGCCTGGAAGCGCCGATTCGCACTACCATAGCGCGCCATCGCGAAGTTAATCTGGCCGGCGGCGACATCCACACCGATAGCACTTACATCCGATGGCAACAGACCTATCATCT
>JADFYG010000128.1 GCA_015233155.1 Candidatus Rifleibacteriota bacterium
AAGATAAGGAGTTCATGCCTCGAGTAACGGCTATTCAAACAGGCACTCAGATAGAATTCCCCAATCACGACACTGTGCAACATCACGTCTATTCTTTTTCGAAGCCCAAGCGCTTTGACCTCCCACTGTACAAGACAGAAACTCCCCAACCCGTTTTATTTGACAAGCCGGGAGTAGTTGTACTGGGCTGCAATATCCACGACTGGATGAAAGCTTATGTTTATGTTACAGACACCCCGTATTTTTCCAAATGCGGAGCAGATGGAATTCTGAAGATTTCGAATCTTCCCCCGGGGACTTATAATATAGAGTTCTGGCATCCGCAGTTAAAAAAATTTATTGGAAAAGGTCTGGGGCCTTCCATTAATCTTGATGAGAAAAAGGATTTTTCAGAAACCATCGCAGTCGAATTGAAGAGCGAAAACGTTCCATCACGAACCCGAAATAATGATATCGGTGGATATTAATTGAATTTTTTTCACTTTAAGAGCCTCCAATCACGACTCCTTTTCGTATTTCTAAGTTTGTTTGTGATTGTCGGCTTTTTTGCTTTTTTTTCCATAAATAGCGTGCATGAGCGGAATGCGCGCAATCAAATTGAAGCCGAGTTAAAGTTTAGTGCCAGTGTGGTTAACACTCTGATTAACTCCCGGCTTGAAGCACATCGCCAGGCGGCTTCGATTCTTTCGAAGGATTATGCCTTTCAACAAGCTTTTTCCACCAACGACCAGGAAACTGAAACTGTTTCCTCGGCGATGGAGAGCTTGTTATTAAGAACCAGGGCGGATTTAATCATGTTGTTATCCATTGAGGATAATCACAAGATTATGGTTACGATCCCAAAATCCAAACTTACTGGAAATCCTTTTCCATATCTGGATCTGATTTCACAAGCGGAAGACTCCGGACGCTCCATTACTGCTTTTATCAACTTAAATGGTGAGCTGTTCAGTGTCATCATAGTTCCCATTCTTGCTCCTGAACCGCTCGTATGGTTTTGCATCGGCTTTCGGGTCGATAACCAGTTTTTACAGGATTTGCAGAAAATGGTTCCATCCGACCTGACCCTTGTTGAACTGATGCCTGGAATCGCCCCCAAAATTTGCGCTTCAACACTCCACCCAAGTGACTGGAAAGAGTTTTCCCAGTATATTTCTCAGGTTTCACTGGATCAGGGGATTTCCGTAGTAAACAGCCGGGATGAACACGTGCTGGTGCAAGGAAGATGCCTTGATAAGAAAACCGGCGCGTGGCTAATGATCCAACACTCGCTTGAACAAACACTTCAACCTTTTTATCGCTTACAGACTCTTCTTCTGCGAATCGGATTCGTGGGACTTATTGTCACTTTTTTGGGCGCCGTTGCAATTTCCCGAAGTGTTTCCAAACCAGTGCGCGAGTTAGCTGAAATAAGCCGGGAAGTCGCCAAAGGAATTTATGAGCAGCACGTAACAACTGATCTTGAGGACGAAATCGGCGAACTGGCGCGTTCTTTCAACCAAATGACTGATGGACTCGCTGAACGTTCCCGAATACGATCTCTCCTTGGAAAAGTGGTTTCCCCCGCAATTGCAGAAGAACTCTTGAAAAGTAAGGAATTTGGTCTGGGTGGTGCGGAAAAGGAAGCAACTATACTTTTTTCGGATATCCGAGATTTTACAACCCTTTGCGAAGGTCGCGCCCCCTCAGAAATTTTACAAATTTTGAACCATTACCTGACCCGAATGAATGAGATAATCGACGATCATGGCGGAGTAGTTGATAAATTTATCGGTGACGCTATAATGGCTCTTTTTGGAACTCCCATATATCACGAGGATGACCCCGATCGGGCCATGCAGACCGCATTAGCTATGATAGACGAGTTGAAGACAATAAATCGGGAGCTTGAAGAAAAAGGGTTTCCTCCTCTGAAAATCGGAATTGGAATAAACACGGATGTTGTCGTTGCCGGAAGTATGGGTTCGCGAAACCGACTGAATTATACCGTAATCGGAGATGGGGTCAATTTGGCATCCCGCCTTGAGAGCGAATGTAAAACATTTCAAAGGAGTATTATAATCAGCGAAGGAACGCTCCGGAAAGCTCGCAAGAAATACAGAACTGAATGTCTGGGAAAAGTAAAAGTAAAGGGAAAGCAACAGGAAACAAACATTTTCGCTTTACTCGGCGAAGATTCACCGGAACAACCCAATCCAGGGAATTTGGGTGGTGTCCTGAACTAACAAGCATTGAACACAAGACATCAATCTTATTGTCCGCAGATGTCGCAGATCGAAGCAGATAAAGGATAATAGAGATCCCACCCCCAAAATTTTCATAAAATCGTGGGAAAAATAATGCCTTGACGAAAAAAACCCGAGTCTTTCGACTCGGGCTTTTTTGTCAGCGAACGCTACTTAGAGTTGCTCTGCCTGAGGAGATTGAGGTACTTGTTATAGGAATCTCTGTAAGAGGTGAGAGCTGTCTGAACATCCTGACGTCGCATATTGGTTCGCATTTCTTCGTCTGGATTTTCGGAACCACCAATATTCGTGACCAGATTGATGTATGTGTTATAGGCCTTGATATAATCGGCGTGTGCAGACTTGAGTTCATCGGAGGCTGCAACTGTTCCAACTGCCGGAGTAACTTCAGCGCTTGGAGCCGGAGGAGTTACGGACACCGGTTGAGAAACTGCCGGGGTAGGAGTTACTTCAGAAGAGATAGGAGTAACTTCACCTGCCACGGAAGAACTGTTTGGCACTACTTCTTTGGAAGGCACTCCAACGGTTGTGGTAGGTAGATCGCTGCCATTACCGATGGTCTGAGTCTGACGCTTATACTTCTTCCAGAGTATGTAACCAACGACTGCGGCGCCAATCACAACGAGTGCCGGTATGAACAAGGGGCTTCCGACGATTCCGGCTACAAAACCGGCGATCCCGGAGAACATGCCACCGATGGCTGCACCGACTGCGCCCAGCGCTCCGGTTACAAATCCACCTGCTGCCGTAATACCACCCCAGATAGCTGTGCCGACGCCAAGAATGCCTGCACCGGCTCCGGCCACGGTAGCCACTGCACCTGCTGTACCCGCTGATGCTGCACCAGCCGCCAATCCAAACATTGCAGCGATATGGGGAGCTGCGATGATTGCACCGGCGCCAACCGCCACGGTAGCCAAAGCTGTCTTACCAGGATTCGCCTTAACGGTATCCTTGATCTTGGAGAACAGACCGGCTTGAGCGGTGGAAGTCATGCTGAATGATGTGAACAGCATGAGCAGGCTCAGGGTTGTCGCCAACATCTTCATGAATCTGCGATTCAACCTCATAAGCTTCCTCCTTGAGAAAGTCGTAAGAGCAAAGAATGGGAACGAACATCTTTTGAAACCTGGAAACCTGAGAACCGATGGCCCCGGAAGTCAAAATACTGTTGTGTCATCCACCTCGCTCGAGTTCAGAACACCAACTACTTGGATCACCATAGAACAGAACCGGGATTTGAATCAGAACGGGTATTGATTGGGTAATGGGTAGGGTAATGATTGGGTAATGGGGTTAGGTATGAAGAAAGAACCCCGCCTCGGGTAAAGCGGGGTTCCAGCGTCCTTTGTAAAACGAGTCTCGCTTGATCGAATTTTATTCCGAAATCACGAAAATCGTCTGCTTTTACTGTATTGATGCTGGATCCAGTTCGTTTTTCAAAGAGCCCTTTAGAACATCATGTTCAAAGTATACGAACGGTACCCTAAAGCGTCAACCCTTTATTAATTATTTTGCAATTCCCATACGAAGGTTAAGATTCATGTGGGTTTCGATCTTTTCTTTCTTGCCGCCGCCCATGTCGTTTTCCATGACCATAACCATGTTGGAGACGACTTCGTTTTTCACCATGATTCCGTCCTTATAGGCAAACCAGATCTTGCCTTCGGCCTTGACATTCAGATTGATGCTTCCTGCATCGCCCTGTTCGGTGGTAACGGTGGACTGGAGCTTGGCGCATTCATAGCCTTCCACGGTTTCGAAACCAAGAAGAGTGTATTTCACCTTCAGCGGAATCGGAAGCTGAGGATTCGGATTGATGACTGCATCCCAGGATTCACCAATGCCTACGGGTTTTTCCGGGAACTTAATCTGCATATTCTGGAAGTTGGTCTGATTGTCCATGCCCTCAGACTCTTTTACTTCACCGGTCTTTGCCATCTTAACGCGAATGACCTGACCATTGCCGGGAAGCGGTGTCGGGGTCTTGTTCACGGTGATGGTTCCATCAGTGATGGTTGTAGCCATATCGATGTTGCCGTCTTTGTCAACGCCTGTGATCTTCTGCTCGATAGACATATCGGTCTCAAGATCGGTCTTCTGGGTCTGCTTCATAGCTGTAACAACAGTATTGCCGCTAAGATGCATCTTGTATTTAGTGGTAGTACCGGGTTTGGGGCTGTACTGGAGCAGAACCTTATCGGCAGCAACAGCGCTCATCGCCACCCCACAGAGGAACAGAACACTAAGAGCCAGAACAAAACGCTTCAACATGAATCAAGTTCTCCTTTCGTGAGACCAAGGGATTTTTCCATTGCATTCTCTTTACCGAATACTCGATTCCCTGGTAAGGGGCGAATAGCCAGTTGAAGCGAAATCTATCATACCGGACTGGGGGTGTCAAGAAAAATACGTGGAATTATGAGCTGACTTTCACATGAATTAAGGAAAATTACGTTTCTTGTCAGCCTTTACCAATTTAATGTATAATGCCTTCACAGTTTCCTGAAAGGGAATTCTTCTCTTCTGACCCCTAAGGCCGAAGTCAACTTCACATATTTCGAAGACGCCTCTTTTGAAAAGCGCGTCTGGATGCCTTCTGCCAACCTTTCCAACTATATATTGATTTTTACGGCGCCGTATATCGGCACACGCGATCCGCTTGGGCGCGCATCTTTCCAGGATTTCATAATCACCCTCTCAGAAAGCGAGATTCTGCCGCGCACTCTTGTATTCTGGAATCATGCCGTTCAGGCTTGTATCGAGGGAAGCCCTCTCCTGGGTCCACTTGCAAAAATTGAGCGCACAGGCGTCCGAATACTGGTTTCTGGGCCGGCTCTCGACAAACTCGACCAGAAGAGTAAGCTTCGAATAGGCAAACTGGCGAACAATTTCGATTTACTCGACGCAATCCACAAGGCGAATAAGGTTGTCAACTTCTAGCACAACCCGTTGAACGCTTACGAGAAAGGCGCGTCATCAATCTCGCTGAGCAAACTCAGAAAAAAAGGTTTGACAAACATTTTCGAGAATGATACTATGTGTGCAACCGTGAGGGGCGGTTAGCTCAGTTGGCAGAGCGCCTGCCTTACACGCAGGTGGCCAGCGGTTCGAACCCGTTACCGCCCACTGCAGTAAGTATTTGGGGTCGTAGTTCAGTCGGTTTAGAACGCCTGCCTGTCACGCAGGAGGCCGCGAGTTCGAGTCTCGTCGACCCCGTTGTTGTTTGGCCAGATAGCTCAGTTGGTAGAGCAACGGACTGAAAATCCGTGTGTCGTTGGTTCAATTCCGACTCTGGCCATTTTGTCCTTGCTTTTATTTATCGACGCGGCGACATAGCCAAGTGGTAAGGCAACGGTCTGCAAAACCGTTATTCATCGGTTCAAATCCGATTGTCGCCTCTCCCATCAATCTTTACACGTGACACAGGCTCCAGAACATATCTGGAGTTTCTTTTTTGTCTGGATTTTTTGGCTCAATCCGGCATCTTGCTTTCTCTTTCCCAAAATCAGCTTCAGCGGCAGATTCCGATAGGCCTCTTTAATGATATTATTTTGTTAATCCAAGATAAGAGTTAATGGGATTCTTAATGTAAATGTGGTTCCCTTACCGAATTCGCTTGTGACTTTTATCTCTCCGCCCATTAGTCTGGTTAATGACTGCGAAATAGCCAAACCCAGTCCATTCCCACCATATTTACGAGTTGAGCTTCCATCAACCTGAGAAAACCGCTGAAACAGTAAATGCAATTTCTCTTTCGGAATCCCAACCCCAGTATCAGAAACACTAATCAAGCATTCGACAGTATCGCCGATTATCTCTCCACAATCTACTTTTATTTTAACTTGTCCATGCTGTGTAAACTTTACTGCATTATTGGTTAAATTGGATATTATTTGCTGTATTTTTTCGCCGTCTGCAAGAAATGTCTTAGGCGAGCTTGCAGGATATTCAATTTCAAACTCTATTTGATTCTTTTGAATCTCCTTCGCTAAGAGTTCCCCAATCCCTCGTAAAATTGCATAAAGATTTATTGGAACTTTGATTATTTGCTCACTTCCTGCATCAATTCGCGCAAGCGTAAGAATATCATTAATAATGTTTAATAAGTTTTTCCCGCTCCTATGAATTATCTTGGCCTGATCACGTATCTTTTCCGTGGCTTCCGGGGATGCAGAAATCACTCCCGCAAAACCCATTATGCTATTCAATGGCGTTCGTAGCTCATGGTGTGTATTGTGAAGTAACTGATCTTTCAATCTATTCAGTTCTTCCGCTTTTTCCTTGGCTGCTCCGAGAGCGCGATTAGCTTCCCGAAGTTTCTCTTCCGCCTTCTTTCGCTCGGTGATGTCCTGCACCTGCGTTTGAAGAACAGTCCCGCCGATATCTACAATCCCAACTGTTAAACTGACATCGAATTCAGTTCCGTCTCTTCTCTTGAATTTGGTAGGGAAATCAACTACGTGTCCAAATTTTTTCACTATACTAATTAATTCCACCCTGTCACTTGGATTCACATATGTATTGGCGAGATTAACTGCTTTCAACTCCTCAGTCGAGCATCCCATGATGAGATCCATCATTTTATTCGCCGCCAACACTTTCCCATCCAGTGTTGCAAGTCCGATTCCAAAGGGAGCGTGTTCAAAAAGCTGTCGATAGCGTTCTTCGCTCTCACGCAATGCCTCTTCCGCTTTCTTTCGCTTGGTGATGTCATGGAATATACCTAACACCCCAATAATATTCCCTTGCCCATCTTTTAGGGGAGTTTTAATTGTATGGACAAATACAGGCCCCCCGTCTCGGATATATTTCTCCTCGACCTCTTTTGCTTTTCCAGACTCCACAACTTCTTTATCATCGCCCCTGTATTTATCAGCCAACTCTTTGGGAAAGAAGTCATAATCTGTTCTGCCAGCAATTTCCTCGGTCCTGATCCGAAGATCTCCAGCAAAATTTTCATTGCAGGAAATATAAACTGAATTTATATCCTTCAAAAATATCTTTTGTGGAAGCGTCTCAAGAAGTGTCCTGTGCTTTCTCTCGCTCTCGCGAAGCGCCTCTTCCGCCAACTTACGCTCAGTGATATCATGAAATTCGCCGTGGAAAAGTCTGCGCCCGGAGATATTGATGTGATTAGACTTAATTTCCACATCCCTGACAATGCCCTCTTTGGTAATAATTTGCGTCTCTATTGTCTCCCCGCCCATTGTGAGGTGTCTTTTAAATGATGAATTCCCCACTTGCGGCGGATGCAAAATAGTCTGTGGCTGGCCAATTAACTCTTCTCTTGATCTACCAACCATGCGTGCCAATGTTTCGTTGCATTCCAGAAGAATACCAGTGTCTGCGTCAGCTACAGCTTCGCCATTCATAGACTGATCAAATAAAACTTTATATAAGATAGCTTGTTTCAGTTTCTCAGCTTGAAAATCAAGAACTTCTTGCCCGGCTTCATCACTTGAAACAGCGGAAGCACCTGGTTTATCCATGATGTCGGTCAATACCATATGCTCTCTTCCCTGAGCACTCAGCGGGAATTTTCAATCAGAGCGGAGAGTCTACAATTCTCCGCTCGCCTTGGGCAATATTCGCAGCAATTCGACATTCACAGAATACTACAAAAGCGAATGCGTCCCGCAAAGCGTAAGGAAAGCAACGCAATGGCTCCATAGTCGGCGAGATAGAATTATTTCTCGGCGATGATTGCCGAAAGTAAGTCGACTTGGCGATTTATTTCCGCTGTCTGCTCTGTCAGACTTTCACCCGCAGTTGCCGATTCACCCGCGCTCGTGGCATTTTGCTGAGAAGCTTGGTCGATCTGGTTGATTGCCAGATTTATCTGCTCAATCCCTGATGCCTGCTCCCTGCTTGAAGTCGAGAGTTGCTTGATAAGGCTGGAAACTTCCTGCACTCCGCCTACAATTTGCTCAAAAAGAGCTACCACTTCTTTGGTGACGGCAACGCCATGCTCGGTATTTTTGTTGGACTCTTCTATCAAGGCTTCTGTGTTTTGTGCGGCCTGGGCGCTCTTTAAGGCAAGGTTTCTCACTTCATCGGCAACAACCGCAAATCCCGCGCCGGCTGATCCTGCGCGAGCCGCCTCAACTGCCGCATTCAAAGC
>JADFYG010000129.1 GCA_015233155.1 Candidatus Rifleibacteriota bacterium
AAGTTGTGGTGCTTGCCGGGTTCAAACCAGCGAAAGAATATCCCGCCGTTTTGAGGAGAATCAAATTTGTGGATCCGGATACGGGAAAGCGACTTTCGTTCCTGACCAACAATTTTACCCTCCCAGCCATCACGATTGCACTCCTATACAAGTCGAGATGGCGAGTCGAACTATTCTTCAAGTGGATCAAGCAGCATCTCCGGATAAAAGCATTCTATGGAACCTCCGATAATGCGGTTAAGACACAGGTTTGGATCGCAATTTCGACTTATATCCTTGTGGCAATCGTAAAGAAGGAGTTGAAAATCAAACACAGCACCTACACTATTCTACAGATTTTGAGCATCTCACTTTTTGAAAAGAGCCCCATTCAATCGCTGTTTGCTGACCTTATACTCCCAGATTCCGAGGCTGGTACACCAAAACAGCCCTGTTTATCATGGTCTTAAACCGGACAGTAGTGATTTAAAATATAGGATAAGATCGGCAAACCTGTTCGACAGTCGGTAAAAAGCTGGACATGCCCCCGAACCATGTCCGAAGAGCCTATTTGATGATGAAACGCCATTTCAGAACGTCACACGATGCCGTTAAATGTCGCTTTCGATATACCAGAATAATGAGATTATAATTTCACCTCATCGATAAATTGCAAAAGATCTGCCTCACCGATTTGCCATGAGAGTTCCGTATCAACTTCCTGAACCAGAGTTTCGAGTCGACTCAGATCGGGTTGTGAAAACACTCTCTTGAGAACTGCATAGGCAATAAGCAGGAGTCGGATATCCCGGTAATGCCCGATGATGAAATCTACCCCTTGGTTTTGTACACAGTGAATGAAGGCTCTTCTCGCTATCCAGTAAGAGTTCGCGTAAAAATCACAGATTCCAGGCCGAGCCAAAGCAAGTTTCGCTAATAGCTCATGACTGGTATAAAAGTTGATCAGAATTGACATTGCGAAGTAGGCGGAAGAAAAGTGTTCAGAGCAGTATTCACAGTCGACTGATCGTAATGAAGATGAGGTTGAAACTGGATTTTCCTTGAGACTATTTGAAGAACGGGCAGTCGCATCCGGATAACCTCCGCCAGGACCAATCGTGCATTTTTCGATATATGTTTCAATCCTGGCTTCGACGGCGCCCAAGTCGCTCCTCAATGCACTTATAAAAGCATCCCAATATTCCCGGACTACAAAGGTCTCACGGTATCCAATTTTTTTCCAGACAGTTCCAGTCTCCGCCTTTCTCTGATTTTCTAAATAACGTGACACTGTATCCTGCCCCAGGAGTGTTTCGATGTTCAAGAGATGGGATGGATCAAACCCGTGGAGAAGGTATTGTTCGAAGAGGCGACAGAAAGCTACTTCGGCACAGTCTTCAAAGGACGGGGCAACTCTGCCTTCCATCTCTGCCCACTTTAATTGAATTTCTTTATAGTTCTTGAACACTAAAAAAAGGAAATCTTTATCATTTGATATTCTGGAAAAAAACTCTGTGGATTCCTGCCATGAATGGTTGAGATTACTGGCAAGTTCGCCCGTTTTGCGTTTCTTCGACTCAAACGTTGCGTCTTCATAAGGGAGCGTTTCGATTAATTCGTTTAAATATCGATCAACACCGGGACCGACAAAATCCAGGCTCAGATGCTCAGAGCAATCTCCGCACATAATATTAGCCTCATTGTAGAAATTTACCTTCAAATCCTTTTATGCGGCCGGAATAAGCCACATCTAAAATAATAATACTTTTGGACTACGTCTAAACATGTCGCAATACTTTAATTTCCAGCAAAAAATGCTAAAAATCAAGGTGAATTGTCATTAGTCTGCCTTCATCATTTCCGATGTAGGTTTCACATGCAGTGTCGCAACGGTTCGTCAGTGCCTGTCCTTATACAATAATGTATTTTACATTGCTTTACACGGCGGCCTTGAAACCAGCTTTAACGAGAATCATGAACATACTCGATTGCGCTTCTGTTTACTTATAAAATCCGGACGAAATTATCTCATGGCGCCAATCAGTTTCTCATGGAGCCATATAAATTCTCACAATTCTCTTGAATGATAACACATTGGATGATATCAAAGCTCTCTGGCTATATGAAATAGAACGCCCGAAGAAAATGCAAAATTATCATAGACATGATTTGTCGTAATTCCAGACTATTATTGGTCTGGTAGTGATTCATGGAGTCTATAATACGGCGGCAACGCTATCGATAAAGGAGCAGTATCAATGGGGTTCGATGAATTCAGAACTGCAATTCAGGCAAAGATTACCCCTCAGACCATTTTTTTCAATCCGGGTGGCGGAACATCGCAGGTGGTGGCTGTATCCGATGAACAGATTCGTTATCGTCGCGGAATCTCAACGGTTACACTTCGAATACGAGACATCTTCGACGCCTATTATTTTCATCGGGGTGACAGAATGGCAACGACTGACTTAAAAGAATTCCGACCGTCTGTATATGATTCAAAAGCCAGACCATCCGGACACTCATGCAATTGTACTTTTTTACTTCTCCTACTCCAGGAGCTCGGAATCGTTTTCGAAATCTGTGGAGCCGGAAAAAAAAGGGATCCGTTTTTTGTTCGAATTCCGAAGTGATAAGTTATTCTATCGCGGCCGTGAGCAGGCGAAGCTGCTCACGGCCGCTTATCCGATCGTTCCTTGATTATATGGCTTTATCTGTCATCAAAAGATTGCTATCTTTGCATTTGACCTGAATAATCAACACAAGCATCTGCTACATCAAAAATCCAGTTTGACCATTATTTTTTTAAATCGTGAGGCCGATGTCCGCCATTTTTTGTCATCAAACATATCCGCCAGTGATATAATTTCAGTGGCAGACTTTGCAAAACTAAATAATGTTGCTGACAGCATTTCGTCACTCTATAATGTCTCTTCAATCTATAGCTTTCCTGCGCAGACCAATTCTGTTCTCAAGGACATAATCACATGGCATCATATGAAATACTCAACCGTTACTCTCATATAATCGAAAAGGTCAGAGGGAAACGACTTCCATCATTTAAAGATATTCAGACCCATATGGCGTCTTATGACATCGCCGTTTCGAAACGAACGATTGACCGTGATATCCAGGCAATCCGTAACGAGTTCGGAATCGATATCAGCTACGACCGAACCAGAAACGGGTATTTCATCGACGAGGAGTCCAGTCTCAATAACGAGTCGTTCTTCCGCCTCCTTGAAATTATGACTACTGCCGATCTTATTGCCGAGAGCATCAGAGAAGGAAAGGAAATAATCAGCTGCATCGAATTCGATTCAAGAGGATGTCTGCATGGCCTTCAACATATTCGTCCGCTATTGGCCGCTATACGAAAACGTCGTCTAGTTAAATTCGAGCATGAGAACTATCACTCGGGAAAAACGTGGAAATTTACAGTTAGTCCATGTTTTTTGAAGGAATACCAGAATCGGTTTTATCTTGTTGGACGAGTTAAGGGAGTGTCGGAACTCTGGTCATTCGGACTTGATCGAATAAAAGACCTCACTGTTACGGATAAAGCTTGTGATGCGATTACGGGTGACGAGCGGAAAGTCTTTTCTCAGACGATCGGTCTCACCTATTCGGCCGGGGCACCGGAGGATGTTGTTCTGAGTTTCGACCCAATCCAAGGGAAATATATAAAATCTTTGCCGTGGCATCGAAGCCAGAAAATTCTCGAGGACAACGAAAAAGAGCTCTTGATCAAACTCAGAGTTGTTCCGAATTTCGAATTATCCCAGAAAATTCTGATGCTCGGAGATACCGTGAAAGTGCTCGCGCCCCTCTGGTTTGCGAAAGATATAAAAGATTACCTGGAAGCCGCACTGAACCGGTATAAATAGATTACAGCTTCTCATTTCTTACTGGCTCATTCCCACGCGGGGTAATATGCCCAACACTGAGATTAAGTGTGTGCAGAAAACCTATAAGAGGAATTTAAGGATGAAAAAACGAACTGGCGCCTTTTGCTGAAGCGTCCCGATGTTCAAAAGGCTATGCAATCTGTCATTGCTAGCTGTAAAGCAGGCAAAACCTACAGATCGGTACTCGAAGAAATTTGTGAGTCATGTTCAGTGAAGTCACTATGGCAAAAGCGACTTGTGAAGGATGTCACGCTTCTGAGGGAGCACGATGCTTCGGGCGCAGTTTCAGAAACGAGAAAATTACAAAGATATTATGGCGGAAATATTTTCTTGTATTACAAATCAAATGTGCCAAATGCCATTGAGATTGAGACCTATCGCAACAGGGTAATAGCCGGGCTCCTGGATGCTGACTCATCGATTGATATCGAGACTCCGCAATGGAATTGTGTGGATGGGCGTGAAAAATATTATCGTGGTGAACCGACGGTGCTGAATGCAGGCAGCGTTGAGATCTATTTTTATCAAGATGCCGTTCGTTTCCGTTACACCGATGACAAAATGGAAGTATCTGATTCATCTCTTATTCCACCTTCTTATCCAACGGATGAAAAGGATATCGCAGTGAGTATTGAACGAATTAAGAATGAACTTCGGCGGATTAAGAGCCTGATAGATACCAACGATGCTCAAATTACACCTGCAACTGTATCGGTTGCGAGTGTCAGTGAATCCACACGTTTGTAGATATCCGAAATAGAATGTTTAAAGGCGTCGATCAGCATTCTGAACAAGTTCCGATTATAACCCCTATCTCCCGAATGTATTGAAGGATTAGCAAGAGGGACGGGCGCAATGATATCAGGTAAAATGCTGGACGATTCTAAGCATGCCGAGTGTGTCTAACCCGCAATAAGTCAGCATATTCTTCCTCAGTGACTCCCGACGTTCGCCGGTCGTGTCGGGGTGGATTGCTTCGAGAAAGGCGGATTGGGCCGCGATCCCGTTATTCACCTCGTCCAGCTTATCATAGGACAAATCTGGAGCGATCGCAGGGAGCACGGTTTTAATGGACCATGAACCCGCCATGGCCGGATGATAGTAATACCTTCTCATGAGTGCCAGAAGATCTACCGTTCGAGTGAGCAGGGCTTCCAGAGATGGTTTCAGGTCCGGGAGGAAATCGATCAGTAGTCTGATCATCCGGCGCTCGAATGGACTGTAGATAAGAATGGGGCCGGAAGCTCCCAGATCGTGAATCATCTGGTCCGCCAAGTGTCTTATCTGCAGCTTCCCGTCGATTTCGAGAAATTCGTGACTATTAATCTGATCGCCATTTTCTTGCTTATGGATCGAATACTGAAAGGGGATTTGCTGATAAGGACGCGTGCCTTCCCAGATGGGTACCGCGAAACCTATTGTTTCAAAATCAAGGTAATAGCGAGGAAACGCCATGGCCTTCAACTGTTCAGGTAATTCCGGGCTCACTTGCGGGGCCTGGTTATGAACAGCATTCCATATCCGGATATGCTTTTCCAGACGAAGTCGATCAACAGGAACCTGAAGAATGTTTGTATATCCCTCGGCCTGCAGTTCCTCGACGACGCGCCTGGATCCCGGCAGCGTGCTTATTGCGTATGGTTCCTCGGGGCGTGGAGGAGAGCAGTATTGAGCATAAGGACAGTCCCATGGCGAGGAACATTGGCAGCCAGGCGCGATTGCAGGTTCAGGCCCGGAAAGGGTTTTCCGGCAGATCTTGACGAGATCCGGCACTTCGGACACCAGGGACAAAATATGAGAGGTAATATTTTCGTGGGCGAAAAGGCCTTGATAATCAGAATTCCCCGGATAAACAAACTGGTTGTTGATGTACGAAATATGAAATGACTTGATCGGCAGATTATTACCGGCGATCACCCAGTACTGAATGGCGGCGTCCTGTAAATGATAATCTTTAACACTTGTTGATGATTTTGCCTCGAATACGCAAAAATCCTTGTCGCTCTTCTCGAGAAGGTCAGCCCGGATCAGAACATCTTCATGCTCGAATGTTGCCTCGAACAGACGCTGCACCCCTTCGGAAAGATGCTGGCTGGTGGCGGCAATAGCTTCCCCCAATCCATTGTCACCATCGATAAGGATGCCATCCGGATAAAGACCGCGAAAGACTTCATGGACGTGCAGGCCACCTTGCAAAATATCATTCGTCTGCTGCGACATCTCTGCCAATTCAGGTTTGTGAATCGTCAGCCACAGCATTTTCTGGCACTGCAGGCCCTGCATTATCTTTGACTTGGACAATCGTATATTAGACATGTGCCCCTCGCTTTCGCCGTATTATAACGGATAAGACAATCATTTGCCGCAATATTCAACGCAACATTCAATAGGAATACAAAGACTTCGATGCAAATTAGAAAGCCGGTAAAATCTATTCAATGGCCGTTATGAGACGATTACGGTTCAACTTTTCAGCGCCGTAAGAGGCCCTTCGAACTGACCGTTCAGTCTCGGTGTGGTGCCGCGAGTTGAGGCCATCAGAGCCATAAACAGGTCTTCGAACCAGAGCTTGATCGTATTCATGGCCTCTTCCCGCGGCTTTTTGTTCTTTATACCCGCAGCCTGTCTCAGGGTGGGTTTTCCGTTGCTGAAGGATAGTTCGATCGTCGACGGCTCTCCCGCGATCTCGGCGTGGAAGATATGTGTATTTCCCTGGATTGCCTTCGATGCATACGAAGCCACGCAATGATGCATGCGTCTGGATTCTTCCAGAAGATCGCCGGCGGTTGGAAGGAAGCGGATGACATCTTCACCGAGTTTCCATGTTTGGAAAGCACCGATCGGCCCTGGATCCAGTGGTTGTTCGGGGGAAATCTCCCGCGACGCTTCCCCTCGACGTTCCGGCGGCATCCGGAGCCTCAGGTATTCCTGTCGATCGTGCCATTGGCGGCTTTCCTGGAGTAGTTTCTCCGGCGAGGTGGTGCGCCCGGGGTATCGGTCCGTCGCCCGTGCATAATCACAGAGCTGTGTGATCAATTGCTCAAAGGACATACGCGCTGTTTTGGCAATTCTCCACAATTCGACCGCATGACGCGAGATGAAGGCCATAAAACTCTTCAGACAAGGACCGGCAAGTAAATTGTTCGCCCTTTCCTCAGCAATTATCTGGGCTTTGAACCAGGCCAGGTTGTCTTTCGGATCGTCTGGAATGTCCTCGGGCACGATCCCTCCGTCCGGAACGCTCATGAGCAGGGAAGGCGGAACGAAGGGCCCGGCCCGGGCAATCCGTATCCGCTGAATTTGTCCCAACTCAGAGGCCTTGGGACCCGTGGCGAAGATTTCGGATGCCGTGTCCAGGATTTTTCCGAGCTTCACTCCAGCTGCAGTCATATCGAGAAGCTCGCTCATCTTTGCCGGATGACTTGCCTGGATTGCCATGGCGAGTATCAGTACACCCGGACACACCTTCGCCATCTGTGCCATGCGGCCGCTCTCATCGTTGG
This sequence comes from Candidatus Rifleibacteriota bacterium, assembly GCA_015233155.1. Classification (GTDB taxonomy): domain Bacteria; phylum Muiribacteriota; class Ozemobacteria; order Ozemobacterales; family Ozemobacteraceae; genus JADFYG01. The sequence goes on from JADFYG010000129.1 coordinate 7,391, forward strand.
CGATAAGCTCATATATCCACCAGCGCATCGAGCTTCCGGACGGGAACAAGGCTGCGGTTTCAGCCGCGACGGGAAGAAGCAACGTTATGAGATGACGCTGAATTTCGAGAAGGGAACTGGTGACTTCTTCCGGATCAGCCAGCTTTGAGCCCTTGATATCCGGATTGTCGAAGCGGATCAGTGACATCGGGGCACGGAGGAATGAATCGAGGGAATCGTGCCGCACCGCATCCTTGTCGAAAAGGAGATCCGGAAGCTGACGCATCAGTCCGGATCGCATAACGAGCGGAGGCCTGACATTCACTGTCAGGAACCACAGCGGTCGTCGATTTGTTATTCCATCGATAGAAGGTGTGGTCCGGAAAAGCCTTGCCCGGGCGCCGACATTCAAAAGCTCAGCCTCCAGGACAAGGGTTCCCTGAAATTCGAAGTTCACGCTCCATTGTCGTTCGCATCGCGTTTCCATGCCATGTACGGCGTCAGGCGACATATTTCGTGCATTGGCAGTTCCCCCTGCCGGTCTGGTTCCGCACTCCATTCAGCAGTTTAATGATCTGCATACGTCTGCTCAAGGCACGGTCGGCAGTTTGCCCGTCTTCGGCCTCTTTCGGGAAGCCAGTCGCCACGATGCCGAGGGCGATGGTGTCATTATCTAATGATTCATCGATGATTCCTGAATAGACTATGTTTGCCCCGCCGTTGATGCCCTTCTCGGCAATTGAGCACAACCGATGTATGTCGAAAATGCCATCGTTACGTGAAACGCATATCCAGAACAGATAGCCTTGTGCCTCATTGAGAGGCTTTTCAATCAATTTATTTTGTAGGGCTGTCTGCGCTGCCTCCTCGATCCGGTTATCTCCCCGGCCGATGCCGAATCCGATCGTTGCCAGACCACGTTCAGTCAGTATGGTCTTGACGTCAGCAAAATCGGT